>CAXTFU010000223.1:0-7888 GCA_964243385.1 uncultured bacterium | reverse complement strand
CCGCCGACTGGGCCGCCCGCAACGCCGAAGCAGAAGCCTGCACCGCCTGCGGACCGCGCTGCGCCGCCCACCAGCCGCTCACCTTCACCGACACGGTCAACGCCGCCGCCACCGGCCACGGCACCCCGACCGACAAGGCGTGCGCGACGGCGGCGTGGTCCGGGCCGCAGACCCGCAGCCGCATCGAAGCCCTGCTCTGCGACGCCCGCATCAGCCGCGTCCTGCTCGACCAGACCGGCCAGGTCGCCCGGCTCGAAGCGCTGCACGACAGCATCACCACCGCACAGCGCCGCGCCCTCGCCGCCCGCGACCAGGGCTGCGCCGCCCGGCACTGCACCCGACCCGCCGCCGTCTGCGACGCCCACCACCTCATCCACCGCGAACACGGCGGACCGACCACCCTCGACAACCTCGTGCTGTTGTGTCGACGGCACCACGTCCTGTGGCACCTCGGCAGACTCAGCCTCCGACAGCTCGTCGTCCCCTGGCTCGACCCACCAAGCCACAACTGGATCGACGACCTCCCCGACACGTCATGAGCGGTGCCCACACCTGACCGCGTCGGCGGTCGGCATGGCACTCGCCTGCGGCGCGGCGGTCGGGCCCTGTGCCGGCACGCAGCCGGCAGTCCGCGGTGAGCGGCGAGACCCCGTGCCTGCTCACAGCGGAGCAGCCCGCAGTGGGCTCGACGGCGACATGGCGTCGCCCCTGCGGTCGAGAATGGCGCACAGCGCTCCCCGCTCGCCGAAGCAGGACGCACAACGCCCCTCCCGGACCTCCCGCCGGCGGCGTGCTCAGGACGCGACGCGCACAGGCGCCCAATCGCCCAGCCCTCCCGCGAGCCCGCCGACCGCGACCGACAGCGACCAACAGCCCGGAGCCGCGCAGCGCAGCTCGTCGAGCCACGCCGCGGCCGCCTCGGGGACGACCGCCAGCCGTGGCCCGGGCATGCCGCCGCCCGTCGACGCGGTGCAGGCGTCAGAACCAGCGCTCGAGCACCTTCGCCACGCCGTCGTCGTCGTTGGTGGCGGTCACCTCGTCGACGACCGCGAGGACGTCGGGATGCGCGTTGCCCATGCCGACCGACCGGCCGGCCCAGGTCAGCATCGGCACGTCGTTCGGCATGTCGCCGAAGGCGATGACGTCCTGCGAGGCGATGCCCCACTCGTCGGCCAGGGCGGCCAGGCCGGAGGCCTTGGAGATGCCGGCGGCGCTGAGCTCGACGAGCCCGTCGTCCGAGCTGTGGGTGCACTCGGCGAGGTCGCCGACGACGTCGCGGACGGCGGCCAGCAGCGTGTCCGAGCCGGTGCCCTCGACGCGGGCGAGCAGCTTCACGACGCCGGGCCGCACGAGCTCCTCTGCGGGCGCGATGCGCGGCTCGCCGACGTCGTAGCGGGGGACGTACGACGCCTCCCGTCCGAACCCGTCGTCGCCGCGCTCGGCGGCGAACGCGATGCCGGGCACCTCGGCGCGCAGCGCCTCCACGAGCTGCACCGCGACCTCGGCCCCGATGCGGTAGTCGCGCACGATCCGCTCGGTGTGCAGGTCGTACACGATCGCGCCGTTCGCGCAGACGGCGAGCCCGCGCCGACCGGTCTGCTCGGCGACGGGCGCCATCCAGCGGGGCGGGCGTCCGGTCACCATGACGAACAGCCCGCCGGCCTCCTCGACCCGGGCCAGGACCGCGCGCGTGCGCGGCGACACGGCCTGGTCGGTGCGTACGAGGGTGCCGTCGAGGTCGGACGCGACGAGCCGCGGCGGCGCGGCGGCGCCCGAGCGGCCGGCGTCGGGCGACACGCCGACCGAAGGCGCGGGGTCCGGTGACGAGCCAGCCGGGGACACGGGCGTCGAGGACACGGGCGTCGAGGACACGGGCGTCGGGGACACGGGCGTCGGGGACACGGGCGTCGAGGACACGGGCGTCGAGGAGCTGGAGGTCACTGCGGCAGCAGCTCCTTGCGGCCCGCGAGGTACGGCCGGAGCGCCTCCGGGACGTGCACCGAGCCGTCCGCGCGCTGATGCACCTCGAGCAGCACGGCGATGGTGCGGCCGACGGCGCACAGCGTGCCGTTCAGCGTCGCCACCGGCGCGAGCCCCGTCTCGCCGCGCGCGCGGATGCCGAGGCGCCGCGCCTGGAAGTCGGTGCAGTTGCTCGTCGAGGTCAGCTCGAGCCACCGCTCCTGCGACGGCAGCCACGCCTCGCAGTCGTACTTGCGTGCGGCCGACGTGCCGAGATCACCTGCGGCGACGTCGATCACGCGGAACGGCAGCTCGAGCAGCGTCAGGAACGCCTTCTCGTACGCGAGCAGCCGGGCGTGCTCGGCCTCGGCCTGCGCCGGGTCGACGTACGAGAACATCTCGACCTTGTCGAACTGGTGCACGCGGATGATGCCGCGGGTGTCCTTGCCGTGGCTGCCGGCCTCCCGGCGGAAGCACGACGAGAAGCCGGCGTAGCGGTACGGCAGCTCGTCGAGCACCTCGCCCGAGTGGTACGCCGCGAGCGGCACCTCGGACGTGCCGACGAGGTAGAGGTCGTCGTTGGCCAGCCGGTAGACCTCGTCGGCGTGCGCGCCGAGGAAGCCGGTGCCCTCCATCGCCTCCGGGCGCACCAGCGCCGGTGCGATCACCGGCGTGAAGCCGGCCTCGACCGCGGCGCCGACCGAGAGGTTGACCAGCGCGAGCTCGAGCAGCGCGCCCCAGCCGGTGAGGAAGGCGAAGCGGCTGCCGCTGACCTTCGCGCCGCGCTCGGTGTCGATCGCGCCGAGCGCGGTCCCGAGGTCGAGGTGGTCCTTCACCGGGAAGTCGTAGGTCGGCACCTCGCCGACCTGCTCGACGACGACGAAGTCCTGCTCGCCGCCGGGCGGCACGCCGTCGAGCACGACGTTGGGGACGGCGAGGTGCGCCGAGCGCAGGGCTGCGTCCGCCTCTGCCTGCCCGACCTCGGCCTGCTTCACCTCGGCGGCGAGCGCCTGTGCCCGCTCGAGGACGGCCGGGCGCTCCTGCTTGGACGCCGCGCGGACCGACTGCGAGACGGCCTTCTGCTCGGCCCGCAGGCCGTCGGCCCGGGTCACCGCGGCACGGCGCGCCTCGTCGGCGGCGAGCAGGGCGTCGACCAGGCCCGGGTCGTCGCCGCGGGCGCGCTGCGACGCGCGCACCCGGTCGGGGTCGGAGCGCAGCAGGCGGAGGTCGATCACAGCGCGATCACCCTCGCCACGGTACCGGGGGCCCGCGATAGGTTCCGGGCATGCGCAGCGAGCTGTTCGGACAGAACCTCGAGACCACCAGCGACGAGACCATGTCGCTGCAGAACCCGCGGATGCTCAAGGTCCGGCTCGACGGGGAGGTGCTCGCCCGGCAGGGCTCGATGGTCGCCTACCAGGGCCAGGTCACCTTCGCCTACGAGGGCGCCGGCGGCGTCGGGCGGTTCCTCAAGAAGGCGCTCACCGGCGAGGGCGTCCCGCTCATGCGCGTCACCGGCCGTGGCGACGTCTTCCTGGCCCAGGACGACAACGAGCTGCACGTGCTCGACCTCGACGGTGACTCGGTCACGGTGAACGGCGCCAACGTCCTCGCCTTCGAGACCGGCCTGACCTGGGACATCCGCCGCGTCGAGGGTGCCTCCGCGCTGTCCGGCGGCGCGTTCAACATGGTCTTCACCGGCACCGGGCGGCTCGTGATCAGCGCCTACGGCACCCCGGTCGTGCTCGGCACGGCCGAGGCGCCGACCTACGCCGATCTCCAGTCGGCCATCGCCTGGTCGAGCACCCTGCAGACCCGGCTCGTGCGCACGGCCGGCGCCGGCGCGCTCATCGGACGCGGCAGCGGCGAGGCGTTCCAGCTCGCCTTCGCCGGCCAGGGCTTCGTCGTCGTGCAGGCCAGCGAGGGACCGGTCGTCCCGCCGCACGACCACGGAGGCGGCGGAGGCGGCGGCGGGCTGTTCGGCTGACACCGCGGCGCACGAGCGCGCGGGAGCGGTCAGCACCGTCACCCGCCGTTCGAGCTGGGGCTGCTCCACGCGCGCGGCGAGCGGTCAGCACCGTCACCGCTGTGCGAGCTCGGGCTGCACCCGCGCGGCGGAGGACCGCGCCGGCGAGGGCGCGGCGTCGGCGATGGCCTCCTGCTCCTCCGGTGACAGCGGGAAGGTGCTGCGCCCGCCCTGCACCTGCTTGGCGTAGGTGCGCGTCTCGCTGCGGCCGTTGATCGACGACAGCACGAGCCCGTTCCCCTCGTCGTCGAGCAGCGCCGCGGAGAACGACAGCGCGCCGGCCAGGTCGCCGAACGCGTCGTAACGGACGACGGCGATGTGCCGGACGGCCCCGGACCGGTCGCCGCGGACACGGGCGAGCTCGTCCACGAGCAGCCCCACGTCCGTGCGGAGCTCGCGAGCCTCGGCGGTGTGCCGGTGCATCGCCGCCACGAACGAGGACCCGTCCGCACCGGCCACCAGGCTGTCGTAGGCGCGGGTCAGCCGCCCGACGCGGGCGGCCAGCACGACCACGAGGACGAGGGCGAACACGGAGAACCCGGAGGCCACGACGGCGAGCGACTCGGTCGACACCGGCCGACCCTAAGCGCCCGGCGGCGGCGCGCGGTGGAGCCGCGCGGCGGCGGCCCCGTACGCTCGCGGACGTGGACCGGACGCAGGTGCAGGCGCTGCTCGACGCCGTCGCGGAGGGGAGCGTCGACCCCTCGGAGGCGCTCGACCAGCTCGCGACGGCGCCCTACGACGAGCTGGCGCACAGCCTGGTCGACGTGCATCGGGCGCTGCGCACCGGCGACCCGGAGGTCGTCTACGGCGCCGGCAAGACGACGGCGCAGGTGCTCGAGGTGGTCGAGGCGCTGCGGGCGTCCGGCGACCGCGCCGTCCTGGTCACCCGCGCGTCGGACGACACGGTCGAGGCCCTGCGGCGCGCGCACGACGAGGTGCTCGTCGAGGGCAGGTCCGTCGCCGTCGGGGTGCTGCCGGTGCCCCGTGGCACGGTCGCGGTGCTGGCCGCCGGCACGTCCGACGGGCCCGTCGCCGCCGAGGCCGCGCTCACCGCGCGCGTGTTCGGGGCCGGCGTCGAGCGCGTCGACGACGTCGGCGTCGCGGGGCTCCACCGCCTGCTCGCAGCGCGCCCGGTGCTCGACCGCGCGGACTGCCTCGTCGTGGTCGCCGGCATGGAGGGCGCCCTGCCGTCGGTCATCGGCGGGCTGGTCGGCACGCCGATGGTCGCCGTGCCGACCAGCGTCGGCTACGGCGCGAGCTTCGGCGGGCTCGCCGCGCTGCTCGCGATGCTGAACGCCTGCGCGCCCGGCGTCACCGTCGTGAACATCGACAACGGCTTCGGAGCAGGCGTGTTCGCGGCGCGGGTCGCTCGGCGCACCGCCCGGTGATCGGCTGGCTGGACTGCTCGGCCGGCGTGTCCGGCGACATGCTGCTCGGGGCGCTCGTCGACGCCGGTGCCGAGCTCGCCGTGCTGCAGACCGCGGTCGACGCCGTGGGCGTCGAGCCGGTGCGCCTGTCGGCCGAGCCGGTGGTGCGCGGTGGCATCGGCGCGCTGAAGGTCGACGTGCACGTCGACGAGCACCCGCGCACCCGCACGTGGTCCGACGTCCGCCGGTTGCTCGACGCGGCGGACCTGCAGGACGAGGTGCGCGCCACCGCCCTCGACGTGTTCGCGCGGCTGGCGGCGGCGGAGGGGTCGGTGCACCGGGTCGCGCCGGACGACGTCCACTTCCACGAGGTCGGCGCGCTGGACGCCGTGGCCGACGTCGTCGGCGCCGCGGCCGGTCTGCACGCCCTGTCACTGTCGGCGCTGACCTCCAGCCCGGTCGTGCTGGGCAGCGGGACGACGCGCGGCGCGCACGGTCCGCTGCCGGTCCCCGGTCCGGCCGTGCTCGCGCTGCTGCGCGGGGTGCCGGTCCTGGCCGGTCCGGTCGCGCTGGAGATGACGACACCGACCGGCGCCGCGCTGCTCGCCGCGACCGTAGGCGGGTACGGGCCGCTACCGGCGATGTCGCTGCAGCGCACGGGATCCGGTGCCGGTGGACGTGATCCGGACGAGGTCGCCAACGTGCTGCGGCTGGTGCTCGGCGACCCGCCCGACATCTCGGCTGCGATCGACGCGGAGCCGGCGCTGGTCCTGCAGGCGAACGTCGACGACCTCGACCCCCGCCTGTGGCCCGGCGTCCTGGCGGCGCTGCTGGCCGCCGGCGCCGACGACGCGTGGCTCACCCCGATCGTCATGAAGAAGGGCCGCCCGGCGCACACCCTGTCCGCCCTCTGCCCGCCGGCGCGCGCGGACGCCGTGCGCGAGGTCTTCTTCCGCGAGACGACGACGCTGGGCCTGCGCGCGCAGCCCGTCGGCAAGCACGCCCTGCGGCGCGCCGAGCGCGTCGTCGACGTCGACGGGCGCCCGGTGCGCGTGAAGCTCGGCCTGCTCGACGGCGAGGTCGTCAACGCCATGCCCGAGTGGGACGACGTCGCGGCGGCCGCGGCGGCGCTCGGTCGTCCGGCCAAGCAGGTGCTGCGCGACGCCGCGTCCCTCGCCGCCGACCTGCAGCCGTAGGCCACGCGGAACAGGCCGGGCAGCCGCCGCACCGACGCAGCCCGTTCAGCGGCTGCCGACCAGCTCCTCGAGACCCTCGCGCAGCGTCCGGTGCGTCCAGCCGAGCTCGTCCATCGCCTTGTCGGACGACGCCCAGAACGTGACGCCGTCCGAGGAGCTGATGAGCTCGCGCAGGTTCGGCGGCAGCCCGAGCGCGCGGCTGACGAGCGGCGCGGCCGGGGTGAGTGCGCGCAGCAGCCGGGTGGGCACGTGCAGGCGCGGCGGACGGCGTCCGCTCAGCTCGGCGAGCACCCCGAGCATCTCGGCCATGCGGACGGGATCGCCTGCCAGGACGTAGGACTCACCGGGCACGCCCTTGTCGAGCGCGAGCAGCACGCCGGCGGCGACGTCGTCGCGGTGCACCGGGCACACGCCCTGGTCGGGGAACGCGACGGCCGGCAGGCGTCCGGACAGGAAGCGGACGACGGCGTCGCCGAGCGCACCGGGGTCGTGCGGCCCGTAGACCTCGCCGGGCTGCACCACGACGAGCGGGAGGCCGCGCGAGGCGATCTCCCAGGCCCGCCGCTGGGCCAGCGCCTTGGTCTGCTCGAAGGCCGACGTCCAGCCGGCCGCGGGGTCGCGCTCCCAGCCCTCGTCGGCGACGCGCCCGCCGGTGTCGCCGAACACCGCCACCGACGACACGTGCACGGCCCGCTCGACCCCGGCCGCCAGGGCGGCACCCAGCACCTTCTCGGTGCCGCTGACGTTCGCGTCGACCATCGCCTCGCGCCGGGCGGGTGTCACGCCGATCTCGGCCAGCGCCGCGGCGTGCACGACGGCCGAGACGCCCCGGCAGTGCTGCATCAGGGCCGGCTCGTCCGACAGGTCGCCGGCGACGACCTCGCAGCCGAGCTCGCGCAGGTGGTCGGCGCGGGCCGGGTCGCGCACGAGCGCCCGCACCTCGTCGCCGCGCTCGCGCAGGAGATGGGCCACCTCGCTGCCGAGCAGGCCGGTCGCACCGGTCAGGAAGACGCGCACGACAGCGAAGGTACGCGGGTGTCGTGTCCTTCGCGTGACTCCGGCGTGACCGTGTCGTCGCCGCACCCGAGCGGGTGATGCCCTAGCTGCGCTCCGTCATCGACCAGCGCAGCCGGGCCATGCCGTTCTCGGGTGCGGGCGCCCGACCGGTGGCGTCGAACAGCTCGGCCACCCGGCCGGCGAGCTGCTCGGCGGTCCACCGGACGCCGCCGTTCTGGATGGCCGCCTCGCTCGTGAAGGGCCGGTACAGCTCGACCGCGTCACCCTGCACGCCGAACACCTTGCCGCTGATGTGGGCGGACGCGTCGCTGCACAGGTAG
>CAXTFU010000222.1:0-7924 GCA_964243385.1 uncultured bacterium | reverse complement strand
TGCCTCCATGGTCCTGGGTTGTCCGCTGGTGAGGTGTTCGCGGGGGCGGCCGCCGCGGCTGCGGTGGGCAGCGCGGTGGTGGCGGCGGTCGCGGCGTGGTGGGCGCGGCGCAGCAGCACGGAGGCTGTCGCCTCCACGGATGTGAACGCGGCGCTAGGCAGGGCGATGACCCGGTATGTCGCGGCGATCGCGGACTGGGCGAGCACAGATGAGCGGGTCGCGTTGGTGGGGCACAACGAGCTGGAGCTGATTGCGGCCGACCCGAGCGCGGGGGAGTTCCGGGACGCGGCCAGGCGGATCCTGGCCGCGAAGCTAGTCAACGCCTCCCAGCGGGCGGGAGAGTTAGAACCGGGAGTCAGCGGGAGGGTCGTCGCGAGCGAGGCAGCGAAGGTGACCGACGCCGCCGGTGTGGCGGTGGTGTGCCCGGTCCTGGTGCGGCTGGCCCGGGCCGAGGTCGAGCGGCACCGGCGTGAGGGCACCGAGGCGCCGCTGGGGATCGTCAAGATCGCGCAGGCCCGCAGCGTCAGCGGTCACGCGACTGCTCGGCGGGCGGCGACCGGAAAGCTGAGCTAGCCGGGGTCCGGAGCCGTCACACCTACGGTCCGCCCCGTCGCCCTCGCCTAGCCGGGGACCGCCGGACAAAGCGTGCGCCTGACCGTGCCCCCGAGCAGATCGTGTTCGCCGAGAAGTAGCAGCCGGCACCGGCCACCTAGTGGTGGCCGAGACGGGCATCCAGTAAGACGACGACGCGTTCGGCCGATTCGAGCCTCGCTCCCAGCAGGTCGCGAAGTCCCGGTTCGGCCAACAGCTGGCGGATGCGCAACAGATGCTTGCTGTCGCCGCGGTGAAGGGGTCGGGACGCCAAGCCGATCAGGGCGGCCTCCAACTCCTGCGCGTCAGCCCAGGTGGTCCACGCTGCGTCAGAAGCACCGTCGGACGGAATCGGCCCGCCGATGTCTCCGAGCTCTTCAAGCAGAAGTGCCAGGTCGTAGCGCCCAGGCATGGAATAGAGGCTAGGCCGCGGACCGATCCACGGGGAGTCGTGGCGGCCACGTCACCGCCGCCAACCGACCACCCCAACGCCGGCCCAAGAACAGCAGGGCCGGCAGACGGTACCGGCCTGCGGCCGTCGCCCAGTTCCTGGAGCGGACAGGTAGCGCGTCGATGTCGTCGACGCGCGCAGTCGTCGCGGGATGCCCGGCCGCTCCCGGAGCCTTGGCGGGTGAGCTGGTGCATCCGCCGACGGCCGCGGCGATCAGGCCGACACCACGACCCGGGCCGTCAACCGCTCATCACCGCCGAGACGGTAGGGACCGGGCCTGACAGCACCGCCGCCGCCGAGCGCCGACCGGTTGCGTCGGTCAACGGTCCGCCGCGGGCGCTTCGCGGGACCGCGCAGTGCCGGTGGGTGGTCCCTGCGACCAGCTGGTCGTTGTGGATGACCGAAAGACTGATCGTTCTGTCGGTCGGTTGTGATCTCCTTGACTTGTCGCGGTGTTGTCTCGACGGTAAGGAGCGCCATGCCCAAGGCCCGTGTGTACGAGCTGGCCAAGGAGTGCAACCTCTCCTCGCGAACTGTGCTGACGATCCTGGCCGACCTCGGTGAATTCGTCCGGTCCGCCTCGTCGACGATCGAGGCGCCGGTCGCCCAGCGGCTGAGGACTGAGATTGGTCGGCGAACGCCCGCCCGCAACCCCTTCAGACCTCTCCGGCCGGGATTCGGCCGACCGGTAGCACGCAACCCGCCCAGACAGCCCCCGCCCAGGGGAAGCGGATCCATCCGCGTTCCGACGCTGGTGGAAGAGGCCGCGGCTCTGCGGTCGCTCCGGCGGAACGGCCCCCCAGCGGAGCGCGAGATCGACGTTCGATGGGCAGAGCGGATGTTCGAGCCCACGGAGATCCGCCAGTGGCGGGCGGCCGGCCTCGGGCACTACGACTACGGCCTCGCCGAGCAGTGCCGCGGTGCCGGGCTGACCCCCGAAGACCTCGCACGGGTGGTCGACGGAACTCGGGTCGCGCTGCGGTTGACCGGCGGTGAATCAGCAGTCGCCGTCCGCAGCCGGCTCCGCGATCAAGCAAGCAGAAGAGCCAGCTGACCTGATCAGGGAAGCCGGCAATGTGCGGACGACGGCTCTCCAACCCGGGCCGTGTCGAATCGGTGTTCGTCCTCTTGGGCGACCGAGGAGTGTTGTGGTCGCCGAGCAAGGCGACCGCCCCACTGCAGCGCCTGCAGATCGACTCGGTCGAGACCGGACCGCGCAGGGGAGGTGAGACATGAGCGCATCCGCAGGCAAGACGGGCCGGAGCGCAATCAGCGGCCGCTTCGTGAGGCAGTCGACGGTCAAGAGCCACCCGAAGACGACTGTCAACGAGACGAAGAAGAAGCAGTAGGACGGTGGGGCCGGGCCGGCCGCGGCGGCCCGGCCCTGCGCCGACGGAGGTCATGAAGGTGCTGAGCTACGAGGAGACGATGGCTGTCGGCGCGGCCGAGTACGCCGACGTCCTTGACGGGCTGCGCGGCGCCGGGTTCCCGGCGCTGTTCACCCAGACCGGCGGGATGAACGCGGCCATCGAGTCCGTCCTGGAAGGGGGCGGCCGGCTGCTCGCCACCGACGCCGAGGACGCGCTGGCGTGGTCCCGCGCGGACCACCAGGCCTGGGCGGTCGGGGCCCACGCGCCGGGGGAGGGGGCGGATCCGACCCGGTTCGTGACGTCGGTCGACGGCGGCGTCGCCGCGCTGATCCCACTGGTCAGGAGGGCGCTGACCCGGTCGGTGACACGCCGAGTCGGTCGCGGGGTCGCGGAGCATCGCCGGGGTCCTGCGACGCTGCGCGGGTGAGCGACGCCCTGGACCTGGAGCCGTGGCTGCGGGAGGCGTGCGGCAGCTACTCCTACGACCTGCGCGGGGTGTTCCGCCGTCGAGGCGAGCACGCGTGGCCGATGGTCGCCGCGGGCCCGGAGCAGCTGGAGCGGCAGCTCGCCGAGGGTGGTCACCTGCTGCCGCTGCCGAAAGAGCCAGCTGCGCTGGCGAACGTGCTCGAGGTGAGCATCGTGGACTACCTGCTGGACGCGCTCGCCGGTGTCGACGGAGCGTCCGCGGCCCGAGGAACCGAGCGGGGCTACCCGGACCTGGAGGTCAGTGGGCCGGCGTTCGGCGGGGGGTTCCACGCGGTCGACGTGAAGATCGCCCAGCGCGCCCGGCGTGCCGATGGGACTCCGGGGGTGAGCACGCAGAGCCGGATCACCCTGTACACGGGCAACACCTACTTCCGCTACCCGGCGCTGCGCTGGCCGGGAACCTTCCGCCCGTTCCGCGACTACGCATCGCACCTGGACGTCCTCGGCATCTACGTGCTGAACGAGGCGAGCACCGACCGCGTCGACGGGCTGGAGCTGATCGTGCAGCCCCCGTGGCGGATCGCCAGCCGGCAGCGCTCCTCTACGACCCGGGAGTACCTCGGCGCGGTCACCAAGGTCGACGACCTGCGTGCCGGCCACGGCGAGTTCGAAACCCCGGCTGACTTCTACGCCTACTGGCGCAAGTACCCGTTCCGGGTCGGGCGTGCGGTCCAGCAACAGCTCGACCGAGCGCTGGCGGGTGGGCAGGCCGCGCCCGGCGTCTTCCGGACCCCCGACGGACACGCCGCCGGGGTAACGGCCGCGTCGGTCACCGACCCCATAGATCGCGGTGGGAGGCTGGCCCCGTGACGGGTGAGCACGGCGTCGCCATCTCCCTGTTCTCCGGAGCCGGGGGACTCGACCTCGGCGCGGAGCAGGCCGGGTACCGGGTCGCCGCGGCGGTCGAGCACGACCGGGACGCGGCCCTGACGATGGAGAAGAACTTCGACGGCCTGCACGCGGAGGTCATCCGCCGGGACATCCTCGATGTCCCCACCAAGGAGATCCTCCGCGCCGCAGGGTTACGCGGCCGCGCCCGCCCGGACCTGCTCATCGGCGGCCCGCCGTGCACCCCGTTCAGCAAGAGCGGCTTCTGGCTGGAGTGGAAGCGGTCCGGCCTGGACCCCGACGCGAGCCTGCTGCAGGCCTACACCCGCGTCCTGGCCGAGGCCCAACCCCGGGCTTTCGTCCTGGAGAACGTGTACGCCCTGACCTACAACAACCGGGCCTCCCGGCCCGCGTACGAGCGGCTCCTGCGGGAGATCGGCGAGGCCGGCTACGACTATCGCGCGAAGGTCCTCAACGCCGCCGAGCACGGCGTCCCCCAGGCCCGCCCGCGACTGTTCGTCATCGGCGTCCCCAAGGGCAACCGGCTGCCGGACCACCCGGACCCCAGCCACGGCGGGAGCTGGGAAGGCCGGCACAGCGGTCACGCCGAGCACACCCACGTCACCGCCGGACAGGCGCTCGAGGGGTTGGTCAGTGACCCCGAGCCGGGGGAGACGCTGCGCGGGCAGTACGCGCACCTGCTCCACGACATCCCGCCCGGGGAGAACTACCTGCACTACACCGCCGAGCGAGGCCACCCCGACCCGCTGTTCGCCTGGCGCAGCCGCTACTGGTCGTTCCTGCTCAAGCTTCACCCCGACCGGCCGTCACCCACCATCCAGGCACAGCCCGGCCCCAATGTCGGCCCGTTCCACTGGGACAACCGCCGCCTTCGCGTCCCCGAGATGAGACGGCTGTTCACCTTCCCCGACACCTTCGATCTCGTCGGCACCCGCAACAGCGTCCAGGCCCAGCTCGGCAACGCCGTGCCCCCGCTGCTCGCCCGCCAGGTCGTCGAGTGTGTCGCAGCGGCCGCAAGCCGCCACTGAGTGAGGTGACCGCGAGCACCGAGCGCCACCGGTCCGGCCGGCCACGGGCGGCCGACCGGATTGCCCACCCGGAGACCGCGCAGGCTTCCTTCGCCAGCACGCCTGCCATTCGGCGCAAGATGCAAGGCCAGCGGGCTCGAGACACCCGTCCAGAACTCGCCTTCCGCCGACACCTACACGCCATCGGCCTGCGCTACCGAGTCGACCACCCACCACTGCCCGGAGTGCGAGCACGCGCGGACGTCGTGTTCACTCGGGTGAAGGTCGCGGTGTTCGTCGATGGGTGTTTCTGGCACAGCTGTCCTGACCACGGGAAACGGCCACGTGCCAACCAGTCCTGGTGGAACGCGAAGCTCGACCGCAACGAGGCCCGGGACATCGCCACCGACCGCCGGCTGACGACCGCCGGGTGGATAGTCGTCAGAGTGTGGGAGCACGAGGACCCCCGTGGAGCGGCGAGCCAGGTGGAGCAGCTCGTCCGAGCACGGCGTGCGGCGACCGGCCCGGTGCCTGGATCGACTGGGCATGCTCCGCCGCTGGCTGGACACGTGGCCGAGATGGCAGCACGCTCCCAGTGATGAGCGACGTGACGCCCGAGGTCGCCGAAGCCGCGGACCAACACCCGACGACCGGGCTCGGCGTCGAGGTGGACCACTTGTTCGTCGAGATCGACTACGCGATCCTGCAGCACTTTTCCAAACATTTGTACGCCTCACCGAGCAAGGCCATCGAGGAGTTGGTCACCAACGGCTATGACGCGTTGGCCCAGCGGGTCGATGTCTTTCTGCCCGGCGTCTGGGCCGACGATTGCTTACTGACCTGGGACGACGGCACATCAATGGACGTATCCGGCCTGCGGCACCTGTGGTGGATCGCCCGCAGTCCCAAGGCCGATGTCAGTGACGACAGGATTGCCGTCTCCGTCGACGGCAAGACCCGGCGCCGCATGGTCGGAAAGTTCGGGATCGGCAAGCTGGCCAGCTACGCCATCGGCGACCGACTCGCGCACCTCTGCCGACGCGGCGACGACTACCTGCTCGTCAGCGTCGACTACCAGCAAGCCCCGCCCCTGAGCGACGAACCCGGTCGCCAGCGCGGGTTCAGCACGCCGGTGCGTCGATTGGACGCGGACACCGCCGGCAGCTACGTCCGCAGCTTGTTCAACCGCCCCCCCGACGACTTAGATGCGCTCCTCGCCCGGCCGCACTGGACGTTGGCCATAGTCGATGGCCTCAAACCCGACATCGCGCTGCCCGAGGGCCGGCTGCGCTGGGTGTTGGGCAACGGCATGCCGTTGCGTCCGGACTTCCAGGTGCGCGTCAACACGACGGCCGTCACGCCCACCGCGACCAAGACAGCCCTTGATGACTGGCACCTCGGCACGACCCAAGTGCAGAGGGGACTGACTGCCGCCTGGGAGGACGCGTCGGCCCGAAGCGAGGTAACCGGTACCACCACATACGGAACGGGGCTGGACGCCGGTGAGACCGTCGACGGTGGAGGTGACCGGTCCACGGACGCAGCCCTGCGCGCCGCGACGGAAGCCTGGGCGGAACTCCCGGGACTTGGTCGTGTCCGAGCGCGCCTGCGACTGTTTGACAGCAGCCTCCGCGAGGGCCGCGCGGCCGACCATGGCCGCAGCGAAGGATTCTTTGTCTACGTAAAGGGCCGCTTGCTTAACCCTGACGACCCGAAGCTGTTGCTGCCGGACCCGTCCTTCGGCTCCTTCAACCGTATGCAGGCGACAATATGGGCGGATGGCCTCGACGCCGAGCTGCTCGCCGACCGGGAGCGCCTTCAGCGCCAGAGCCCGACCGCGATCGCGCTGGCCGTCTTACAGCAAGCCCTATACCTTACCGGCCGCGCGAGGCTTGAGGCGCACGACGACGAGGAGGACGAGCGGAGCAGTCCAATAACCACTCTCCCGGCCGAGAGTCGGGAATTCTTCCGCCAACCCCTAACCGCGCTCGCGTTGAGACGGCACGCGGACGGCGACGCCAAGCTCGACCCCACCAAGGTCCGCATGGACAGTGAGTCCGGCTCTCAGACCAATCCACTGATCCGGGTCGAGGCCGCGTCGAACCGGCTCGTGCTTAATACTGGACACCCATTGTACAACGCTGTCCGCAACCGGGTCGGTGATACCCGAAAGGGCCGCGAGGCGCTGCGGCTAGTCGAGCTGCTGGCCCTCTCGGACTTGCTCCTCGAGGGCCACCTACTCGACGTAGGAGTCGCCGAGGACACCGTCGACGCCGTCATGGATTGGCGAGCCGGGCAGCTGCGGAGTATCGCCGTTCGCTACGAGAACAGCCCAGACCAAGTGATCACCGAGGCGTACGACGCCAGCTACCCCGGCGCCAAGCGCTTCGAGCGAGCGCGCGACGCGCTGGTCCGCCTAATGGGCTTTACTACCGACCATGACGGGGTCTCCGGCAAGAAGGACGTGCTGGTGGTTGCGCCGCTCGGTGAAGACCAGCTAAAGTTTACCGTCGAGGCAAAGGGCTCCAAGAACCAGGATTCCAAAGGGCCGATCCCGAATGACAAAGCCGAGATTAGCGGCGCTTCCGCCCATGCGAAAGCCGCTGGAGCGAGCTTTGCGTTGGTCGTCGCCCGGGAGTTTGCCGGATTCGGGCGCAACGGCGGGCAGGAGCCCGCTGTGCTGCAGGAGTGCCGCACGCAAGACCCGCCCGTCGCCATCGTCACCGTCGGGGCCCTTGCAACGCTCTATAAGGCGCTGCAGGCCAATCACTATCCGCTGACCAGCCTGGTAGAGGTCCTCCGCGTGATCGAGCCGCCTGCCGTCAAGCTCGCGGCGATCCAGTCGCTCAGGCGGCCAACCGACAAGTTCGACGTTCGAGACTTCCTAAACCGACTCTGGCAGCTGCAGGGCGACACCCAGCTGCCGGTGTCCTTGCTGATGCTCCGAGGTGCGCGCCAAGACTGGCGTGCGATGTCCCAAGAGGCGTTCGAACGGGTGGTGTTCGCCGTCGACACCCTCAGCGGGGGGTTGCTCACTTTTAACACTGAGACTTACTCCGCCGTGTTACAGAACAGCCCAGAAATCGTGGCCGACGCCGTCGAAAGCGCACTCGCTGCGGCTCGCGATGACGAGGCGAGGAAAGACATCCCGTCGACTCTAGGATGAGGAG
>CAXTFU010000221.1:0-8008 GCA_964243385.1 uncultured bacterium | reverse complement strand
GGTCGACCGGCACTTCACCCGCAAGCACGGGCCGGACGCCTACTACGGCAACACCTGACCCGCCCCGGCGCCCTCGCCCACGTCGAGCGCGTCGCACGACGACGCCCTAGCGTCCGTGCCGTGACGACCGCTGTGCTGTGGCTGCGCCGAGACCTCCGCCTCACCGACCACCCGGCGCTGCGGGCCGCCGCCGACGGGGCGGACGACGTGCTGCCGCTGTTCGTGCTGGACGACGTGCTGCGCGGCACGTCCGGGGCGCCGCGCCTCGCGTTCCTGTACCGGTGCCTGCGCGAGCTCGAGGAGCGCACGGACGGGCGCCTGCGGGTGCTGACCGGCCGGCCGGAGGAGGTCGTGCCGCAGGTCGCGCGCGCCGTGGCGGCGACGGGGGTGCACCTCAGCAGCGACCACGCGCCGTACGGGCGCGAGCGCGACGCCCGTGTCCGCGCGGCGCTCGGCGACGTGCCGCTCGTCGCGACCGGCTCGCCGTACGGCGTCACGCCGGGGACCCTCGTCAAGGCCGACGGCACGCCGTTCAAGGTCTACTCGCCGTTCGCCCGCGCCTGGCAGGCCCGCGGGCTGCACAGCCCGGCGCTGGAGGCGTCCGTCCGGTGGACCGACGGCGGGCAGCCGACCGACGGGGTGCCCGCGGACCCCGACCTGCACGGCGTCGTCCTGCCGGAGGCCGGGGAGCGCGCGGCGCTGGCGCGCTGGGCGGCCTTCGTCGAGCGCGGCGCGGGCACGTACGCCGACACGCGGGACCGGCCGGCCCTCGCGGACGGCACGAGCGGCATGTCGGTGCACCTGAAGTACGGCTGCGTGCACCCGCGGACGCTGCACGCCTCGCTCGGCCCCGACTCCGAGGGCGGGCGCAAGCTGGCCGGCGAGCTGGTGTGGCGCGACTTCTACGCCGACGTGCTCTGGCACCAGCCCCAGTCGGCACGGACCGAGCTGCAGCCGGCGATGGCGGCGCTCGAGTACGACGAGGGTCCCGAGGCCGACGCCCGCTTCGAGCGCTGGGCGACCGGCACGACCGGCTACCCGATCGTCGACGCCGGGATGCGCCAGCTGCTCGGCGAGGCGTACGTGCACAACCGCGTCCGGATGATCGTCGGGTCGTTCCTCACCAAGGACCTGCACCTGCACTGGCGGCGCGGGGCCCGGCACTTCATGCAGCACCTGCGCGACGGCGACCTCGCCAGCAACCAGCACGGCTGGCAGTGGATCGCCGGGACGGGCACCGACCCGTCGCCGTACTTCCGCGTGTTCAACCCGGTGAAGCAGGGCCGCGACTACGACGCCGACGGCGAGTACATCCGGCGCTGGGTGCCCGAGCTGCGCGACCTGCCCGCTCGCGAGGTCCACGAGCCGTGGCTGCGACCGGGCGGACCGCCGGCGGGCTACCCCCGGCCGGTCGTCGACCACGCCGAGGAGCGCCGGGAGGCCCTGCGCCGGTACGAGGCCGTCAGGTAGCGCTGCGCCCGGCGGTGAGCAGCGCGACCATCTCCGGCAGCTCGAAGAACGACGCCGTCGCGACGGCGTCCGGCGCACCGAGGTGCGGGTCGGCGCCGGCGTCGAGCAGCAGCTGCACCGCCTCGCCGGACGACCGGAACGCCGCGGCGGCGAACGGGGTCTGCCCGCGGTCGTTGACCCGGTTCGGGTCGGCGCCGCGCTCGAGCAGCACCCGCACGGTCGGCGGCGACGGCGCGTAGGCGGCGAGCAGCAGCAGGGTGTCGCCCTTGTCGTTGGTGAGGTCGACGGGCACGCCGGCGTCGACGTACGCGCCCAGCTCGTCCGCCAGCCCCTCCCGGGCCAGGTCGAACAGCCGGCGGGAGAAGGCGAGCGTCTCGTCGTCCACGTCCCACAGGGTAGGCAGGCAGTCGACGAGAGGGAGTGACGTGACGACCGAGCACGACGAGAAGACCCGCAGGGTGCTCGCCCTGATGGACGAGCACGACCTCGACGTGCTGCTGCTGCGCTCGCCGGGCAGCGCGGCGTGGTGGTCCGGCGGCGGCCGCACGCACATCCCTGCCACGCCCGAGGTCGGCGTCGCGACGCTCGTCCTGCGGCGCGACGGCGACGCGGTGCGCACGACGGTCGTGACGGCCGTGCTCGAGGCGCCGCGGCTGCAGGCCGAGGAGCTGGCCGGCCTGGACGCCGAGTGGCAGGTCCTGCCCTGGGCCACGCCGATCGAGCCGGTCCTGCCGACGGGGCCGCGGGTCGGCACCGACGTCCCGCTCGAGGGGTGCCGGCCGGTCGGCGGGGCGCTGGTGACGGCGCGCGCGTCGCTGGTGCCGGAGGAGGTCGAGCGGCTGACCGCGCTGGGCGCCGAGGCGGCGAGCGCGCTGACGCAGGCCTGCTCGACCCTGCGGCCGACCGACATCGAGTGGCACGCGGCGGCCGTCACGGGCGCGGCCCTGCACGAGCGCGGCATCGACCCGGTGGTGCTGCTCGTCGCCGGCGGCGACCGGCTGCCGGTGCACCGCCACCCGCTGCCGACCGGCGGTCCGCTCGGCGACGCCGCGATGGTGGTGGCCTGCGGCCGCCGGGCCGGCCTGATCGTCTCGCTCACGCGCTTCGTCGGTGCCCCGGACGCCGAGGCGTTCGACCGCATCGTCGAGGTCGACGCGGCGGTCAACGCCGCCACCGTCCCGGGCAGCACGGTCGGCGCGGTGTTCCGGACGCTGCAGGCGGCGTACGTCGCGCACGGCTTCGCCGAGGACGAGTGGACGCGCCACCACCAGGGCGGGCCCGCGGGCTACGCGCCGCGCGACCTGCTCGGCGATCCGACGAGCACCGCGCCCGTCGTCGCGTCGCAGGTCTTCGCGTGGAACCCGAGCGCTCCGGGCGTCAAGAGCGAGGACACGATCCTCACCGGCGACGCCGGGCCGCGGGTCGTCACGGCGGACCCGGCCTGGCCGGCGCGCGAGGTGGGTGGGCTGCTGCGCCCACTCCCCCGTCCGTACGGCTGAGGCCGGCGAGGGGCGTCCTCGTCAGCCGGTCGTCGAGGGCGCGTCGCCGTCGCCCATGACCAGGCCCTCGATCGTGTGCTTCTGGACGATCGGGACGAGCTCGTCGACGACGGGGCAGTGCAGGTGGTCGCGCACGACCTGCGGCAGCGCGTCGTAGAACGCCTGCGTGACGCGCGGGGCGTGCTCGACGACCGTCTCCCCGCCGGGCGACTCGAGCCCGAACACCAGCACGGGGCGGGCCAGCTGCGACAGGTTCCTCGTGCCCCGGTGGATCGTCAGCGCCGAGCGGATCGAGATGTCGCCCCGCTGCGGCAGCTTGCGGACGGCCCGCTCGACGTAGCGGGGGTAGTGCGACCGGGGCGGGAACATGCCGTGGTCGAACTCGGGGCTGTCGTCCCACTGCGTGCCCGGGGCGATCTCGAACGGGCCCATGTCCTCGGTGGTGTCGACGCACGTCACGTTGACGGCCAGCGAGGTGAGCCGGCGCTCGCGGCGGGTCTCCTCCGGCATCGGGAAGTCGCGGTGCCACGGCTGGTCCATGGCGCCGGCGAACGGGACGTCGAAGCCGATCTCGACGATCTCGTAGTCCGGGCCGAGCACCTCGGTCGCGACGTCGACGATCCACGGGTGCGACGCCAGGTCGGCGAAGCCGCGGATCTGCTCCGGGTGCACCTCGACGTACCAGCGCTGCGGGCCGCGGCCGATCGCACCGCCCTCGCGCACGCGCGCCTCCTCGAAGGCGGCCATGACGTCGTCGCCGAGCCGGTCGGCCCACTCGGGGGCGAAGGCCTGCTGAAGGCCGATGATCCCGTCGGTGGTGAGCGTCTGCACGAGCTCGGCGCGGCGGGTCTCGTCCAGCGGCGAGACGGCGGTGGTCGTCATGAGGTCCTCCCGGATCGGCGTCCCGACCACAGTGCCGCACTTCTTGCAACGTTGCAAGGTCCGCTAGCGTGCTGACGTCGGGAGGTGGACATGGCCGCGAGCCTCAAGGACGTCGCGCTGCGCGCGGGCGTCTCGGTGCGCACCGTCTCGAACGTCGTGCACGACGCCCCGTACGTCGCGGCCGCCACGCGCGCCCGGGTGCAGGCCGCGCTCGACGAGCTCGGGTACCGGCCCAACCTGGCTGCCCGCACGCTGCGGCAGGGCCGGTCGGGGCTGCTCGGGCTGGTCGTCCCCGAGATCGACTCGCCCTACTTCGGCGAGCTCGCCGGGCTGCTCGCCGACGCCGCCGAGCGCCGCGGCGCCACGCTGGTCGTCGACCAGACGCGGGGCGACGCCGCGCGCGAGCGGCGGCTGCTGCACGGGCCGTCCGGGCAGGTCGTCGACGGCCTGCTGCTCAGCCCGTGGGCGCTGTCGCCCGCCGAGGTGTCGGCCCGTCCGGCCGGCCTGCCGCTCGTGCTGCTGGGCGAGCGCTACGACGACGGCGTCGACCACGTCGGCGTCGACAGCGTGGCCGCGGCCGTCGCCGCCACCGACCACCTCGTCGCGACGGGGCGCCGGCGGATCGCCGCGATCGGCCTGCAGCCGCACCTGGCGAACCAGACCGCCCTGCAGCGCGTCACCGGCTACCGGCAGGCGCTGCGCGCGGCGGGTCGCGTGCCCGAGCCCGCGCTCGAGGTCGCCGTCGAGCGGCTGCACCGCGCCGACGGCGCCCGCGCGATGGAGCACCTGCTGGCGCTGCCCGAGCCGCCGGACGCGGTGTTCTGCTTCACCGACGAGCTGGCGCTGGGGGCGCTGCGCGTCGCCTGGGACCGCGGGCTGCGCGTGCCCGACGACCTCGCCCTCGTCGGGTTCGACGACGTCGAGGACGGCCGGTGGTCGCGGCCGTCGCTCAGCACCGTCTCCCCCGACAAGGCGGTGCTCGCCGAGACGGCCGTCGACCGGCTGCTCGACCGGGTCGGCGGCGGCCAGGAGCCGGCGCGCAGCACCACCACCCCGCACCGGCTGCTCGTGCGCGAGTCGAGCGCCCCCGCCTGACGCAGGCCCGGCCGCGCTGCGGTGCGGACTCGGCTCGGCGCTCGGGCCGCGCCGTGGCGGGCGGGCCGCGGCTCAGGACGTCGTCTGCAGCTCGCCCCCGGTCAGCGCGTCGGTCAGGTCGACGGTCGCGGCGGGCTCTGGCAGGCCGATGCTCGGGGCGTGCCCGCGGAAGTTGTCGAGCCAGTGGCCCCAGTCGTTCGGGACGAGGGAGAACGGGTCGGCGTGACCGAGCTCGCGGGCCGCCCAGACCGGCCAGTGCGGGTTCGACAGGGCCGGTCGGCCCAGCAGGACGACGTCGAGCACGCCCTCGCGCACGCACCGGTCGGCGTTCTGCGGCACCCCGAGGTTCCAGCTGCAGGCGACCGGCAGCCCGACCTCGCGCTTGACGCGGCCGGCGAGCCCGTTCATGAAGCCGACCTCCCCGAAGAAGCTCGGGTCGGTGAGCTCGTCGGTGTTGAAGCCGAGGCTGACGTCGGCGAGGTCGAGCCCGTGCTCCTTCATGCGGCCGAGCGCGACGATCGCGTCGTCGGGCTGGGTGCCGTCGGGGTGCTTGTCGTCGCTGCCGAGCCGGCAGGTCAGCGGGAACTGCTCGGGCCACACCTCGCGGACCGCGTCGAGCGCCTCGAGGTGGAAGCGCATGCGGTGCTCGAGCGACCCGCCGTAGGCGTCGGTGCGCTGGTTGGCCAGGGGTGACAGGAAGCTCGAGCCGAGGTAGCCGTGCGCGTAGTGCAGCTCGAGCCACTGGAAGCCGGCCTCGGCGGCCCGCCGCGCCGCCTGGGCGTAGTCGACGTAGATCGCGGAGATCTCCTGGACGGTCAGCTCGTGCACCGGCAACGCGTGCGTGCCGCCGTAGGGGATCGCGGACGGACCGCTGACCTGCCAGCCGCCGGGCTCGTCGGGCGGGATCTGGTCGCCGCCCTCCCAGGGCGTCAGCGCGCTGCCCTTGCGGCCGGTGTGGCCGAGCTGGATCGCCGGCACGCCGCCCATCCGCGTGATCATGGAGGCGACCTTCGCGAGACCCTCGACCTGGTCGTCGTCCCAGATGCCGGCGCAGTGGATGCTCGTGCGTCCCTCGGGCGAGATCGCGATCTGCTCCGGGAAGACCAGCCCGTACCCGCCGGCCGCCCGCGCGCCGAGGTACATGGTGTGGAAGTCGTCCACGTGCCCGTCGACGGACTGGTACATGGTCATCGGCGACATGCCGATGCGGTTGCGCAGGGTCACGCCCTTGAGCGTGAAGGGGCTGAACAGGTCGGCCACGACGCTTCCTCCCGGCTGGTGGACGCCCACCCTCCCCGCGTCCCGTTGCCGCGCCGTGTCTGCGCAGTGCGCGCACGTGAGGATCCGCTCACGAGCGGAGCCGGTCACGGTGAGGACGGCGCGCGCGACCGGTGGTCGGCGGCGGTTCCTCGGGCACGGACGGGGCAGGTCGGCACGACCCTGACCCCGCGCGAGGAGCTCCATCATGAAGGCAGTCGTCTGGCACGGCCCCGGTGACATCCGGCTCGACACCGTCCCCGACCCGTCGGTGCAGGACCCGTTCGACGCGGTGGTGCGGATCACCGCCAGCGCGATCTGCGGCACCGACCTGCACTTCGTGCGCGGGACGATGAGCGGCATGTCCGAGGGGCGGATCCTCGGGCACGAGTGCGTCGGCGTGGTCGAGGAGGTCGGCGCGGGGGTGCGCAACCTGCGCCCGGGCGACCGGGTGGTGGTCGGCTCGACGGTCGGCTGCGGCGCCTGCTCGTACTGCCGCGCCGGGTACTACTCGCAGTGCGACAACGCCAACCCCGGCGGCAAGACCGCCGGGACGGCGTTCTTCGGCGGTCCGGACGCGGCCGGCGGGCTGGACGGCATGCAGGCCGAGCTCGTCCGGGTGCCGTTCGCGCACGTCGGTGCGGTCAAGCTCCCCGAGAGCGTCACCGACGACCAGGCGATCATGCTCAGCGACATCTTCCCCACCGCCTGGTTCGGCGCACGCCTTGCGCGGGTCTCGCCCGGCGACACGGTCGCGGTGTTCGGAGCCGGGCCGGTCGGGCAGTTCGCGGTGCTGTCGGCGCTGCGGCAGGGGGCGTCGCGGGTGCTCGTCGTCGACGGGCTCCCCGACCGGCTCGACGCCGCCCGCAGGCTCGGCGGCGAGGCCGTGGACATGAACAGCGAGGACGTCGTCGCGGTGCTGCGCGAGCTCACCCAGGGCGCCGGGCCGGACAAGGTCATCGACGCGGTCGGCGTCGAGTCGCAGCGGCCGCACAGGGGGCCCGGCGCGCAGGCCGGGCAGGAGCAGGCCGAGCAGTTCGCCGCGGAGGTCGAGCAGAACGCGCCGGAGACGGGCGTGCAGGGCGAGCAGTGGAAGCCCGGTGACGCGCCGAGCCAGGCCGCCCGCTGGTACGTCGAGGCGATCGCCAAGGCCGGCACGGTCGGGATCATCGGCGTGTACCCGCCGACCCAGGACAGCTTCCCGATCGGCCAGGCGATGAACAAGAACCTCGAGCTCCGGATGGGCAACTGCCCGCACCGGCGCTTCATCCCCGAGCTCGTCGACCTCGTCACCAGCGGCCTCGTCGACCCCTCGACCGTGCTCACCCAGACCGAGGGCATCCACGGCGCGATCGAGGCCTACGAGGCCTTCGACCTGCGGGAGCCGGGCTGGCTCAAGGTCGAGCTCGACCCGTCCGCCTGAGCGCTGCTCCGGCAGCCGGTCACCCCTGCCGCGGCGTCGACCGGCCCGCGCTGGGTGGGGATCGACAGCGGCTCGTCCGGCAGCACCTCGAGCCGGCCGTCCGCGTGCCAGGTGTAGGGCGCGATGCGCACCTGGCGGTCCCAGCCGGAGCCGGGCTCGCGGTGCGTGTGGTAGACGAGCCAGCCGCCCTCGTCGCTGTCCGGGACGACGCTCGCGTGCCCCGGGCCGGAGACGCCGGTCGTCGTCGCGAGCAGCGGCTCAGGGCGCTTCACCCAGGCCGCGGGGTCGAGCGGGTCCGGCCCGACGAGGTCGAGCACGGCCAGGCAGTAGTCGTCGGTGCGGCTGTGCGAGGCGGCGTACACGAGCACCGTCGAGCCGGGAC
>CAXTFU010000220.1:0-8024 GCA_964243385.1 uncultured bacterium | reverse complement strand
AGGTCGAGTTCGGGGAGGCGTTGACGAGGCGCCACCGCTCGGTCGAGCCGAACGGGATGTCGATCGTCGGGTTCTGCTCGCCGTTGACCAGGCGCAGCTGCGTGTAGAGGACGTTGGCCGTCAGCGGCACGAGGTCGCCGGCGTCGTCCCACTCGGGCGACTGCAGGACCATCACCCGCTCGCGCATGCGGGCGATCTCGGCCCCGCCGCTCCGACGTTGCCCGCACGACGATCGCGCAGCACGTCTCGCCGTCCGGCCGGTCCGACAACGTCCTCGTCCACCTCGAGCCGGGTGAGGTCTTCGACATCCCGCACGACCACCCGCCGGGCCTGAACCGGTACCACCCGCACCCCCACGGGAACGGGACGATGCAGCTGTTCGGCGGCGCGCGACCGAGGCCGTGGGTGTGCAGGTTGGTGCCCTGGTGCGGACGGCCGAAGTGGTAAAGCCCGCCGACGGGCTGCTGGCCCGCCGAGCGCGTTCCGTAGCGACGGCCATGTCCGACGCCCGCCGCCGCGGCCGGATGCCGAATCCTCGGCGACGGGCACCGACGGGGCGGTCAGGCCCCGGCCGACTCCGCCTGCGTCTTGATGTTGGCGACGGTCTCGTCGACGCCGTCCTGGACCTGTCCGTCGCCCGTCTCGACGCGCGTGGTGTGCAGGCGCACCTCGACCTCGCTGCCCTCACCGGACGGCCGGACGTCGAGCGAGCCGGAGTACTCGCTCGGGCCCTCCGAGCCCCACTCGATGCGCTGGGCTTTCTGGACGACCCGGAACCACGCGTCGCCCTGCATTTCGGTGCCGTCCGGCATCTTGGCGGTGGTCCTGACCTCCTCGCCCTGGCCCGGACGGGCCGAGGTCATGCGGGAGAAGTACTTCGGCAGGTTCGCGACGTCGGACAGGTACTCGAACAGCGCGCTCGCCGGGACGGAGACGGTCGTGGTAGCGGTGAAATCAGCCATGGCAGCGCAGTACCCGGCCGTCGACGGGTGACGCTCTTCGCGATCGCCGGCACGCGGCGCGGCCGGGCCGAAGGGGCGCCCGGCGTTCAACGATGCGCCAAGCCCGGCGTGCTGGAGCTGGCCGCGGCGGGACCCGGGTTCTCGCGAAAGCCTCCCGAGGAGTCGGGAGCCACCGGGCGCGGGTCAAGACGGCGCTGAAGCCGGTACGGCAGCAAGGCCGCTCGGTCACGCCAGCATTTCGGCGCCGGTCCGTGGCGACGTTCCGATCGCCGGCGGTCCTCGAATCCGCAGCGCCTACGTCTTCACACGAGCGTGATGAGGCTGTAACTTTCGGCGCTCGACCAGTCCGCGACAGGGGCCGCTCCTCGGGCGACGGACTGCTGAAGTCCCCGGACAAACCGCCTCATCACCGAGCAGTCCCCCTTGGCCGAGTCCGGCCGCACCTAGGAGAGAACAGATGGCACAGTCGAAGTTCAGCCGCCGAGGGTTCATCGGTGCCGCTGCCGCGACGGGCATGGGCGTCGCAGCGACGTCCGCGCTCGGCCCGCTGGCCGGCACCGCGCACGCAGCCATGGGCGTGTCCGCGCCGGACAGCCCGCGCGCCGGCCTCGGCCTGCAGCTCTACAGCGTCCGCAACGCCATCTCCTCGTTCGGCTTCCGCGTCGTGTTCGAGGAGCTGGCGCGCATCGGCTTCAAGGAGGTCGAGTTCGCCGGCTACACCTCGCCGGCGTCGCCCGGCCTCACCGTTCCGGACCTGCGCCGGCTCCTCGACGACAACGGCCTCAAGGCCGTCGGCGTCCACATCGGGCGGCAGGCGCTGCTCGGCATCGACGGCAGCGGGAACTCCACCGAGACGACCCGCACGGCGCAGCGCACCGCGTTCGAGCAGGCCGTGGTCCTCGGCATGCCGCACGTCGGCACCGCCGACGACTTCGCAGGGCTGACCGTCCCGGACATCACGACCGAGGGCGGACGCTTCACCGCCGCCGGCGCGGTCGCAACGACGTTCGGCCTCAAGCTCTACCAGCACAACCACGCGAACGAGTTCTCGTTCACCCGCGACGACCTCACCCGCCGTCGTCACGACGTCTTCCTCGCGGCGACCGACCCGAGCCTGGTCTTCCTCGAGCTCGACATCCTGTGGGCGCACGGCGGCGCGCGGAAGTTCGCCGTCGCCGGCCCGAACGGCGGCAGCCCGGCGCCCGACGGCTCGTGGGGCTTCGACCCGGCCGACTACGTCGCCCGGGCCCCGCAGCGCTATCCGCTGTTCCACGTTAAGGACGGCACGCCCAACGCCAATCCCGCGCAGGGCAACTCCTACGCCGACGTCGAGTTCGGCGCGGGCGTCATCCCCTACCGGGCCTTCTTCGACAAGGTCGGCGCCCGCAGCTACCACCACCCCCTGTGGGAGCAGGACTCCGCCCCGAACACCCCCGCGACCCGCGGCGGATCGCTCGGCGCGGCCCTGCGCAGCTTCAACCTCATGCACCAGACCCGCACGCTCACCTGGATGGACGAGCTCGTGCAGATGGTGGCCAACTACGAGGGCGCCGGACGCATCTCGAGCAGTGCCGCGGCGAGCCTGAACGACCGCCTCGCGCGAGCCATGGACGAGGTCGAAGGCGGCAGCGAGACCCGCACCCGCAACTACCTCGCCCAGTTCGTCGCCCGCGCGAACAACCAGATCAAGGGCGGCCAGGACGCCGTGGCACGAGCGCTTCTCGTCCAGGCCGCGCAGCAGATCATCACTTGGCTGGACGAGACCGACGCCCGGGAGGACGCGCTCTAGCGACGCCACGGCGGCCCCGCGTCGTCCCGGTCCCGCGCCGACGGGCCGGGACGACGTGCCGGCGAGCAAGTCCGAGCCGGAGCCATTCGCGCCGCCCCGTGCGTGGCGACGGCCCGGGCCCGGTGCGGGCACCGGACACGACGTCCGACCGGCCCGTGTCGCGCCCGCGCCGCTGTCGGGGCATCCGCGGGCGATCGGCGGACTATCGGGCGTCCGGACGCTGCTCACCGGCGCGTCCGCTCGACCGGCCCGACCGACCCGGCGGTGGTGCGGACCTCCGGGCGGCGGTCGCGCCGGCGCCGGCGCCGCCGACAAGCTCCTGCTCCGCCAGCGGTCCTGTTCGGTCCGAAGGCTCCGCGCCCGCGCCCGCGGCCTGGCCACCCGGCACGCCGTGGGACGCGAGGCGACGGCAGCGTCGCCGTCCCGCGGCGCCGACGGGGACGCCGTCGGTGCAGCCGTGTCCGCCGCCGGCCGGCCGCCGCCGTCCTTGGCGCCCTCCCGGCCCGGCCCACGGGACGCACCGCCGGACCCGCGCGCCGCGTCCCGTTTTCGTCGCAACCGCCGACGCGGGGTGCCCAGCGCGCGGCGGACGGCGCCCCGGACCGACCGGTCAGGCGAGGGGCCCGCGCGGGCACCGCCCGCGTCCGCCTCACCCGGGCGCACGCATGGATTACGACGGGAAGGAGCAGTGCAACGCCGATACCTCAAAGGGGTGCGCCAGCCCGGATCGTGCCGTAGTCCAACCGCAGGGCCCGCGCCGTACGGGCCACGCGACGGGGCGGCCCGCGGCGGCGGCACGCGTCAGTAGCGGAACTGTCCGACGACGGTCTGCAGGTCGGCGGCCAGCCGGGCCAGTTCGGTGGAGGCGACCTGGCTGTCGGCGATGCCGGACGTGGTGCTGCTCGACGCCTGCGAGACGCCGGAGATGCTGCGGGCGATCTGCCCGGAGCCGGTGGCTGCGTCGCCGACTGCCCGGGCCATCTCGTTGGTGGTGGCGGTCTGTTCCTCGACCGCCGAGGCGATCGTGTTGGTGTAGTCGCTGATCTGTCCGATGATCGTGCTGATGCCCGTCACGGCCCCGACTGCGTCGTCGGCGTCGCCCTGCAGGGCGGCGATCCGGCGGCTGATGTCCTCGGTGGCCCGGGCGGTCTCCTGGGCGAGCTCCTTGACTTCGTTCGCGACGACGGCGAAGCCCTTGCCGGCCCCGCCGGCCCTCGCCGCCTCGATGGTGGCGTTCAACGCGAGGAGATTGGTCTGCTCCGCGATCGCGGTGATGACCTTGACGACGGTGCTGATCTGGGCGGACGACTCGCCGAGCCTGCCGATGGTGGCGCTGGTGCCCGTCGCCGCCCGTACTGCCGCGGTGGCCACGCGCGCCGCCTCGTTGGCGTTCTGCGCGATCTCCCGGATCGACGCGCCCATCTGCTCTGCGCCGGTCGCGACGGTCTGCACGCTGGAGCTCACTCGCTCGGCGGTGCTGGCGACGACCCCGGCCTGCTCGGAGGTCTCCTCGGCAGCCGCCGCGATCCGCGTGTTGGTCGCGGACATCTCCTCTGCGGCCGAGGCGAGGGTGGAGGCGTTCCCGGCCAGGGTCTGCACCGTCGACTGCAGCCGCCTGCGGGCGCCGTCCAGCGCCCGGCCGATGTCGCCGAGCTCGTCGACGCCGCCCGGCAGCGCTTGGGCGTGCAGGTCGCCGTCGCGCATTGCGCCGGCCGCCGACAGGGCGAGACCGACGTCGTTCCGGGTCCGCCAGATCACCGCCGCGGCGAGCCACACGGCCAGGGCCAGCCCGGCCGATGTCAGGACCAGCGTCCGGTCGCGCCGTTGCGCGAGGGCGTCGCGGCGCGCCTGGAGCAGACCGTCCAGGCCGCTCGTGAGCGGCTCTATTGCGCCGGCGGCCGCGTCGCCGACAGCGGCCCGCGTCGCGGCCTCCTGGGGAGCGGGGTCATCGAGCGCGGTGGTGATCCGCTCGGCCAGCGCCTCGACTGCCTCAGCGGTCGGACCGGCCGCCGCGGTGCTTTCCCGCAGCGTCGGCGCGGAGGTGTTCCGCTCGGCCGTCTCGAGGTCCGCGCGGGCCGCCGCCGCCGCCCCGGCCAGCCCGCCTGCGAGCACGGCCAGGGAAGCGATCCGCTCCGTTGCGTCCCCTTCGGGGCCGGCCGCGTCTGCGGCAGGGCCCGCGGCCGCGGTCTGCGCCGTGGCCGTGAGCGCCTTCGGCAGCTGCACGACCAGAGCGTCCATGACGTAGAACGAGTCGAGGTCCTAGTCCAGGATCAGCTTCGAGCTGTCTCCGACCGTGGTGATCAAAGCGGCCAGGGCCTGCGCTGTCGCAGCCCGTTGGTCGGGACCTTCGCCCGACCGCGCGGCGGCGGACACGGACTCGAGCGCCCGATCGGCACCGAGCTCGGGGTGCCGCTGCACCGCTGCGCGCAGCGGCGCCAGATCCGCGGGTCTGCCCGCGGCGGTGTCGGCCATCGCGAGCAGCGCCGGACGCACGACGGTCACCCCGGTCCGCTCGGACGCGGCGAAGTCGACCTGGCCGTTCAGCGCGCTGGCGAACGACCACGTCGCGAGCAGCGCCGGGAGCACGAGCAGCGCGACCAGTGCCGTGAGGCGGGCCCGGGTCCTGAGGCGCCCGACGACCGCCAGCACGGGCAGAAGCAGCACGGGCGGCGAGGACGCAGGCGAGGTCACGGTCACCTGTCGACACGGCATGTTCCTGCTTGAGTCCACCGGCGCGGGGTTCTCGTCTCCGACGTCGTGCCGGTGGGGGGGCTCGCGGGCGGCCGATGCGCAGGGAGCGCCGGCCGCCGCCGGCGGTCGACGGAGCCCTGCCCGGCGTCTCGGGCGCGGCGGCCATGTCCGCATCAGTTGCTCCTCCGATCTGCTTCGTGCGCCGCCCGGCGGAGGCCGGGATTCGTCGGCCCGTGGCGGCGCCGCGCGTGCAGGGCGCCAGCGGCTGCACGCTCGCCACCTTGCCCGGGAACAGGGGGGGCGCGTCCGGTCGGCTGCCGGCCGTGCGAGGCGTCCCGATCGGTCCTTCGCGTGGTGCGGACGCGGGCTGGCTCGTGCAGCTGGACGGCCGCCGGTCAGCGGGCCTGCCGGCGGGCTTCGGCGCCGTGCCGCGCCGCCCCGAGCGCGTAGGCGTCGTTGACGGCGCCGAAGTCGGTGCGGCTGCGGTCCATGTACATGCGCTCGGTGAAGGCGCTGTCGACGTGGCCGAGGTAGTCCGCGACGAGCGGCGGCGGCAGGCCGAGGTCCTTGAGCTGCCAGGTCGCGGCGTGGTGCCGCAGCGCGTGCGGCGGCCACACCCAGTACTGCTTCCGCTCGCCGGTCCGCGCGTCGGCGAGGCCCTTCGGCGCCCTGGCCCAGCCGAGGCTCTCGGCGGCGGGTTGAACACCCGCCTCCTCCAATTGTTCGGCCGGACGATCCCGCCGCCCTTGCCGTGGAACAGCACGCGCTCGCCGAGCGGGACGGGCCCCGGAAGCGCGGCGGCCTGCTCGACGAGCTCGTCGAATAGCGGGACGAGGTCCGGCGGGTACCAGGCGTACCGGGGACGGCCGCCCTTGGGCGGCTCCTCGGTGAGCAGCGACGCGCCGGTCGGGCTGAGGTCCTTGCGGATCTCCACGACCTGCCGCCAGACGTGGACGTAGGGCCGGTCCGGGTCTCGGGCGACGTCGTCGACGGTCACGCGGAAGGACTCGCCCTCCCGTATGCCGGACGTCGCCAGCAGCCGCGCGTGGACCTCCCAACGGAACCCGGCCCGCCGCCCGCACTCGAGGGCGTACGCCTCGACATCGTCGTGGCCGGGGATGTCCGCCGCCGTGACGGGCCGGACGTGCTGGTAGCGCACGGGAGCGTCGGCGAGCGACCTGCGGGCCTGGGCCCTGGCGCGGGGCTTGTGCTGGCGGTACTCGACCTTGCGCATCGGGCTCGGCCGGTCGGACGTCACGGCGAGGAAGTCCCCGCGGTCCCCGGCCGTGACCAGACCGCTCAGCAGCGTCCCGACCCGCCAGTACTCCCCGGAGCCGAACACGTGCCCGGCCAGGGCGACGCCGGCGAGCACCTCGTCGCTGTGCCGGACGTGCCACTCCCGCACGGCCAGCGCCAGGAACCACGGCGGGAGCCACCGCACGGCACGGGCGCGTTCCTGCAGGTACCCCGGGGCCCACTGCCGGTGCCGTGCGTAGTCGCCCATGTAGTAGTCGACCAGGTCGCCGACGGTCCGGTGGCCGCGGCTCGGCCCGCCGGCGGTGACGGCGAGGTCGGCGGCGCGTTGCTCGGCGAGGGCCTCGGCGTCCGACCGCTCGAGCCGGGTGTCGTCGACCGTCCCGCCCGTGCCGTCGGGCGAGGTCACGCCAGGACCGCTTGCCGGTGCAGCTGGACCGTCCAGCCGGGCCGTCCTTCGCCCTCTGGCTAATCCTGGGCGGCAGTGACCTGCTCGAATGGTTCGCGGACCGCCGCAGCTTCTCCCTTCCACAATCCGACCTCGTCGACCGGGCTTGTGACAGGCGGTGCCTGGCCGTCCTCAGGGCCAGCATCGTCGGTCCGTCACCGTTGGGCATGGGTTCGCGCGCCGAGCCGTGACGCGTCAGCGACAGCCTGGGTGGTGCGTCTACTTCCGGTCCTGGACGTCCCGGACGTCGGCCTGACCGCCACTGGTCCGGCGGAGTTCGGCTCCGCGCGACGGTGCCCTCGCTGGCCTGCGCGCCAGTTCGCCCGCCCGGGCGATGATCGAGATGCTCCCCTCCGCCGGCGGCATCTCGAGTAGGGCAGAATTGTCCAGGGCCGCTCGTTCACGGTCGTGTGCAAGCCCGCGCGCCCGGCCGCGTTCGTCCGCCCGCAGGTCGGCCGTGGCCGGACTACTCCCAGCCGTCCGCGGGGTCGTCGATCTCGTCGAGCATGATGCGAAGTGCGTGCCCGGTCCACGCGTGCGGGGAGGCCGCCCACCGGACCGCGGCGAGCGCGCCGTGCACCGAGCACAGCCGCCGGAACGATCGGAGCGCGTCAATGCCGTCGATGTCCATCCTGCGAAGGACGGTGTCGAGCGCCGAGGGGTCGGCGGCCGCGTCGCCCGCCGCGCCGAAGAACGCGGCCTCGCGGAGCGCTGACAGCGCGACTCCGAACCAATCGTCGGACGCGATCCGGTTCAGGACGCCGTCCGCGCCCACGACCAGCGGACCGCCGGCGCACCGGCGGCGCTCGACCGCGTCGACCGCCGCGACGAGCTCGCCGCGGCTGCGGCGCGCGCCCGTGCCCGGCGCGCCGTCGGGCGC
>CAXTFU010000219.1:0-8037 GCA_964243385.1 uncultured bacterium | reverse complement strand
TGAAGACGTCGACCTCGCGGCCGGTCGCGGCGAGGTGCCGGGCGAGCTGCGCGAGCCACTCACCCGGCAGGTGCCGCTCCCCGACGAGGTCGCGGGCCAGCACGGCCGGGGCCACGTCCGCCAGCACGGCCCGCCGGGCGGCCACCAGCGCCCGCTCCTCGCCGGCGAGCGCGGCCTCGGCGTCGGTGCGCCGCGTCACGGCGTCCTCGAGCCGGACGCGGTCGGCCGCGAGCTGGCCGGCGAGCCCGGCCTCCTGCGCGCGGACAGTCGCGGCCTCGCGCTCGACCTGCTCGGGGTCGCGCCCCGAGCGGCCCTGCTCGGGCAGGTCGGCGCTCAGGTGGCGGTGCCGTTCGGCGGCGAGCGTCGCGGTGCCGCGCAGCCGCTCGGCCAGCGCCGACAGGCGGTACCAGGTGTCCTGCGCGCGGTCGAGCGCCGGCGCCTGCGCAGCCGCGGCCCGCTCGAGCTCGGCCTCGCGGGCGGACGTGCGGGCGAGCTCGGCCTCGGTCACCGCGCGCCGCTCGCGGGCGGCGGTCTCGTCGCGCACGTCGGCCTCGAGCGCCGCCCGGAGCACGAGCAGGTCGTCGGCGAGCAGGCGCAGCCGCGCGTCGCGCAGGTCGGCCTGCACCGCCGCCGCCCGGCGGGCGACCTCCGCCTGCCGCCCGAGCGGACCCAGCTGGCGGCGCAGCTCGGCGGTGAGGTCGGACAGCCGGGCGAGGTTGGCCTGCATGCCGTCGAGCTTGCGCAGCGCCCGCTCCTTGCGCTTGCGGTGCTTCAGGACGCCCGCGGCCTCCTCGACGAAGCCGCGCCGGTCCTCCGGCCGCGCCGACAGCACCGCGTCGAGCTGTCCCTGACCGACGACGACGTGCAGCTCACGGCCGATGCCGCTGTCGCTCATGAGCTCCTGCACGTCGACCAGCCGGCAGCGGCTGCTGTTGATGGCGTACTCGGACGCACCGCCCGAGAACATCAGCCGCGAGACGCTCACCTCGGCGTACTCGATCGGCAGCGCCCCGTCGGTGTTGTCGATCGTGAGCGTCACCTCGGCCCGGCCGAGCGGCGGGCGCCCGGGCGTGCCGGCGAAGATGACGTCCTCCATCTTGCCGCCGCGCAGCGCCTTGGCCCCCTGCTCGCCGAGCACCCAGGCGATGGCGTCGACGACGTTGCTCTTGCCCGACCCGTTCGGGCCGACGACGCAGGTGATGCCCGGCTCGAAGCGCAGGGTCGTCGGGGACGCGAAGGACTTGAAGCCCTTCAGCGTGAGGCTCTTCAGGTGCACGCAGCCGCTCTCGTCCGGGACAGGTCCGCGGGTCCGACCCGGGCGACAGTACCGGCGGGGCCCGCACGGACACCGGCACGACACAGGGCGCCTCCGGTGACCGGGGCGCCCTGGCTCGTGCGGTGTGCGGGTCGGGCAGCGGCTAGGTGAGCGCCGGCTGGTCGTCGAGCGTGAGCATGCGGATGTCGTCGTCGACCGTCACCGACGCCATGAGCGCGTCGTGCGCCGAGCGCAGGCGGAGCAGCTCGGCCTCGAGGTCGCTGACGCGCGTGCGCAGGCGGCGCACCTCGTCGACGAGCCGGGGGTCGCCGGCTCCGACGTGACCGAACAGGGCCTTGGCCATGACTGCGAGCCTCCACGTCGAGGGGTGAGACGGCACCCTCGGCAGACGGCCAGAGGGGCGGACCTCCATCGTGCCAGCAGCGTGCTACTGGGTCAAGGACAGGTCACGATCGGATCACGCTCTCGGGCCCGGCGGACCGGAGGCTGCGGCTCCCGCGGTCCGGCGCGGACCCCGGCGGAGCGGTGGTCCGGCACGCGTGCCGACGGCCCGCGACGGGGTACGCGTCTGGCAGGGCGGGCGCCGCCGGGCACCCCGACCGCCCGTCCGTCCCTGCTCGAAGGTCCCTGCTCGAACGTCCCTGCTCGAACGCCCGCCCGCACGTCACAGACCTGGAGCCCTCCGTGCCCCGTCCCCGCGTCCGCGCCCTCGTCGCGCCCGTCGCCGTCGCCCTGGTGCTCGCCCTCACGGGGTGCACCGAAGAGGGTGCCGAGGCCAACGACAACGGCCCGCAGCCGGACCCGGTGCAGCCCGGCGGCATCGTCCGCACGCCCCGGCCGGTCGAGAGCGCGCCGCTGACGGTGCCGCTGCCCGGCGAGACGAACGACCCGGACGTGAGCACCGAGACCGCCGACCCGGACGAGTCGCCCACCAGCCGGTAGGGCCGCCGGCAGCGGTCAGGCGCTGCGACGCCGGACGGAGCGGGGTCGCGGCTGGCAGCGCGGGCAGCTCGTCGACGACCGGTTCATGAACGCCTCCCGCCGCAGCGGCGTCCCGCAGCGCGAGCACGGCAGCCCCTCGCGGCCGTACGCGTCGAGGGAGCGCTCGAACAGCCCGCTCACGCCGTCGGTCGAGACGTACAGCGCGTCGAAGCTCGTGCCGCCCGCCGCGATGGCCTCGTGGAGCACGGCGCGCGCATGCCCGAGCAGCCGGCGCGCGGCCGGCCGGGTGAGGCTGTCGGTGGGCCGCTCGCCGTGCACCTGGGAGCGCCACAGCGTCTCGTCGGCGTAGATGTTGCCGATGCCGCTCACGAGCGTCTGGTCGAGCAGCGCGCGCTTCACGCCGGTCCGGCGTCGGCGCAGGGCCGCCACGAAGGCGTCGTCGTCGAAGGCCGGGTCGAGCGGGTCGCGGGCGATGTGCGCCAGCAGCGGCGGCACCGGGTCGCCGTCCGGTACGACGAGCAGCCCGCCGAACGTGCGCTGGTCGACGAAGCGCAGCTCGCGGGCGCCGGGCTCGGCGGCGTCCGTGAAGCGCACGCGCACGTGCAGGTGCTTCTGCAACGGCGACTCGGCCGGGACGACGAGCAGCTGGCCGCTCATGCCGAGGTGACCGGTGAGCGCCTCCCCCGAGTCGAGCGGCAGCCACAGGTACTTGCCCCGCCGGCGGACGGCGGTCACGGTGCGGCCGGCCAGCCGCGCGGCGAAGTCGTCGGCGCCGGTCGTGTGGCGGCGCACGGCCCGCGGGTGGGTGACCGCGACGTCGGCGACCGTGCGGCCGGCGACGCCCCGCTCGAGCCCGCGGCGGACGACCTCCACCTCGGGCAGCTCAGGCACGCGCGCTCACCAGCACCCGGCAGCTCGGGCCGGTCAGCGCCGGTCGGCCGTCAGTCACCCGCGGCGACGGCCGGGCCGGCGTCCGGACCGCCGGCGTCCGCACCGCCAGCCGCCGGACCGCCGGCCGCCGGACCGCCGACTATCGGACCGCCGGCGTCCGGAGCGCCGGCGGCCGGGCCCAGCAGCGAGCCGACGGCCTGCTCGGCGGCCACCTGCTCGGCCTGCTTCTTGTTCGGGCCGCCCCCCTCGCCGCGGGCCTCGCCGGCCACGAGCACGACCGCCGTGAAGGTCTTGGCGTGGTCGGGGCCGCTCTCGGTCCAGCGGTAGTCGGGCACGCCCAGCCCGCGGGCGGCGGTGAGCTCCTGGAGCTCGGTCTTCCAGTCCAGCGCCGCGCCGACCTCGCCCGAGGCGCGCATGAGCCGGCCGAACAGCCGGTGCACCACCGCGACGGCCGCCTCCACGCCGCGGTCGACGTAGACCGCGCCGAGCACGGCCTCGGTCGTGTCGGCCAGGATCGAGCTCTTGTCGCGCCCGCCGGTGACGTCCTCGCCGCGGCCGAGCTTGAGCCACGCGCCCAGGCCGAGCTCGCGGGCGACCGACGCGAGCGCGCGGGTGCTCACGACGCTGGCGCGCATCTTCGCGAGCTGCCCCTCGGGCAGGTCGGGGTGCGCGCGGTACAGCGCGTCGGTGACGGCCAGGCCGAGCACGGCGTCGCCGAGGAACTCCAGCCGCTCGTTGGTCGGCAGGCCGCCGTGCTCGTAGGCGTACGAGCGGTGGGTGAGCGCCCGCGCGAGCAGCGCCGGGTCGATCGCCGTCCCGAGGGCCGCCTCGAGCCGCGTGTACGGCGGACCGGCCTCGCTGCGCGCCTTCGCACCCATCAGGCGCCGTCCTCGAGCAGCGGACCCGCGGCAGCCGGCGCCGTCACAGCCGCGCCACCGCGTAGTCGACCGCCTCGCCGACGGTCGCGAGGGCGTCCAGGTCCTCGTCCTCGATGTGGAAGCCGGGGCGTGCCAGGGGCGCGAGCGACTCCTCGACGATCTCGACGATCTCGACGAGGGCGAGGGAGTCGGCGCGCAGGTCGGCGCGGAAGCTGGTGTCGCGGTCGACCTGCTCCGGGTCGAGCTCGAGCACGGTGGCGACGGCGGCGCGGACGACGTCCAGCACCTGGTCGGGGGACAGCGCGCTCACGACAGCACCGCCGGACTGGGCGCGGCGGTGCGGTCGGCGGTGCGGTCGGCGGTGCGGTCGGCGGTGCGGTCGGCGAGCTCGGCCAGCGCCGTGGCGATGCGCGGGACGAGGCCCTCGCGGGCGGCCTGCGCGGCGACCCGGACGCAGCTGGCGACGCCCTCGGCCGAACTGGCGCCGTGCCCGACGACGACCACGCCGTCGACCCCGACGAGCATCGCGCCGCCGAGGCCGTCCGGGCTCAGGTGGCCGGTGGCGGCCGACAGCGCCGGCAGCAGCGGTGCGGCCGCGGCGCGCAGCTCGGGCGTCGCGGCCAGCGCCTCGCGCACCACGGACGTGACCATCGTGGCGGCCCCCTCCAGCCCCTTGGCGAGCACGTTGCCGGTGAACCCGTCGGTGACGACGACGTCGGCACGCTCGCCGTGCGGGACGTCGCGCCCCTCGACGTTGCCGACGAAGTCGAGCGGCAGCTCGGCGAGCGCGGCGTAGGCGGCCTTGCGCAGCTCGTCGCCCTTGCCGGCCTCCTCGCCGATCGACAGCAGGCCCACCCGCGGTGCGGGCAGGCCGAGCCGGACGGAGGCGAAGGCCGCCCCGGCGAGCGCGAACTGGGCGAGCAGCGCGGGCGTCGCCTCGGTCGTGGCGCCGGCGTCGAGGAAGACGACGTGGCCCGCCTTGGCGGGGATGACCGCGGCGAGCGCCGGCCGGCTCATCCCGCGAAGCCGGCCGAGCGTGAACAGCGCGGCGGCCACGGCGGCGCCCGTCGACCCGACCGACACGACCGCGTCGGCCTCGCCGTCGCGCACGAGGCGGGCGGCCACGCGCACGGTCGCGTCGCGCTTGGCCCGCACGGCGCGCGCCGGGTCCTCGTCCATCGTGACGACCTGGCTGGCCGCGACCAGCCGGAAGCGCCCGGCGGCGCCGCGGTCGGCGAGCAGCCGCTCGGCGAGCTCGACCGGGCCGACGAGCACCAGCTCGAGGTCGCCGCCGTCCGCCCGGTCAGCCGCCAGCAGCGCACCGTCGACGACGCTGCCCGGCGCGTGGTCACCGCCGAGCAGGTCGAGCGCGACGCGGATCACCTGGCGGCGCCCCGGGGAGGTCAGACCGTGATGACGGTGCGCTTGTCGTACCGCCCGCACTCGGGGCAGACCGTGTGCGGGAGGGTCACGTGACCGCGGTCGCAGGTGGTCAGCGCGGGGGCAGTGGTCTTCCACTGCGCACGGCGCGAGCGGGTGTTGCTGCGCGACATCTTGCGCTTCGGGACGGCCATCGCTGCTACTCCTGGATCTCGGTGGTGGTGCGGTCGGGCGTGCTGTCGTGCTGGCGGTCCCGGCCCTCGAAGGCGGACGACAGGGCCGCCCATCGGGGGTCCGTCGCGTCGTGCCGGTGGTCGGCCGGGAGGTCGTCGAGCCGCTCACCGCAGTCGACGCACAGCCCGGCGCAGTCCGGTCGGCACAGCGGGGTGAGCGGCAGCGCGAGCACCACCGCGTCCCGCAGGACCGGCTCGAGGTCGAGCAGGTCGCCCTCCATCCGGCTGAGGTCCTCGTCCTGCTCGTCGCTGTCCGCGTAGGCGAACAGCTCCTGCAGGTCGACCGTCAGCGTGTCGTCGACGGGCTCGAGGCAGCGGCCGCACTCCCCCGAGAGGGGTGCGGTCGCCGTGCCGCTGACCAGCACGCCCTCCATCACCGACTCGAGCCTGAGGTCCAGGTCGATGCCGGCGCCGACGGGCACGCCGATCAGCTCGCCCCCGAGGGCCTCCGGCGCGGGAGCGTCGAACCGCATCGTGCGCATCGACCCCGGTCGGCGCCCCAGCTCGCGCGTGTCGAGGACGAGGGGCTTGCGGGGGTCGAGGCGGTGCTGCGGCTTCCTGTTCTCGGGCACGAGGGACTCTCAGGGTCGTGAAGACCGACCGCAAGGGTAGCGGACGGGGCGGGCGGGGGGTCGGGCCGCACTCGGCGACGTGCTCGGCGACGTGCTCGGTGACGGGGCTCAGCGACGGCGCGCGGCAGCCTCGGCGGGCTGCCGGCGGCCCTCGTCGGCGCGGGGGCGCGGCTCGCCGGCGTCCGGCTGGCCGCGCAGGTCGTCGAGGTCGGTGCGGCCGGAGAGCCGCTCGCGGCCGCGCTGCACGGTGGCCAGCGTGGTGGCGAGCACGTTCTCGAAGTTGGCGAGCTTGGCGTCGACGTAGTCCTCGGTCTGCAGGCGCATCGCCTCGGCGTCGGCCTCGGCCTGCGCGAGCACCTGCTCGGCGTCGGCGGAGGCCTGCGCCAGCGCACGGTCTGCCTCCTGCTGCGCCCGCGTCCAGACGGCGGTGTCCTCGACGAGCCGCGTCTGCTCGCGGTCGCCGGAGGCGACGAGGCGGTCGCGCTCCTCCGTCCCCTCGGCGACGAGGCGCTCCGCCTCGGCCCGCGCCTGCTCGAGCAGCGACTCGCGGTCCGACAGCACCCGGCGCGCCTGCTCGAGCTCGCCCGGCACCACCCGGCGCGCCTCGTCGACGAGGTCGAGGACCTCGCCGCGGTGCACGACGCAGGAGGACGACATGGGCAGGGCGCGGGCGTCCTCGACGAGGGCGGTCAGGTGGTCGAGGACCTCCTCGAGGTCGGCGCTCACGGTGCTCCTGTCGACGTGGTGGGGGGTGCGGCGAGCCGCTCGGTGAGGCTGGTCAGGACCAGCGGCGGGACCAGCCCGGAGACGTCGCCGCCGTAGGTGGCGACCTCCTTGACCAGGCTCGAGGACAGGAAGGAGTACAGCGGGTTGGTCGTCATGAACATGGTCTCGACCCCGGCCAGGCCGTGGTTCATCTGGGCCATCTGCAGCTCGTAGTCGAAGTCGCTGATGGCCCGCAGGCCCTTGACGATGACCGGGATCTGCGCGGTCCGGCAGTAGTCGACGAGCAGGCCGCCGAAGCTGTCGACCGTGACGTTGCCGTACCCGGCGGTCACCTGCCGGAGCAGGTCCATGCGCTCCTGGACCGTGTACAGCGACGACTTCTTCTTGTTCACGAGCACCGCGACCACGACCTCGTCGTAGATCTTGGACGCCCGCTCGACGATGTCGAGGTGGCCCAGGGTCACCGGGTCGAAGGAACCGGGACAGACGGCCCGTCTCATCGCCCAGAGCCTAGCAAGGCCGACCGTGCGTACCAGAGCGTGGCCGCTCCGTAGCGGCGCTCGCGGACGGGCTCGTAGCCGTCCGGCCAGGACAGCGCCGGTCCGCGGGTCGCCCGCTCGACGGCGACGACCGCGTCCTCGGCGAGCCACGGGTGCAGCAGCGCGAGCACCGGCAGGACGTCGAGCTCGTACGGCGGGTCGAGCAGCGCCAGGTCGTAGCGCGGCTCGGGGTCGACGGGCAGGAAGCGCTCGACGCGGACGGCCACGACGTGCGCGCCCGGCAGGCCGAGCACGGCGACGTTCTCGCGCAGGACGGCGACGGCCTCCGGGTCGTCCTCGACGAGCGTGGCGCTGGTGGCGCCGCGCGACAGCGCCTCGAGCCCGAGCGCGCCGGAGCCGGCGTAGAGGTCGAGCACCCGGCACTGCTCGAGGTCGACGAGCGACTGCAGGCTGGAGAACAGCCCCTCGCGGGCGCGGTCGGACGTCGGGCGGGTGGCGGTCCCCTCCGGCACGGCCAGCCGCCGGCCGCGCGCGCTGCCGGCGATGACGCGGGTCACCGGCCGCCTGCCGCACGGCCGGCGGGACGCCCGGCGGGACGGGCGGCGGCGCGAGGACCACGTCGACGTCGAGCGTGCGGGG
>CAXTFU010000218.1:0-8046 GCA_964243385.1 uncultured bacterium | reverse complement strand
GAGTTCGTCCTGCTCGACGACACCGGGCACGCCGGTGGCGACGCCGCCACCACGCAAGCGCTGCTCACCGCCACCGATCGGTTCGCCGCCGGCTAGCTGTACTCGGCCGGCACGTTGGTGACGGTCGGCGCGCCTGCGGTGGACGGGAAAGACCTCCGGGTGCGGTGGAGATAGCCGTCTTCACCTGCCCGGAGGTCTTCCCGATGCACGCTAACGCCCGCTTGACCGTCCACGGCCGGTATCTGCTGGTCAGCCGTGTCCGACGCGATCACCGCCCGGTCGCGCATGTCGCGAAGGAACTCGGGGTCTCCCGGCAGTGCGCGCACCGCTGGGTCGCCCGCTTCGACGCTGAGGGACTGGCCGGGCTGGCCGATCGCAGTTCACGACCGGCCAGCTGCCCGCGGCGCACGAGCCCGGCCCGGGAACTGACCGAGTGCGACCCGCTGACCGGAGCGGTGATCCGCGCGTCCCGGTCCACCGCGCGCCGTTACGAACGGGACTGGCCCGGTGACCTGATCCACATCGACGTCAAGAAGATTCGCCGCATCCCCGACGGGCGAAGGATGGCGGGCCCACGGCCGCTCGATGGGCTCCACCGCCGCCGCCAAGCGGGCCCGGATCGGGTTCGACTACGTCCACTCCGCGGGATCGGCCCGATCACCGATGTCATGACCGACAACCACTGGAGCTACACCCGCAGCACCCAGGTCGCCCAGGCCCTCGCCGACCTCGGCGCCCGACACCTGCTGATCCGCGCCCCCTGCCCCTGGCAGAACGGAAAGATCGAACGATTCAACCGGACCCTGCAGATCGAATGGGCCTACCGGCAGATCTTCACCAGCACCACCGACCGCGCCGCTGCCCTCGCTCCCTGGCTGCACTTCTACAACACTGAACGACCACACACCGCACTCCACGGCCAGACCCCCACCAGCCGCATCCCGTCACCAACCTCATGACCGAATACACCTGGATCGTCGCTACTAGGTCGTCAGATCGCAGGACTGCGGGCTGGACGAGACGAGCTGGGGTACCGACGGATTCCGCAGCCGCCGAGACCTCATACCCGCGTCTGGGAACCGTCGCCGGACCAGTCCACGTGGAAAGCGCCCTCGCGGTCGACGCGCTTGTAGGTGTGCGCCCCGAATAGGTCCCGCAGGCCCTGGATGAGCGCGGCCGAGGACCGCTCGCAGCGCAGGCCGTCGTAGTAGGCCAGCGCCGAGGCGAAGCCGGGGGCCGGGATGCCGGCGGTGACCGAGTGCACCACGACCCGGCGCCACGCCTCCTGGCCCTTGGCGACGGCGTTGGCGAAGTACGGGTCGAGCAGCAGCGAGGGCAGCTCGGGCTGGTTCGCGTAGGCGTCCTTGATGCGGTCCAGGAACGTGGCCCGGATGATGCAGCCGCCGCGCCAGATGGTCGCCATCGCCCTGGGGTCGACGTCCCAGCCGTACTCCAGGCTGCCCGCGCGGATCATGTCGAAGCCCTGCGCGTACGCGACGACCTTCGAGGCGTACAGCGCGGCGCGGACGTCGTCGACGAACGCGTCGGCGTCGGCCTCGGCGACAAAGGGGACCTCCGCGGCCGGGTCGTGCCCGATCGTCCCGGTGGGGCCGGGGAGGAGGCCTTGGGCGGCCTTGCGCTGCTCGCCGTGCCCGGACAGCGCCCGGGCGAAGACGGCCTCGGCGATGCCCGAGACGGGGGTGCCCAGGTCCAGGGCCGTCTGCACCGTCCAGCGCCCGGTGCCCTTCTGCTCGGCCTCGTCGAGGATGACGTCGATCAGCGGGGTGCCGGCGTCCGTGGGGTCGTCCTTGGCCAGGACGCGCGCGGTGATCTCGATGAGGAAGCTCTCCAAGTCCCCAGCGTTCCATGACGTGAAGACGTCGGCGAGCTCGCGGGGGGTGCGCCCGAGCCCGTTGCGCAGCAGGTCGTACGCCTCGGCGATGAGCTGCATATCGGCGTATTCGATGCCGTTGTGGACCATCTTGACGAAGTGGCCGGCCCCGTCGGGACCCACGTGCACCGAGCAGGGCGTGCCGTCGACCGTGACGGCGATGTCGGCCAGGATCGGGCCGAGCTTGTCGTAGGCGTGCTGGGAGCCGCCGGGCATGATCGAGGGCCCGAGCAGGGCGCCCTCCTCACCACCGGAAACGCCGACGCCCGCGAAGTGGATGCCCTTCTCGCGCAGCGCGGCCTCGCGGCGGCGGGTGTCGGCGAAGTGCGCGTTGCCGGCGTCGACGAGGATGTCGCCCTCGCTCAGCAGCGGGGCGAGCTCGTCGATGACGGCGTCGGTCGGGCCGCCGGCCTTGACCATGATGATGATCGTGCGGGGGGACTCCAGGGAGTCCACGAACTCCTGACTGGTGTACCCGGGGACGAAGGTGCCTTCATGGGCGAACTCCTCCACCAGGGCCCTCGTCTTGGCGTCGGTGCGGTTGTGCGCCGCCGTCACGTAGCCGTGCCGGGCGATGTTCCGGGCCAGATTGCGGCCCATGGTCGCCAGACCGGTCACACCGATCTGCGCCTTCACCGGAACAGAAGATGACATGGGTATTCCTCGCTTTCTCAGTAGGTGTCCATGGCTGAGGCGCGAGGCGCCGTACCAGGGTGCGAGCTAGGTAGGTGGAGTGATCTCCCACCGGTTCACGACGGCCGTGGTGACGCCCACGTCAGCCCGCTACCTGTCACCGCTGCAGACTCAGACGTGCCGGCAGCCGCATCACACCGGGAACGTGACGCCCGTCAGGTCTTCAGAGATCGCCCACAGCCGCTGCTGGATGGTCAGGTCGTAGGACTGCACGCTCGACATGACGAGCTGGGGGTATCCGCGGACCTCACCGCGCCCTCCGGGACCGTAGTACTGCCCGCCCAGCACGGCCGGGTCGGTCGCGGCCCGCAGCGTGGGCAGGGAGCCCATCGCAGCCGGCTGGGTGAGCAGCGGCGCCAGCCGGTCCACCGGGCCCCGGAGCAGGGCCGGGGTGTGGCGCACCAGTTCGGTGTTCGAGACCCCCGGGTGTGCGGCGACGGCCGCGGTACTCGCTCCACGCGCAGCCAAGCGGCGCTGCAGCTCGTAGGTGAACATGAGGTTGGCCAGCTTGGCCTGCCCGTACGCGCCCATCCGGGAGTAGGAGCGCTCCCACTGCAGGTCATCGAAGTGGATCGCGGCGCGGATGCGGTGACCGGTGCTGCTGACCGTCACCACACGCGAGCCGGGGACGGGCAGCAGCGACTCAAGCAACAGCCCCGTGAAGGCAAAGGGGCCGAGGTGGTTGGTCGCGAACTGCAGCTCGAAGCCGTCGCGGGTGGTGCGCCGCGGGGTGTACATGACTCCGGCGTTGTTGACGAGCAGGTCGATCTGGGGGTGCATCTGGCGCAGCTCGGCAGCGGCCGTGCGCACGGAGTCCAGCGAGGACAGGTCCAGCTGCTGCACGGTGACCGTCCCCGGGACGCTCCCGGCGCGGCCCTCGGTCATGCGGGCCGCAGCCTGGAGCCCCTTGTCGACGTCGCGCACGGCGAGCACCACCGTGGCACCGCGTTCGGCAAGGACCTGTGCGGTCTCAAAGCCCAGGCCGGTGTTGGCGCCGGTCACAACCGCCACCCGACCGTGCTGGTCGGAAACTTCGCGTGCTGTCCAGTTCGTGCTCAAGTCGTCCTCCTGAAGAGACCGTCGGTCTGATGACTTGAACACTAAGAGCCCGCCGGTTCCTTGTCAAGGAACCGGCGGTCTTTAAACTGCTAGGGTCTGGTCATGACCTTCCAACGGGCCCGTAGCGAGGAGCAGCGCGAAGTCCGGCGCCGGACGATCCTGGACACCGCGGCCGCCATGCTCGAGGAGATGCCGGTCGCCGACCTCACCCTCAACGAGCTGAGCCGCCGCGTCGGCTTGGCGAAGTCGAACGTGCTGCGCTACTTCGACTCCCGAGAGGGTGTCCTTCTGGACCTGATGAACTCAGTGCTGCGGGACTGGTTGGACCAGCTGGCGGACGACCTCGTCGCCGGGATCGACGCGACGCTGCCCCTGGTGTCGCGGGCCGAGCTGCTGGCCGCGGTCCTGGCCCGGTCCCTGGCCGGCCAACGCATGCTGTGCGACCTGGCCGGTGCGCAGGGCGGTGTCCTCGAGCGCAACGTCACCGTCGAGGTGGTCGTGCGCCACAAGCGAGCGGCCTTGGCGCAGCTCAGCGTCATGGCCGACCTCCTGCGCCGCTGCGTGCCGGAGCTCGGCACTGCGGGTGAGGCCTGTTGCTTCCAGGTGATGGTCCTGGCCGGTGCGCTGGCGCCGTACAGCTCGCCACCGCCCGGCGTGCGCGCCGCTTACGACGCCGAACCAGCGCTGGCCGTCCTGCATCTGGAACTGCAGGACTCCCTGCAGCTGGCGATCCGCACCATGCTCCTGGGTGCCATACCACGCACCTGACCCGACTGTGCCGGCTATCCATTTCTCCGACTACGTCGTCAGCCTGCGAGTGAGCACCTCGGCGTTCACGAGTGCGGGCAGGGCTACCGGTCGGGTCATCGTTCGAGCCTGGGGGCCCCCGCAGCTGAGGTCTGCCGTAGGGGTGGCTGGCCCGGGTCGTCGACTTCCCCGCCGCCCGGATCGGCCCCACCCGCACCCCACGGGCGCGAGCCCGCACCAGTGACCGGGCCAGCACCGCCCACTGCCCGGTCCGCCGGGCCTGCGCCATCTGCTCGAGCAGGTCGGCCCGTTCCTCGGTCGTCAGCTCATCGGGCCGCGGGGGCCTGCCTCCCCCGGTCATGGACGGCTGGATGGCCCAGGGCGCTGCGCTGGCGACTCCGGCACCGGCCGGGGGCGGGTCCGGTGCTGGGGCTCGGTGAACACCTGCAGGGGCAGGCAGTCCACGGCCGACCCGCGGTGGCCGGCGCGGGCCGCGTCCCGGCGGAGCGCCGCGGCGTCGGCGCGTGCAGTGGCCCCCTCCGCGTACACCCCGACCAGGTCCTCCCCGTCCCACACCGCCCACACCGCCACCGGCACCCGCGCTGCTACCGCCGGCGAGCTTTCGTCGACGTCGCGGGTCGGCAGCAGCCGCCGCGGTCGCCCCGACTCCCCCGACCCGTCGCCCGGTGTCGGGCTGCGTCGGGTGGTGCGGGCGGCCCCCAGCTGGGCGACCTGGTGGGCGATCTGTTCGGCGGTGGGGATGCCGGGCAGGTCCGGGCTCAGCTGCCCCGGCAGCGGCGGCACCACCCGCAACCGCCGACCCGCACCCACGCTCACCGCTCACCCGGGTCGACGTCGTCGGCGGCGCGCAGGTTGCGGGCGACGGTGGACTTCGTCAGCTCCAGCTCCGCGGCGATCGCCCCCACGCTCATCGGCGGGGTCTGCGCGCGCATCGCCCGCGCGAGCCGCAGCTTCGGCTCGGTCATCGCCCGCGGCCGGCCCCCCACCCGCCCCCGCGCCCGCGCCGCCGCGAGCCCGGCCAGGGTCCGGTCGCGGATCAGCTGCCGCTCAAACTCCGCCAACGCCCCGAACAGGTGGAACACCAACCGGCCCCCGGCAGTCGTGGTGTCGATCGCCTCGGTCACCGACCGGAACCCCACCCCCCGCTCCGCCAGGGCGGTGACCGTGTCGATCAGATGCGGCAACTTCCGGCCGAACCGGTCCAACCGCCACAGCACCAACGTGTCCCCCGCCCGCACATCGTCCAACGCCGCGGCCAGCTGCGGCCGGTCCTCCCGGGACCCGGACGCGTGATCGGTGAACACCCGAGAACACCCGCCGGCCAATCGACCGTCTGCCCCGCAGGCCGCTGGCTCGGCGACGAGTCAGCCTCGACACGCGGGCTCGAGGAGTGCCGTCCTCCAGGCTTCGGGGATGGCCGCGTCCGCACGAGACACACGCAACGGGTCAGCGGTGTCGAGCGCGGAAAGCGGCGACGTTGACGCGGTTGGCGCAAGACGTGCTGCAGTAGCGCCGCGAGTGGTTCTTGGACAGGTCGACCAGAACGCGGCCGCAGTCGCCGGCAGCGCAGGTACTGAGCCGTTCGAGCTCGCCGAGGCGCACCACGTCCATCAGCGCCATCGCCGCCTCGACTGCCATGCGGTCGGCCAGCGGTGCGGCCGACGGCGTGGCGTGCAGGTGCCAGCCCCAGGGTCCGTGCCTGACGAGCTGAGGCAGTGCAGATGCGTCGCGCAGCATGCCGTTGACCCGGCCGACCACCTGGTCCTCGCCAAGCTCCCACAGCCCACGAAGCTGCGGCCGCAAGGCGCGCACCTGCTCGAGTTCGCGCTCGTCCCCCGTCCGCGCGCCGGTCCAATCCCACTCCAGCACGAAGGCCGCGAGCGCCGCCACGTCTATGAGCGCGTCGCCGTCCGGACTGTCGGTGTTGACGAGCGCGCCCGCAACCAGCAGCGCTACCTCCGTGTCATGGGCAAACAGCATCTTGACTCCTTGCGTGTCGCCCCCCTAGCATCCGCGTAAGGAGCGTAAGCGATTTCAACTATGACGGCGATCTCAGCAGGAGACGTGTCGCGGAAGGAGAACCATGCCGGACGGCCGCACCGCTGGAAGCGCCGGGCTCGGGCTGGCGGTGCTCTCCGCCGCCACTTTCGGCACATCAGGCGCGTTCGCGTCGAGCCTGCTGCAGGCCGGCTGGACGCCTGGGTCTGCCGTCACCGTCCGCCTTGTCGTGGCGGCTCTACTGCTGACGGCGCCGGCGTTGCTGCTGCTGCGTGGGAGGCTCTGCGATCTGCGGCGCGCTGGTCACACGCTCGCTGCCTACGGCGTCCTCGCGGTCGCCGGCGCGCAGCTGTGCTACTTCAATGCCGTCGAGCACCTGTCGGTCGCAGTCGCACTGCTTGTGGAGTACTCCGGCCCGCTGCTGGTCGTCGGTTGGCTGTGGATGCGGCACGGCCAGCGGCCGCGGCGGCTCACGGTTGCAGGGGCGGCTGTCTCACTTGCCGGTCTCGCCCTCGTGCTCGACCTGCTCGCCGCCAGCACCTTGGACGTGGTCGGGGTCCTGTGGGCGCTCGGCGCAGCGGTCGGCCTGGCCACCTACTTCGTCCTGTCGGCGGAGGACACCGGCTTGCCGCCGCTCGTCGTCGCCTGGGGCGGGCTCGTCGTGGGGGGCACCGCTCTTCTCGTCGCAGGCGCGGTCGGGGCGCTACCACTTGCGGCGCCGCGCACTGAGGTGACGCTGCTCGACGCCCGAGTCAGCTGGGTGGTGCCCGTCCTCGGTCTGTCGCTGCTGGCGGCCGTGATTGCCTACGTCACGGGTGTCCTCGCGGCACGGCTGCTCGGAGCCAAGGTCGCGTCCTTTGTCGGCCTCACCGAGGTCCTGTTCGCCGTCCTGTTCGCCTGGCTGCTGCTTGGACAGGTGCTGACCGCGGCGCAACTGGTCGGCGCCGTCCTAGTCGTGGCCGGCGTCCTCCTGGTCCGCGTCGACGAGCAGCGCGACCCCAAGCCGGCCGCGCCCTCGCCTCGCCCCAACAGCTCCTGAACGCAGCTCTTGGATCAGGCGAATGGCCGGTGTCGACAACCTCATCGCCGTCCGGCTCGGCGACCTCACCCGCATGCAACTCCGCCGCGTACCCGCTCTCACCGAGCGGCAGCATCCAGACGAGTGTCACGTCGGCGTACCGGTCCGCTGGAGGCAGTCACAGGAGATTGAGCCCAGCGCCAGTGGCGACCCGACCGCGACCCCCACCCCTCCGAAGCCATCACCCGGGTCGACGTGGGGCCGCTACGAGAAGGCGATCGGGTTTGCCGGCGTGGGCTGCCACCGCTGCGCTACTCGGAGCTGGCCCGGCAGTTGGCCGGGGTAAGCCAAGAGATGTTCACCCAGACGCTGCGGGCCCCTGGGGCGCGACGGCCGGTCTTGCGCACCATGACGCCGACGGTGCCGGTCACGGTGACCTACGAGCTGATCGACCTCGGGCTGTCCCTGCACCGGGCTCTCCTGTCGGTGCGCGGTCCGGACGGGCCTCAGGTGTGGACGTCCTCCCAGCGGGAGCGGTTGCCGGCGCTGGTCTCGACGGCGGCGAGCACCCGCTGGACCTGCAGCCCGTCGCGGAACGACGGGGTAGGGCCCTGACCGG
>CAXTFU010000217.1:0-8141 GCA_964243385.1 uncultured bacterium | reverse complement strand
CTCATCGCCGACGACGTGTTCTGCTGCCTCGGCACGACGGTGCGGCAGGCGGGCGCCGACCTCGGCGACGTCAACATCGGTGCGCTCATCGATGCCGGCGTCGAGGAGATCAAGGTCCGCTGCGTGCTGACCTGCGACTCCAAGGTCGGCACCTGCGCGTCCTGCTACGGCCGTTCGCTGGCCACCGGCAAGACGGTCGACGTCGGCGAGGCGGTCGGCATCATCGCCGCCCAGTCGATCGGCGAGCCCGGCACGCAGCTGACGATGCGCACCTTCCACACCGGTGGCGTCGCGGGTGAGGACATCACCCACGGCCTCCCGCGCGTGGTCGAGCTGTTCGAGGCCCGCAGCCCCAAGGGCGTCGCGCAGATCTCCGAGGTCGACGGCCGGATCAGCCTGGAGGACACCGCCAAGGGCCGCCAGGTCACGATCACGCCGGACGACGGCTCCGAGGAGATCAGCTACATCGTCTCCAAGCGCGCCCGCCTGCTGTTCGAGGAGGGCGACCACATCTCGGTCGGCGACAAGCTGCACGTCGGCGCCGTCAACCCGCACGAGGTGCTGCGCATCCTCGGCCCGCGCCAGGTCCAGCTCCACCTGGTCGCCGAGGTGCAGGAGGTCTACCGCTCGCAGGGCGTGTCGATCCACGACAAGCACATCGAGGTGATCATCCGCCAGATGCTGAAGCGGGTGAACGTCCTCGAGAGCGGCGGCACCGACTTCCTGCCCGGCTCGCTCGTCGAGCGCGCCGTGTTCGAGGGCGAGAACCGCCGAGTGGTGCAGGAGGGCGGCGAGCCGGCCTCCGGCCGTCCGGTCCTCATGGGCATCACCAAGGCCTCGCTCGCGACCGAGTCGTGGCTGTCGGCGGCGTCGTTCCAGGAGACGACCCGCGTCCTCACCGACGCGGCGATCCAGGCCAAGAGCGACTCGCTGCTCGGGCTCAAGGAGAACGTCATCATCGGCAAGCTCATCCCGGCTGGCACCGGCATCAGCCGCTACCGCAACATCCGGGTCGAGCCCACCGAGGAGGCGCGCGCGCAGGTCTACTCGATGGCCGGCTACGACGACCCCGAGTTCGCCTTCGGCAACGGGGGTGGCCAGGCCGTCCCGCTGGACGACTTCGACTACACCGGTCGGGACGCCTACCGCGGCTAGTCCGCACCGCACGTCGACGACGGCCGCCCCCCGCACGGGGGGCGGCCGTCGCCGTGCGTGCGGCCTACGCTGGAGGCATGACAGCGCAGGACCCCTTCGCCGAGCGGTCGGCCGGCGGGTGGGGACCACCGCCCGGCCTTGGTCACGGCGCGTCGCCGTCGCCCCACGGCGTCGGGGCGACCCGTACGGAGACCAAGGCGATCATCGCGATCGTGCTGGCCGTCGCGGCCTGGACGCCGACCGTGCCGTTCGTGGGTGCGATCGCGGCACTGGTGCTGGCTCGGATGGCGCGCCGCGACATCCTCGCGAGCGGCGGCCGCCTGACGGGGCTGCCGCTGTGCACCTGGGCGGTCGTCATCTCGTGGGTCCACCTCGTCGCGGTGGCGCTGCTCGCGCTGGTGCTGGTGGCCGTCTTCCTCGTGCCGTTCCTGCTGTCGCTGTGACCGGGCCGGCCGCCGCGGGTCAGCCGCCGGCGGCGTCGCGCAGGGCGCCGTAGGCCTCGGCGAGCCGCGGCAGCTGCCAGGAGGCGTTCAGCCCGCTCGGGTTCGGCAGCAGCCAGGCCCGCGCGGGACCCACGGTCCGGTCGAGCGGCCCGGCCGCCGCCCGGCGCTCGCCCGTCGCGACCCGGTACGACGACAGCCCGAGGAACGCGACGTACCGGGGCCGCACCCGGTCGGCCAGCGCCTCCAGGCGGGGGAGCCCCTCGCGCAGCTCGTCGTCGGAGAGCTCGTCGGCCCGGGCCGTCGCGCGCGGGACGAGGTTCGTGAAGCCCTGCGTCAGCGACCCCCCAGCCGCCGCAGCAGCCGATTGGCCCCGAGTGATCCCCACGCCCCGTCCCGGCCGCCAAGGCCGTCCCGCGCCCCGCCGAGCCCGAGCGATGCACCGTCCCGCCGCTGCCGCGCCGCCGGACGGCGACGCCGGGGCGTCCCGGACGCCCCGCGCCGGGACGGCATGCGCGTACGTGCGCGTGTCGACCGCGCGAGAGGACATGATCTCGCCGGAGATCCAGCGGGACAGCATCGCCCGGTACGCCGTCCAGTCGGGGCTCGTGCTCGCCGAGACGGTCCAGGACCTGGACCTGTCCGGCCGTTCCGTGGTCAAGCGGAGCATCGGCGCGATCGTCGACAGGGTCGAGGCCGGGCTGCTGGAGGTGATCATCGTCTACAACTTCGCGAGGTTCGGCCGGAACACCCGCGAGGCTCTGGTGAACATCGCCCGGGTCGAGGCGGCGGGCGGCCAGGTCGTGTCGGCGACCGAACCGGTCGACCCGGACACCGCCATCGGGCGCTACTCCCGGACCAACCTGCTGGCCCTGGCCGAGATGCAGTCCGACATGATCGGCGACGGGTGGCGCAGCGCGATGGACCACCGCGTCCGGCGCGGGCTGCCCGGGTCGGGACGGCCGCGGTACGGCTACGTGTACCACCGGGCCGCCGTGGCGGCCGGCAGGCTGTGCCCTCAGGGGTGCGGGCCCGGCGACTGCCGGACCGGCTACGCGGTCGACCCCGCGACCGGTCCCGTGCTCGCGCGCATGTACCGCCGGTACGTCGCGGGTGACGGCCTCGGCAAGATCGCCCACTGGCTGAACGAGTCGAGGGTGCCGACGCCCCGCGGCCGCGCGTGGACGCCCGGCACCGTGTCGGAGAAGCTGGACAGCGGCTTCGGCGCCGGCCTGGTGCTGGCGCTCGGCCAGCTCCACCCCGGGGCGCACGTGGCGGTGATCCTTCCGGAGGAGTGGCAGGCGTACCGCGAGCGCCGGGCCAGCCTGGCGCCGGTCGCCCCCCGGAGCCGGGACCTGAGATGGGACCTGGCCGGTCTCGCCAGGTGCGGCCGCTGCGGAGGCCCCATGACGGCGTCGTCGCAGGGCCGCGACGGAAGCCTGTACCTGCTGCGCTGCAACGCCGAGCGGCTGAGCGGCAAGGCCGTGTGCCAGGGCGGCGGCATCAAGCGCGCGACCGCAGAGGCGGCGGTGCTGGCATGGCTCGCGCGTTACGCCGACCCGATCGAGGCGGCCGCGCGGAAGGCGCTGGAGGACGAGCCGCCGTCGCCCGCGGTCCCGGACGGACACGGCGAGCGGCTCCGCCTCGAGAAGTCGATCCGCGACAGGCGGCGCGGCATCGAGCGCCTCGCCGACGCGGTCGCCCAAGGGATGCCGGTCGACGAGTACGTCGCCGCCCGGACGAGGTGGCAGACCGACCTCGACCGGGACCTGGCAGAGCTCGCCGCCCAGGACGCCGAAGTCCCGGCGGCCCCGCCCCCGACCCGCGTCGCGACGCTGCTCGGGACCTGGCCCGAGCTGACGGTCCGCGCCCGCCGCGACGTCCTCGGGCTGCTCATCCAGGCCGTGCTCATCCATCCCGCCGGCCGCGGACCGGACAGGGTCGAGGTCGTCCCGCGGCCCGGGCTCTAGAGCGGCACCGCCCGTCGCCGCGCCGGCACGCGGACGACCCGACGCGCCGATCCGCCAGGCATGCAGCCCAGACCGCAACCCCAGGACCTGTTCGACCGGATCGGCGAGCGCATCGCGCTCGACCTCCGCGAGCAGGCCGCCCGCCAGCCCGCCGAGGCGGCGCGCGCCGCCGGCTGCGGGACCGACGAGGAAGTCGCCGCCTGGCTTGCCCGGCACCGGAACGGCGCTGCCGCGGCCGCGCACCGAACCGCGGCTGCCTGACCACGACCAGCGTCGCGAGCGGATGCGTCGCGGTCCCGCGGACGCTGCGGCACGGACGTCGGCACGCCTACCGTCAGCGCGCGCTAGCCGCGCCCTCCCGGTTCCCATACGGTTCGACGCCGAGCCGTATCAGGGAGGGCCGTCGATCCGGACCGGTCCGGTGCGGGCAGCTCGCGCCGCGGTTCACCGATCGACCCGCAGGGCGCGGCTCCTGTCCGCATGACCTTAGGCGACAGCGGCGGACCCGCTTACGCGAGCCGCGCCGCGCCCGGCATCCTCTCGGGCAGCGTGCCCAACCTGCCCTGCGAGCTCCTCATCATGCCGATCCGCGACGCGGAGGCCGCGCTCAAGGTCGACGTCGTGACTTACCTAACGCCGCACAACGTGTTACGAGCGCCGCCGGCGGGGCCGCCGCCCGCATCGAGCCGACGCGAGACCGCACGGCGCCGGCCGCCCAACCGGCGGAGCGCATGCGCCGGCAGGCCGAGGAACGGATCCTGCGTCCGGATGACGATCGTCCTGCGGATACCTGCCCCGGCCGCGGAGCGCTGGCATGTCCGCGTCACAAGGGAACGCAGCCTGTGCGTCGGCCTGACCGGACTCAGCCCATTGTCCGCCCCGGCCTACGACGCGGTCGCGACGGAGGCCGTGGGTCGGTCGCCGTGGCCGTCTCGGCGCAGGCGCCGGATCAGGCGTTGAGTATGCGGAGCCCGGAGGGTCACCACCGCACCGCGGCGGTGGAGCTGAGCCGTCCCCTCGCCGGCCGGGCGGCTGCCGACCCGGACGGGTGGCTGCCGACCCGGACGGGTGGCTGCTGGCGCTTGCCGACGGCAGCAGGCCGGTGCGCCCGCCGCCGGATTGGCGGAACGCGACCAGCGGTACGGCGGCCAGCCGGGACGGTCCTGGAGGCGGCGGCCCGCGACGGCCGACCCGGGTAACTGACACCCACGGGTCCTACGGGCACGCGGCTGAGGCGCTGGTGGGGGGCCCTGAACCTCATGCCCGCGGAATCCGCCAAGATGGTCGCCTCGCACCCCGACTGGCCGGGCCGCAGGGTCGAGGGCCCGAACATCAGCAACGTCCTCAAACGGACCTCCCAGGTCGTGTTCAAGTTCCAGATCACCCGCAGGGAGTCGTCGGCCGGGTGCATCCTCGCGCTCCCCAGGCCCGTGTGGGACTCGTGACAGCCGTTCCTCGGCCCGCCGCAGGTCGTCGACGCAGGGAACGGGACGCACGTCCTCGTCGAGTCGGGCGGCGACGCGACCGCGGAGCTCGCGTCCAGGACGGACGTCCCGAACCGGATCTATGTGTTCGACATCGCCGGCGAACCGCCCGCCGACGGGTCCCCGACGCCGATCGAGGTCTAGCTCGTCGTCACGACTGACGCGCCGACGCTCAGCGCGCTCGCCCTCGACGTCGCTCCCCGCAACGCCACCGGCGACGCGCTCGCGCAGGACACCGTGATGACGGCGCTGCGCCGCAGGATCGGCGCCTACCTGCCCCGCATCGGCTGACGCAGCCGCCTGTCTCGGATGACGCGTCCCAGGACCCTGCATCCCTGTGCGGCCGGGACGTCCTGGTCCGACGGTGCGCCGGCGGCGGGCCGGCTGCGGGACCTTCGGACAGGCCGTTCGGCGCAAGGCGCGGCGCCGAGCTCGTCCTCGTCGAGGACAGTACACAGGGGAGCGCCCGACGCCAGCACCCCGTGCCGCCTCCCGGACGCGGCGCGCGGCGCATTGGCCAGCCTGCTTCGGAGCCCACGTGAGCGAGCCGTCTTGGGCTGCGGGCACGGCTGCTGCGCCCGCGGACCCGTCGAGTGAAGCTGTCGGACTGTCGCGTTTGCGCACCCCGGCCCGAGGTCCGCTGCGCGGGGAGGACCCGTCGCGGGCCCCGCGTGCCAGGGAGGGGTGGCATTGGCGGCACCGGTCCGGGCGGCTGCTGCGCCGCCCTCGCCGCCGAGTGCCTCCCGCTGCTGTCGGCCTGGCCGCGAGCCTCGACGCGCTGGTCGACGAACAGGCGCCCGCCGCGAACTCCGACAGGCGCTCGCGAGCCAGGTGACTTGGTCCGCCGCCAAGCGCGCCCGCGACGCCGTGCAAGCCGCGCGCCCCACAAGGCGGGCGGGAGCACCCTGCGACTGATCGCCGCGACGGCTCCGTACCTGCCCCATCTGCGGGCGCGGGCGGCCTGCACCCGCAGCCGCCCGTCCTGTCGGTACCGCCCCGCAGGCTCATCGACCCGCCTGCCTGCCTGCCTGGCGGCGGCCAGGTGCCAGCTCAGCCACCCGTCGATGCGGCCGATACCGCCCGCATGGAAGACGAGACCACGCGCCTGCACCGTCCGTCCGCTAGCCGCGACGGCTGTGGCGAGCAGTCCGGGCCTAGGGCCCAACCGTCGCCGTCGATCCGCGAAGCGGTCAAGACCGCGACGGCCATCCGGGTCAAGCGGGTGACCGTCGGCTGGAGCCGTCCGCCCAGCGAGGCGTCGGTCAAGGGAGAAGAACCGTGAGCGTCGAAGGTCAGTAGGCGCCGCGCCACGCGACCTCGGCCGCGAAGACCTTTCGCCCGGCAGCGGCGTACTCCAGCCGATCGAACAGACCGTTCGCCTGCAGGTCGACGCCCGCCACGACGTAGACGATGACGCCGCCGACCGCCTCCGCCGCGCGCAGCCAGGGCAGGTGCGCAAAGCCGGGGTCGTCCAGAACCGGCAGCGCCGACGTCCCGAACCGCAGCCCCGTCCTCGGGCCGCCGCAGACCTCGACGTCCTGCGGCGACCTGCCCGGCGGAACCGTCAGCAGCGGCGGCTCCGCAACTGCCCAACCAGGGCTCGTCGCCCTCGCCCGGACCACCTCATCGGCAGCGTCGACGCCGGACCGCTCGACGACGAGCAGGGGATAGGTCACCTCGACCAGCCCGCGCGTTGTCTCAACTTCCAAATCGGCCATAAGGGTCACGTACGCCGGGGGCGGCGGCCCAGGTTCAGTGCTCATGGAAGAAGGCTAGGCAGGTGGTCGACGCTAGGCCGGGGCGGTCGGCCAAAGGGCCGGACTCTCCGTCGGTCCGAGGAACGATTTGACCGGCGGCTGACCCAGGGGACCGCCGCCGAGTCCGGTCCTGCGCACGGGACGGTCCCTCGGACCAACGGCGACTGCTTCAAGGCGCTCCTGATCGGACCGTCGACCGCGACCGGGACCCGACAGCAGGCTCGCTGCCAAGGGCTGGCGAGTCGTGCGCGTCTGGAAGCACGAGCAGCCGTCGGAGGTCGCTGACCGCGTCGACCGGGCGGTGCGGGAGGAACCGCCGCCACCGGCCTGACCGCGACCGCGGAGCAGCGGCAAGCTCCGCGCGAGGCGGCGGCGGACGATCCCTGGCCGCTGTGGTCGTACTTGCCCCGCAACGCGCGTCCTCCAGCGTGGGCCACGGACTTCGTTGCGGCAGTGTCCGGCGCCAGCGACTTCGTCGACACGACCGCCGTCCGGGTCGGGCTCAGCTCGGACGCAGTTCTCGCCGCTGCCGCCACACCCGTTCGGGCGCTGGGCTACCGCCTGCAGCAGTCCCTTGGGCTGTTTGGAGGAACTGCACGCCTCGCCGCCGTGCGGGAGGTCGGTGACGGCCTGAGCCACCGTCCGCCGCCTGAGCGATCATTAGCGGATTGAGGTGACCGGGTGATCGTGCCGCGTGTCGCTGCACGGCGGTCGCACGGGGTGCATCATTGGGGCGGGGTGAGCGGCATGCATGAGGACGTGGTCGTCTACCCGTCGCCGCGGCGCAGTCGCCATGCGGTCATGGTGCTGATCTGTGCTGTCCTGGTCGCTGGGGCGGCTGTGGTGCTACAGGCCGTGCGGGCCTGAGTGCCTGAGTCAGCCGGTGGGGGCCACGGTGACTCACAGCGCTTGTGACGGTCGGCCCGGCGGCACGTCGGTGGTCCGCAGCCGGTCGTGCCATCGGCTGGCGGCTGTGCGAATGAGTTGCTCTCCGTCTTGGTGGCCGTGGGTGTCGTCGTGGGCTTGAAGTGGTCCAGGTCCAGGATGGCTACGGTCAGTGGCTGACCCGTCAGTCATCCTCGTTTCGGGACCGAGCGCTGGAAGGGAGAACTTGCGGTGGCAGGCGCCTATGCCGCGGACGCAGGGTCTGTTCGGGCAAATCGGTGCCAAGTTCCATTCGGAGGCCGTCCAACATGTCGTCCCTGGCTGACTGGAGATAGCGCCACACCTCCGTTGACCCGTTGTCCCGTCTTACGGTCTCACGAAGTCTTTGCACGAAGACGCGTGTATTCTTTCTACTGTCAGTGTCTAGGATTAGGTCCAGAACAACATGCG
>CAXTFU010000216.1:0-8207 GCA_964243385.1 uncultured bacterium | reverse complement strand
CAGCTCAAGCACTACGGCTGGACCCCGTTACGACAGCCGACCGGCACGACGTGGATCAGCCCCACCGGCCAGACCATCCACGTCCCCAACTCCACCAGCCCGCCGCCCGGCATCGACCGCGACGCCAGCCTCGGCGAACACGCAGGGCTGCCCGACCCGGACGAGCTGGCCGCCGTCGACCTCGCCCAGCTCACCACCACCACCGACGACGACCAGCCACCGTGGGTCCCGACCGTCGAACGGCTCCAGCCCACCGACTGGACCTGGCTCGACAACGGCAGCACCCACGCCGAGGCCGAGACCGGGGCCAGTTGATGCTCCGCGCTGCGGTTGAGAGCACGAGCAGCGACCGTGCCGGGTGACGAGAGAGCCAGCGCTGAGGTCGAACGGCTTCTGGACAGTGCTTGGTCACCGTTGCGGGGCGGGGTCTGCGGCGCGGGCTCTGCAGCGCGGTCCGCAACCGCTCCGCACCAGCGTCAGGACCCACGGTGGCGGGCACGTGCGTCCGGGCGCCTGAGCCTGGACGTCGACCGCCAAGGCCCCCTGACATCGATCATCGGCAACGCGGCGACGCAGCGACGCCCTGCACATGCCGTCTGCTGCTGCTGTCGAGATCCGGCCGGCTGCTCCTGGCGGGAGGCCATCATCGAACCGTCCGCCGACGGTCCCGAGCGCGCGGCCGTGCGACTGCGGCGGAGCCGGCCAAGGCGTTGCGGCGCGACGGGCATCTCGTCCGGCCGATCGGCGGCCGGGCAGACCCTCCTCGTCCGGCACAGGTGAGCCCGACGCACTGCTCCAGACGACCGACCCATTGGCCGGAGACCTCCGCGCCTCGGTCGCCGACGCAGCGCTGGCACGCACCGACCGACCGGCGCCCCGCCACAGCCCGGCCCACCCCCCAGACGCACGCCGGCCCCGCACCGACGAGCGGTGCGGGGCCGGGCGAGGGCGGGGACCGCTACTGGCCGGCGGCCTTCTTGAGCTGCTCGGCGCGGTCGGTGCTCTCCCAGCTGAAGCCGTCGCGGCCGAAGTGGCCGTAGGCGGACGTGCCGCTGTAGATCGGCCGGAGCAGGTCGAGGTCGCGGATGATCGCGGCCGGGCGCAGGTCGAACACCTCGGTGACGGCGTCCTGCAGCTGCTCGTCGCTGACCACGCCGGTGCCGGCGGTGTCGACGAACAGGCCGACGGGCTCGGCCTTGCCGATCGCGTAGGCGACCTGGACCTCGCAGCGCGTGGCGAGCCCGGCGGCGACGACGTTCTTGGCGACCCAGCGCATCGCGTAGGCAGCGGACCGGTCGACCTTGGACGGGTCCTTGCCCGAGAAGGCGCCGCCGCCGTGGCGGGCGTAGCCGCCGTACGTGTCGACGATGATCTTGCGGCCGGTGAGGCCGGCGTCGCCCATGGGGCCGCCGATGACGAACTTGCCGGTCGGGTTGACGAGCAGGCGGTAGCCCTCGGTCTCGATGCCGAGCCCCTCGAGCTCGGGCGCGACGACGTGCTCGGCGATGTCCGGGGTGAGCAGGCTGTCGAGGTCGATGTCCTCGGCGTGCTGCGTCGAGACGACGACCGTGTCGAGGCGGACCGGCTTGCCGTCGGCGTACTCGATGGTCACCTGCGTCTTGCCGTCCGGGCGCAGGTACGGCACGACGCCGTCCTTGCGCACCTGGGTGAGCCGGCGGGCCAGGCGGTGCGCCAGCGCGATCGGCAGCGGCATGAGCTCAGGGGTCTCGTCGCAGGCGAACCCGAACATCAGGCCCTGGTCGCCGGCGCCCTGCTGCTCCAGCTCGTCGGTCTCGCCCTCGACGCGCGACTCGTACGCCTCGTCGACGCCCTGCGCGATGTCGGCGCTCTGCGAGCCGATGGAGACGCTGACGCCGCAGCTCTCGCCGTCGAAGCCCTTCTTGCTGCTGTCGTAGCCGATGCCGAGGATCGTACTGCGGACGATCTTCGGGACGTCGGCGTAGCCGGAGGTGGTGACCTCGCCGGCGATGTGCACCTGACCGGTGGTGATGAGGGTCTCGACGGCGACGCGGCTCTTCGGGTCCTGCTCGAGCAGGGCGTCCAGGATGGCGTCGCTGATCGCGTCGGCGATCTTGTCGGGGTGGCCCTCGGTGACCGACTCGGACGTGAACAGACGACGGGACACAGGGCTCCTCGGATGGCGGGACGTGGCGCGCAGACGCGCGGGCTCTCGCGGGAGCCTACCGACGCCCCGTGGCTACCTGGGCAGGAGCCGCGCGGCGGCCACGTCCCAGACGACGTCGGCGAGCGCGTCCTTGCTGCCGAGCGGCACCTCGAGCGCGCCGCCGTCCGCCGTCAGGACCGTCGCGGCGTTGCGGTCGCCCTCGAAGCCGGTCGGGTGCCCCGCCTCCCCCACCTCGTTCACGACCAGCACGTCGCAGCCCTTGCGCGCGAGCTTGGCGCGTCCGTGCTCGAGGACGCTGCCGTCGGCGTCGCCGGTCTCGGCGGCGAAGCCGACCAGCACCTGCCCGGGGCCGCGCCGCCCGGCCAGCTCGGCCAGCACGTCCGGGTTCTGCACCAGCTCGACGTGCAGCTCCGGCGTCTTCTTCCGCTTGTTGGCGGAGCGCTCGACCGGCCGGTAGTCGGCCACGGCCGCCGCCATGACGACGACGTCGGCCGTGGCGCTCCCGGCGAGCACCGCGTCGCGCAGCTCGAGGGCGCTCGTCACGCGCACGACCTCGGCGCCCTCCGGGTCGGCGAGGGCGCTGCCGGACGGGACGGCGCTCACCAGGACGACCTCGGCGCCGCGCGCGAGCGCCCGACGGGCGAGCGCGTAGCCCTGCTTGCCGCTCGAGCGGTTGCCGAGGTAGCGGACCGGGTCGAGGTGCTCGCGCGTCCCGCCCGCGGAGACGACGACGCGCCGGCCCGCGAGGTCCTGCGGCACCGACGACGCGGACAGCGCCGCGCGACAGGCCTCGAACAGCTCGGCCGGGTCGGGCAGACGCCCCTTGCCCGAGTCCTTGCCGGTGAGCCGCCCGACCGCCGGCTCGACGACCTGCACGCCGCGGCTGCGCAGGGTCGCGACGTTCGCCCGGGTGGCGGCGTGCTCCCACATCTCGGTGTGCATCGCCGGCGCCAGGACGACCGGGCAGCGGGCGGTGAGCAGGACGTTGGTGAGCAGGTCGTCGGCCAGGCCGTGCGCGGCCCGCGCCAGCAGGTCGGCGGTGGCCGGTGCGACGACGACGAGGTCGGCGAGCTGCCCGAGGCGCACGTGCGGCACCTCGTGGACGTCGCGCCAGACGTCGTCGGCGACCGGCTTGCCGGACAGCGCGGCCCACGTGGGGGCGCCGACGAAGCGCAGCGCCGACGCCGTCGGGACGACGGTGACGTCGTGGCCGCTCTCGGTGAGCCGTCGCAGCAGCTCGACGGCCTTGTAGGCGGCGATGCCCCCGGCGACGCCGAGGACGACGCGCGGACGGTCGGTCACGCGCGGGGACCGGCTTCGACCGCGGGTGGCTCAGACCGCGGGGTCGGCGACCTGCTCGTGGGTGAGCAGCCCGCCGTTGATCTCGCGCAGCGCGATCGACAGCGGCTTCTCCTGCACGCCGGTCTCGACGAGCGGGCCGACGTACTCGAGCAGGCCCTCGCCGAGCTGGGAGTAGTAGGCGTTGATCTGCCGGGCGCGCTTGGCCGCGTAGATCACCAGGCTGTACTTCGAGTCGGTGGCGGCGAGGAGCTCGTCGATCGGGGGGTTGGTGATGCCGATCGGGTTGGCGACGGTGCCGGCCACAGGGTGCTCCAGACAGTTCGGTGCGGGTCGAACGGCGCTCAGGCGCTGCTGGACATCAACGCTACCAGCCGGTCGGCCGCCGTCTCGAGGTCGTCGTTGACGACCACCACGTCGAACTCGTCCTCCGCGGCGAGCTCGATCCGGGCCCGGTCGAGCCGCTCCCGGACGGCCGCGGAGCTCTCCGTGCCGCGGCCGACCAGCCGGCGAGCGAGCTCGTCGAACGACGGCGGCGCGAGGAACACCAGCTGGCAGTCGGGCATCGCCGCGCGCACCTGGCGCGCGCCGTGCAGGTCGATCTCGAGCAGCACCGGCGTGCCGTGTGCGAGCTGCTCCTCGACGGGCGCGCGGGGGGTGCCGTACGACGCGCCCATGTGCGCGTCGTGCTCGAGCAGCTCGCCGGCCTCGACCATCCGGCCGAACTCGGCCCGGTCGACGAAGAAGTACTCGACGCCATGGCGCTCCCCCGGCCGCGGCGCGCGGGTCGTGACGCTCACGGACAGCCAGACGCCGGGATGCCGGACGCGCAGCACCGCGACGACGCTGCCCTTGCCGACGCCGGAGGGGCCGGACAGCACCGTGAGCCGGCCTGCCCTCGGCTGCGACGGAGCCTCGGGGCGTCCGCTCAAGAGCCGCTGAACTCCCGCACGAGCGCCTCCCGCTGCTTGGCACCGAGCCCGCGCACCCGCCGCGACGGCGAGATCTCCAGCCGCTCCATGATCTTCTGTGCCCGGACCTTCCCGACGCCCGGCATCGCCTCGAGCACCGCGACGACCTTCATCTTGCCGATGACCTCGTCGTGCGCGCCGTCGGCCAGGACCTCGTCCAGGCGGGTGCCGCTCGTCTTGAGCCGGACCTTGAGCTCGGCCCGCGACTTGCGGGCGGCTGCGGCCTTGACGAGGGCCGCAGCCCGCTGCTCGGGGGTGAGTGACGGCAGGGGCACGCGATCCACCTCGGCGTTCGGGTTGCAGCGGGACGCACGGAACCTAGTGGCGCGGGTGCCTGGGGAGCAAAGCGACCGGGCTCGCACCGCTCGTGCCGCGTTCCGGGCGCCGGCTCAGCGGCGGGACAGGTCGGCGGCGATGCGTGCGGCGGCGGCACCCGGGTCGGCCGCACCGGTGATCGGCCGGCCGATGACGAGCAGGTCGGCCCCGTCCGCCAGCGCCTGCTCGGGCGTGGCGACGCGGACCTGGTCCTGCGACGCGCTGCCCGCCGGCCGGACGCCGGGCGTGATGAGGACGACGTCCGGCCCGACCTCGGCGCGCACGGCGGCGACCTCCTGCGGCGAGCACACGAGCGCCCCGGCGCCCGCACCGACGGCCAGCACCGCCAGCCGGCGGACGGCGTCCAGCGACGGGCCGGCCAGGCCGACCTGGTCGAGCGTGCGGTCGTCGCTGCTGGTGAGCACGGTGACCGCCGCGATCGTCACGCCCTCGGCGGCCTCGACCGCGGCCCGCACCATGTCGGCGCCCCCGACGGCGTGCACCGTGAGGTAGGTCGGCTTGAGGCGCGCGACGGCCCGGGCCGCCCCCGCGACGGTGTTCGGGATGTCGTGCAGCTTCAGGTCCAGGAACAGCCCCGTGCCGGACGCGCCGCGCACGCTGCGCACCACCGACGGGCCGGCCGTGCAGAACAGCTCGAGGCCGACCTTCACGACCGCCACGTGCGGCGTGACGGCCTGCGCCCAGCGGGCGGCGGTCTCGGCGTCCGGGGCGTCCAGGGCCACGGCGATGGGTGCCTTCACGGCTGCGCTCCTGCGTCGGCGGCGGCGGGGACGAGGTCGTCCCCGGGCGGGTCGGGGTCCTCGGGGACGCGCAGCTCGGGCGGCCGGTGGGCGAGCCCGACGACGTCGGCCAGGCGGTCGATGCCGCGCTCGGCCAGGGCCGCCTCGAGCTCGCGAAGCACGCGCACCGGCGCCGTCGGGTCGCCGAACACCGTCGTGCCGACGCTCACGGCGCTCGCACCGGCCAGCAGGAACTCCAGCGCGTCCAGGCCGGTGCGGATGCCGCCCATGCCGAGGATCGGGACGTCGGGCAGCGCCCGGTGCACCTGCCAGACGCAGCGGACCGCCACCGGGCGGATCGCCGGGCCGGACAGGCCGCCGGTGACGCCGCCGAGGACCGGGCGCATCGTCGTGGTGTCGATGACCATCCCGAGCAGCGTGTTGATGACCGACAGCCCGTCGGCGCCGGCCCCGACGCAGGCCTCGGCGATCTCGGTGATGTCGGTGACGTCCGGCGAGAGCTTCGCGAACACCGGCACGCCGGACGAGGTGTTGCGGCGCACGGCGTCCACCACGGTCGAGGCGGCACGCGGGTCGCAGGCGAACACCTGGCCCCGGTCCTCGACGTTCGGGCAGGAGATGTTCACCTCGACCATCGCGAGCCCCGGGCGGGCGCGCAGCTTCTGCGCGAGCAGGACGTACTCGTCGACGCTCCCGCCCGCGATCGAGACGACGGCGCGCGCGCCGTGGTCGGCCAGCCAGGGCAGGTCCCGGTCGAGGAACGCGTCGATGCCGGGGCCCTGCAGCCCGATCGAGTTGATCATCCCGCTCGGCGTCTCGGCCATGCGGGGCGTCGCCCGTCCGGAGCGCGGCGCCATCATGATCGACTTGGTGACGACGCCGCCGAGCAGCGACACGTCGAAGAACTGGTGCAGCTCCTGGCCGGCGGCCGCGCAGCCCGACGCCGTGAAGACCGGGTTCGGGAACTCGACGCCCGCGAGGCGGGTGCGCAGGTCCGGTCCCCCTCCAGCGGCGCCGCTCACCGGTGGGCTCCGGGCGCCGTGATCGCGCCGACCGCGTCGACGGGGACGGTGCCGACGTCGTCCCAGCGCACCCGCTCCCCGAGGAAGACCGGGCCCTCGACGCACGAGCGCACCATGCGGGTCAGCCCGTCGTCGCCGACGACCGGCAGCACGCAGGTCATGCACACCCCGATGCCGCACGCCATCGACTCCTCCACGGCGACCTGCGAGGGCAGGCCGCGGGCGGTGGCCAGGTCGGCGACCGCACGCAGCATGCCCATCGGCCCGCAGGCGTAGACGACGTCGCAGTCGGTGCGGTCGAGGACGGCGGGCAGCACGTCGCTCACCCGGCCGCGCTCGCCGAGCGACCCGTCGTCGGTCGTGACGGCGATGCTGTCCGAGACGCGCTTGGCGTCCAGGTGGCCGAACAGCCGGTCGGCGCTCGCGGCCCCGAGCACGACGCTGACCTTGCACCCGCGCTCGCGCAGCGCCCGTGCCAGCGGCAGCAGCGGCGCGCTGCCGTAGCCGCCGCCGACGAGGGTGGCGTTCACCGGGTGCGCCGGCAGCCGGAACGGCTTGCCGAGCGGTCCGACGAGGTCGAGCCGGTCCTGCGGCCGCCGGTCGGCGAGCCAGGCGGTGCCCTTGCCGTGCACCGCGAACACGAACTGCACCGTGCCGCCGTAGACGCCGCGCTCCTGCACGTCGTACAGCGCGAACGCCCGGCGCAGCAGCATGCTCGACTCGGGCCCGCCGACCTGCACGGCGACGAAGTGCCCGGGCCGGGTCAGCTCGGGCATGCCCGGCGCGACCACGGTCATGAGCGTGTAGGCCCCGACGCGCTTGACCGACAGCACCTCGCCGGTGAGCTGCACCGGCATCAGGACGCGCCCATGCGGCGCCCGACGAGAAGGCGGTGGTGCTCCTGCAGCGAGCGCACGCCGATGTCGCCGCGCACGAGCGCCTCGATGCCCTGCACGCAGGCGGCGACGCCCTGGATCGTCGTGATGCACGGGACGCCGCGCGCCACCGCGGCGGTGCGGATCTCGTAGCCGTCGCGGCGGGTGCCGACCCCGAACGGCGTGTTGAGGATGAGGTCGATCTCCCCCGCCAGGATGCGCGGGACGACGTCGTCGCCGTGACCGTGCGAGTGCTTGCCGACCACGGTCGTCGGGACGCCGTTGCGGCGCAGCACCTCCGCCGTCCCCTCGGTCGCCAGCACCTCGAAGCCGAGGTCGGCGAGCCGCTTCACCGGGAACAGCATCGCCCGCTTGTCGCGGTTCGCGACGCTCACGAACACCCGGCCCTTGACCGGCAGCTCGCCGTAGGCGGCCGCCTGGCTCTTGGCGTAGGCGGTGCCGAAGACGCTGTCGATCCCCATGACCTCGCCGGTCGACTTCATCTCCGGGCCGAGCACGGTGTCCATCCCCTCGCCCTGCGAGGTGCGGAACCGCCCGAACGGCAGCACCGCCTCCTTCACCGAGATCGGCGCGTCGTACGGCAGGTCGCCGCCGTCGCCGGTGGCGGGCAGCAGGCCCTCCGCGCGCAGCTCGGCGACGGTCGCCCCGAGCATGATGCGCGCGGCCGCCTTGGCGACCGGGACGGCCGTCGCCTTGGACACGAACGGCACGGTGCGGCTGGCCCGCGGGTTCGCCTCGAGGACGTACAGGACGTCGTCCTTCAGCGCGTACTGCACGTTGAGCAGCCCGCGCACGCC
>CAXTFU010000215.1:3715-8249 GCA_964243385.1 uncultured bacterium | reverse complement strand
GTACACCGGCTCGGGCAGCTCGAGCTGGGGCTGCCCCTGCAGCACGGGCTGCGTGTAGGCCTTCCAGATGCGGCTGCTCGACCCGCCGCCGGTGACGTCGACGCCGTCCAGGCGGATGGGGCGCGGGGTGGGGTAGCCGAGCCAGACGGCGGTCGACAGCTGCGGGGTGAAGCCGACGAACCACGCGTCCTTGTAGTCCGAGCTCGTCCCCGTCTTGCCGGCGGCGTCCCGGCCGTCGTCCAGCCGCGCCGCCCGGCCGGTGCCGCGGCGCACGACCTGCTCCATCGCGAACGTCGCGTCGGCGGCGACGTCCGCGCTGAAGGCCCGCGGCGCCGGCTCGACCTCGGCCTCGAAGACCACCTCGTCGCCGCGCGACACCCGCTGCACCAGGTACGGCGCGACCGGCACGCCCGCGTTGGCGAACGTCGCGTAGCCGGCGGCCTGGTCGAAGACCTGCACCTCGTAGGACCCGAGCGAGATGCCGCCCACGACCGTGCCGTCCTCGTTCGCCAGCGGCGTCTCGCGCGGGATGCCGGCCGCGTGCGCGAGGTCGGCCACCTGCTCGGGACCGACCTCCAGGCCGAGCTCGTAGTAGGCCGTGTTGACCGACCGGCGGGTCGCCTCGACGAGGTCGACGCGGCCCCACGACTCGCCGCCGAAGTTCTCGATCGGCTCGCGGGCGCCGGGGAGCTCCTTGCCGTCGTTGCCGTCGAGCCGGGTGTTCAGGCTCATGCCCTGCGACAGCGCGGCGGCCAGGACGTAGGGCTTGAAGGTCGAACCGGGCTGCCGGCCCTCGCCGCCGTTCCTCGCGTAGTCGAAGCCGGTGCCGGTGGAACCCCCGTAGTAGGCCCACACCTCGCCGGTGCCGGGCTCGATCGAGACGAGCGCGCCCTGCAGGTCGTCCTGCCCGGGCGTGCGGCCCGTGACCTCCTGCACGGCGGCGACGGCCGCCGCCTGCGCACTGTGCCGGATGGTGGTCTGCACGACGAGACCGCCGTCGGCCAGGCGGTCCTCGTCGAAGCCGCGCCGTCCGAGCTCGGCCAGCACCTGCCGGATGACGTGGCCCTTGGGCCCGGACAGGTCGTTGTTGCGCGGCCCCTGGCCCGGCTGCAGCACCTTCGGGTACACCTGCGCGGCCCGCTCCTGCGCCGTGAGCCAGCCCTTGACGACCATGCCGTCGAGCACGTACTCCCAGCGCGCCCTCGCCGCCTCCGGGTGCACGCTCGGGTCGAGGTTCGCGGGCGAGCGGATGCTCGAGGCGAGCACCGCCGCCTGCGCCACGGTCAGGGTCGACACGTCGTCGGTCCCGAAGTAGCTGCGCGCCGCGACGCGCAGCCCGGACGCCTGCCGGCCCCAGTAGATGGTGTTGAGGTAGTCCTCGAGGATCTGGTCCTTCTCCAGGGTGCGCGACATCTTCAGCGCGATGAACACCTCCTTGACCTTGCGCGTGTAGGTGCGCTCCGAGGTCAGGAAGGCGTTCTTGGCGTACTGCTGGGTGATGGTCGAGCCGCCCTGCCGGATGCCGCCGCCGCTCCTGACGTTCGTGAGCAGCGCCCGAGCGATGCCGCGGGGGCTGATGCCGGGCTCGGTGTAGAAGCCGCGGTCCTCCGCCGCCAGCACCGCGTGCTGCACGTGCTCCGGAACGGCCGCCAGCTCGACGGGGATGCGGTTCTGCGTGCCGACGCGGCCCATCTCGGAGCGGTCCGAGTACAGGATGCGGACGGCGCTCGCGGTCGACTCGGCGCTCGGCTCGGGGATCTCGGTCTGCGCGTAGACGGCGCCCACGACGCCGAGCACGCCCAGCACGGACGCCAGCAGCGCGAGCAGCAGGCCGCGCTTCCAGCGGGACCTCTGCCTGCGGCGCATCGCTCCATCATCGCTGCCGGCACGTGGGGTGGCCGTGAGGCGCGGGCGACCGCGCGGCTCCGCCCCCGCTCGCACGGTCGGCTCGGCCGGGCTGTGACGGCGCTCACGACCGCGACGCGCCGCGTCCCGTGCGTTGCGGAGGACGGTCGGCGGACGTACTGTCGCATGACACCGCGATGTATCGCCGCGATACATCGCACGAGCACGACGCGGCATCGGCACCAGCACCCACCCGCACCCGCGCACCAGCACCCACGCACCACCGACCAGGCCAGGAGGACGACGTGCTCGAGCTCGCCGTCCTCGGCCTGCTGCAGGAGGCGCCGCTGCACGGGTACGAGCTGCGCCAGCGGCTCAAGGCCACGCTCGGGACCTTCCGGGCGTTCTCCTACGGCTCGCTCTACCCGACGCTGCGCCGCATGCAGGCCGCCGGGTGGATCACCCAGGACGACGGCGACGCCGACGTCGTGGCGGGCGCACCGGCGCTCACCGGCCGGCGCGGCAAGGTCGTGTACAAGCTCACGGCCGAGGGCAAGGAGCGCTTCGCCGCACTGCTCGGCGAGGCCGGTCCGTCGGCCTGGGAGGACGAGACGTTCGGCGTGCACTTCGCCTTCTTCGGGCAGACCGACCCGGAGGTGCGCGTGCGCATCCTCGAGGGACGCCGGTCGCGCCTCGAGGAGCGTCGCGAGGGCGTCCGCACGAGCCTCGCGCGCACCCGGTCGCGGCTCGACCGCTACACCCTCCAGCTGCAGGAGCACGGGCTGGAGAGCGTCGAGCGCGAGGTCCGGTGGCTCACCGACCTCATCGAGACCGAGCGGCGCTCGGCCGCCGCCGACCCCGCAGCACCCCCGCCAGCACGTCCCGCCGCCGCACTCCCCGCACCAGCACCACCCCCCGGCACGACTGCGAGCACCCCGCCACACCCACCCACCACAACAGGAAGAGGAGCGCCCTGATGGGTTCCGTCCGTGTAGCCATCGTCGGCGTCGGCAACTGCGCCGCGTCGCTCGTCCAGGGCGTCGAGTACTACCGCGACGCCGACCCGTCCGCGCGCGTGCCCGGTCTCATGCACGTCCAGCTCGGCGACTACCACGTGCGCGACATCGAGTTCGTCGCCGCCTTCGACGTCGACGCCAAGAAGGTCGGCCGCGACCTGTCAGAGGCCATCGTCGCCAGCGAGAACAACACCATCAAGATCGCGGACGTCCCGCCGATGGACGTCACCGTCCAGCGCGGCCACACCCTCGACGGTCTCGGGAAGTACTACCGCGAGACCATCGAGGAGTCCGACGAGACCGCCGTCGACGTCGTGCAGGTGCTGCGCGACACCCGCGCCGACGTCCTCGTCTGCTACCTGCCGGTCGGCTCGGAGCAGGCCGCGAAGTTCTACGCGCAGTGCGCCATCGACGCGAAGGTGGCGTTCGTCAACGCGCTGCCCGTGTTCATCGCCGGCACCCCCGAGTGGGCCGAGAAGTTCCGCGCCGCAGGCGTTCCGATCGTCGGTGACGACATCAAGAGCCAGGTCGGCGCGACCATCACGCACCGCGTCATGGCCAAGCTGTTCGAGGACCGCGGCGTCATCCTGGACCGCACGTACCAGCTGAACGTCGGCGGCAACATGGACTTCAAGAACATGCTCGAGCGCGACCGCCTGGAGTCCAAGAAGATCTCCAAGACGCAGGCGGTCACGTCGAACATGGAGCACGACATGGGCGCCCGCAACGTCCACATCGGCCCGTCCGACTACGTCCAGTGGCTCGACGACCGCAAGTGGGCGTACGTCCGCCTCGAGGGCCGCGCCTTCGGTGACGTCCCGCTGAACCTGGAGTACAAGCTCGAGGTGTGGGACAGCCCCAACAGCGCCGGCGTCATCATCGACGCCCTGCGCTGCGCGAAGATCGCGGCCGACCGCGGGCTCGGCGGCCCCGTCGACCCGGCCAGCACGTACTTCATGAAGTCCCCGCCGGTGCAGGTCCGCGACGACATCGCCGGGCCGGCGCTCGAGGCGTGGATCCGGGGCGAGGACACCGGTGCGCACGCCGCGGCCGAGGCCGAGGCAGCCACCCAGCGGTAGCAGCCACCCAGCAGGAGCAGTCACCCAGCAGGAGCAGCCAGCAGGCTGCGGCCCGTCACGCTGCGGCTCCAGCTGCACCCCAGCACGCCGGGCGGCCCGGTCACCTCGAGGTGGCCGGGCCGTCGCGCTGCGCCCGCTCCGTCCCCGGCACCGTCGCGGCGGGCGCGCCGACGCGCGGTGCGCCCTACGCTGGGACGGTGAGCACCGACACCCGGGCGCTGCGGGAGGTCGTGGCCGCCCCCGACCTGCGCCGGCTGCTCTCGGTGCGCCTGACCGGGCAGTTCTCGGACGGGCTGTTCACCGCGTCGCTGTTCTCCGCCGTGTTCTTCAACCCCGAGCGCGCGACCTCCGCGGCGCAGGCCGCGAGCAGCTTCGCGGTCCTGCTGCTCCCGTACAGCTTCGTGGGGCCGTTCGCGGGGGTGTTCCTCGACCGCTGGCGCCGCCAGCGGGTGCTCGTCGTCGGCAACGTCCTGCGCGCGGCCTTCACGGCCCGCTGCGCCGAGCGGACGCGGGAGCAGTGGCCGGCGGTGTTCCGCGGCGCCGATGCCTGCGGCGAGCCGGTGCGGACGATGGCGGAGGCGGGCGCGGACGAGG
>CAXTFU010000215.1:0-3705 GCA_964243385.1 uncultured bacterium | reverse complement strand
GACCTCGGCCGGGCAGGCCGCCGCCGGCTTCGCGACCCTGCTGCTGCCCTACAGCGTCGTCGGGCCCTTCGCCGGCGTCTTCCTCGACCGGTGGCGCCGGCAGCGCGTGCTCGTGGTCGGCAACGCCCTGCGCGCCGCGGTCATCGTGGTCTTCTCGACGCTGCTGGCGACGCTCGGTCCCACCAGCCTCCCGGTCGTCGCCCTCGCGCTGGTCGTCGTGTCGGCGAACCGCTTCATCCTGTCCGGGCTGTCCGCCGCCCTGCCGCACGTCGTCGAGGACCGCCTGCTCGTCACCGCCAACTCGCTGAGCACCACGCTCGGCGCCGGTGCGGCCGCCACCGGCGGCGGGACGGCGGTGGCGCTGCGCCTGCTCGTCGGCGAGGACGACGTCGGCGCGGCGCGCACCGCGCTGGTCGCCGCGCTGCTGTACGTGCTGGCCGCGGTCCTCGCCTCGCGCATCGCAGCCGACCTGCTCGGCCCGGACGAGCCCCCGGCGCAGGCGCGGCTGCGGGCGGCGCTCGGCGCGGTCGCCCGCGGCGTCGGACAGGGCGCGCAGCACGTCCGCGAGCGCGGGCCGGCCGCCCGCGGGCTCGCCGCCATCAGCGCGCACCGCTTCTTCTACGGCCTGTCGTTCGTGGCGACGCTGCTGCTCTACACCGAGCAGGGCGCGATCGGCCGGGGCTTCTCGGGGCTCGGCGAGGTCATCGTCGCGAGCGTGCTGGGGGGGCTGCTGGCCGCGATCGTCACGCCCGCCGCCACTCGCCGGCTCGGCACCCAGCGCTGGATCGTCGTCGTGTTCGCCGTGGCGGCCGTCGTCGAGGTCCTGTTCGGGGCGCCGTACACGCACGCCGCCTTCCTCGTGGCGGCCTACTTCCTGGGCTTCGCCGCGCAGGCGTCGAAGATCTGCGTCGACACGCTGCTGCAGGAGAGCATCGAGGACGACTACCGCGGCCGCGTCTTCTCCTTCTACGACACGCTGTTCAACGTCAGCTTCGTGTCCGCCGCCGCCGCGTCCGCGGTGCTGCTGCCGCCCAACGGCAAGAGCTACCTGGTGATCGCCATCGTCGCCGTCGGCTACGCCTTGACGGCGCTGCTCTACGGGGTCATGACGGCGCGGCGCGCCGGGTCCGAACCGCCCGAGCCGGTGGTGCAGGCCGGCGCGTCCTAGGCCGGCGCGTCCTAGGCCGGCGCGTCCTAGGCAGGCGCGTCCTGGCCCTGCACGTCCTGGCCCGGCGCGTCCTGGGCCAGCCCGGACCCCGTCGGGACGTCGATCCCCTGCGTCCTCGCCCAGGCGTGCAGCTCGGCGACGGCCTGCTCGCGCGGCAGCGGCCCGCGCTCCATCCGCACCTCGAGCAGGTGCCGGGAGGCCTGGCCCACCAGCGGGCCGGGCGGCAGCGCGAGCAGCTCCATGATCGCCGTCCCGTCGAGGTCGGGCCGGATCCGCTGCAGCTCCTCCTTCTCGGCGAGCGCGGCGATGCGCGCCTCGAGGTCGTCGTAGGCCGAGGCGAGGGCAGCGGCGCGCCGGCGGTTGCGCGTCGTGCAGTCCGAGCGGACGAGCTTGTGCAGCCGCTCGAGCTGGTCGCCGGCGTCGGTGACGTAGCGGCGGACGGCGCTGTCGGTCCACGCACTGGGACCGCCTGCCCCGGCGGAGGAGCCGACGCGGTAGCCGTGGAAGCGCAGGTGCAGCTCGGTGAGCAGCACCACCGCCGAGACGATCTCCTTGGAGTACTTCAGCGCCTGCAGCCGCCGCCGCGCCATGGACGCGCCGACGACCTCGTGGTGGTGGAACGAGACGCCGCCGCCGGGCTCCTTGCGGCGCGTGCGGGGCTTGCCGATGTCGTGCAGCAGCGCGGCCAGGCGCAGCACGAGGTCGGGGCCGTGCTGCTCGAGCGCGATGGCGCGCTCGAGCACCTGCAGCGTGTGGTCGTAGACGTCCTTGTGCTGGTGGTGCTCGTCGATCTCGAGGCGCAGCGCCGGCAGCTCGGGCAGGACGTGGGCGGCCAGCCCGGTGTCGACCATGAGCTCGAGCCCCGCCCGCGGTCGTGCGCCGCACAGCAGCTTGTCGAGCTCGTCGGCGATGCGCTCGACGCTGACGATCTCGAGCCGGTCGGCCATGTCGCGCATGGCGGCGACGACCCCCGGGTCGACCGTGAAGCCGAGCTGCGAGGCGAAGCGGGCCGCGCGCATCATCCGCAGCGGGTCGTCGTCGAAGGACGCCTGCGGCGTGCCCGGCGTGCGCAGGACCCCGGCGGCGAGGTCGTCCAGCCCGCCGTGCAGGTCGACGAAGGCCTGCGGCGCGCGCCAGTCCGGCAGGGCGATCGCCATGGCGTTCACGGTGAAGTCGCGGCGCACGAGGTCCTCGACCAGCGACGTCCCGTACGTCACGTCCGGGCGGCGCGAGGTCCGGTCGTAGGACTCGGCGCGGTAGGTGGTGATCTCCAGCCGGAAGCCGCGGCGCTGGACGCCGACCGTGCCGAACTCGATGCCGGTCTCCCACAGCGCCTCGGCCCAGCCGTCGACGACCGCCTTGACCTGCTCGGGCCGGGCGTCGGTGGTGAAGTCGAGGTCGTCGGCCAGGCGCCCCAGCAGGGCGTCGCGCACCGGCCCGCCGACGAGGTGCAGCGCGTGCCCGGCGGCCGCGAAGCGCTCACCGAGCTCGCCGGCCACCGGCGAGACGCGCAGCAGCTCCCGCACGGCGTTCGACTGGAGCTCGGACAGGGCAGGCACGGACGACGACCCTATCCGTCGGGCGGGTGGTCGCCGGAGAGCTGCTGGCGTACGGTGACCGGATCGGTGACGCACAGTGAGCGGGAGGTGCGGCTCGTGAAGGGTGCCCTCGACGTCCACCGCGACCTGCTGGCCCGCGACGTCCCGCACGAGGTCGTCCGGCTGCGCACCCGGCTGCTCACCGCCGACGACCTGCCGCGCGTCCTGCAGGTCGAGCTGGGGTGCGTGGCCGTCCGCTGCTACGTCGTCGAGCGGGCGGGCGCGGCCCGGCCCGCCTTCGCCGCCGTGCTCGTGCCCGCCGGCACGCTGCCGTCGCCGCGGCTGCTGCTGGAGGCGTTGCACGCACGGTCGGTGCGTCCCGCCGCCCACGACCAGGTGAACGCCGCCACCGACTACGCGGCCGGGCTGGTGAGCCCGGTGTGCCTCCCCGAAGACGTCGAGCTGCTCGCGGACGCCGGCCTGCGCGCCAGCGACGTCTCGTACTGCGCCCTGGGCGAGGGCGGCGTGGCGCTCGGGATCCGCACCGCCGACCTGCTCGCCGCCACGGGCGCGCGGGTCGCCGTGCTGACGGCGCCGCGCAGTGCCGCGACCCCTGCCGAGCGCGGCACGGTGGCCCGCGTCATCGACCTCGACCGGTCCGCCGGCCCGCGCACCGGCGACCGGCCCGCGGGGCGGCCGGGGTCCGGCAGCGGCCGCTCGGAGGGCGCGCGCTGAGCGGTCGGCCGGTGCGGCGCGAGGTCACCCGGAGGGTGCCGGGCGGGTCGCCAGGAGGCCGCGAGGCGGGGCAGGTCGACGTACTGTGACCTCGTGACCCCTCCGCCCGCGCCGACGTCCGGGGGCAGCGGGGCCGGGCGCCGGCCGCTGCGCCACGCCTACATCCCCTTCACCCTCGGGCCGCGCGTCTGCACCGGCGCGCAGTTCGCCCTAGCCGAGACGGTGATTCGCCTGGCGACCCTGGCGCAGCGCTTCGCCCCGCGC
>CAXTFU010000214.1:899-8264 GCA_964243385.1 uncultured bacterium | reverse complement strand
GGCCGAGGGCGTCCCGTCCCCCCGCGAGGACGAGGGCGCGCTCGCGCGCAGCTGCCGCTCGGCATGACCCCGGACGCCGGCCGCTCCGCGGTGGACTGGCTGCGCCTGCTGCCCGCCGTCCCCGGGCCGGCGCACGGGCACGGCGGCGACCTCCACCTGTGCGGTCCGGCGCAGGCGCGCGCGACGGTGGGGACGCGGCCCGGCGGACGGCTCCGCACGGCGCTCGAGGGCGGCGCCGTGCACCTGCGGGCCGGCGCCGGGTCGTCGTCGGGGCAGCCGGACGGGGGCGCCGAGCTCGTCCTCGTCCTGCCCCCGCTCGAGCCGCCCTCCCGCCGCCGGCACGTCGTCCGCTGGTCGTCCGAGCGCCTGCCCGAGCTGCTGCACGCCGCGGCTGCGGACGCCGTGCCGCCGCGCGCGCAGACGGCCTTCGTCGGTCGCCGCACCCGGCCCACGCGCAACGCCGGGGTGCTCGACGTGACCGGGATGCTGACGATCGGCGGCGTCACCGACCTGGCCGTCCTGCGCGTGGCCGTCGGTCAGGGGCCGTCCGGCACGCAGCTCGTGCTGGACGCCCGCGCGGTCGTCGAGCGCGCGGCGTTCGGCCTCGAGGTGCCGCGCAGCGGCGTGAGCAGCAAGCTCGTGCTCACCGTCCGGGCGCTGCTGCAGCCCGTCAGCTGAGCCGCCCGGCGGGCCGCGTCCTCAGCCGGTGTTGCGGAGCCCGGCGGCCACGCCGCTGACGGTCAGCAGCAGCGCCCGCACGAGCTCGGGGTCGCGCGTCTCGGGCGCCTCGCGCAGCCGCCGCAGCAGCGCGACCTGCAGGGCGTTCAGCGGTGCGAGGTAGGCGTCGCGGACGTCGAGCGTCTGGCGCAGCACCGGGTCGGCCGACAGCAGCTCGGTCTCGCCCGACACGCGCAGCAGCTCCGAGACGGTGCGCTCGTGCTCGTCGACGACGTCGTCGAACACGTGCCGCAGCGGGACCGGCACCAGCGCGTCGACGTAGCGCTCGGCGATCTGCAGGTCGGTCTTGGCGAGCGTCATCGACACGTTGCCGAGCAGCGTGCGGAAGAACGGCCAGTCGGCCGCCATCTCGGCGAGGACGTCGCCGAGGCCCTGCTCGCGCGCCGCGGCCAGTCCGCTGCCGACGCCGTACCAGCCGGGGACGATCTGGCGCGACTGCGTCCAGCCGAAGACCCACGGGATCGCGCGCAGGCCGTCGACGCCGCCGCCGCTGTCGGGCCGCCGCGACGGCCGCGAGCCGATGTGCAGGTCGGCCAGCAGGTCGACGGGGGTGGCGGCGAAGAAGTACGGGGCGAGGTCGGGGTCGTCGACGAGCGCGCGGTAGCGGGCGAAGGCGGCGTCCGACACGACCGTCATCGCGGCGTCCCAGCGCTCGCCGACCTCGCGGGTGCGGCGCGAGGTGCGGTGCAGCACGGTCGCCTCGAGGGCCGCGGCCAGCGTGAGCTCGAGGTTCTCGCGGGCGAGCACCGGCAGGCCGTACTTGTCGGAGATGACCTCGCCCTGCTCGGTCACCTTCAGCGCACCGTCGAGGGTGCCGTAGGGGAGGGCCAGCACGGCCTCGTGGCTCGGGCCGCCGCCGCGGCCGACGGAGCCGCCGCGGCCGTGGAAGAAGCGCAGCCGGACGCCGTGCTCGGCGGCGACGTCGCGCAGCCGCTGCTGCGCGCGGTGGATCTCCCACTGCGCGGTGGCGATGCCGGCGGCCTTGTTCGAGTCGCTGTAGCCGAGCATGACCTCCTGCTCGTCGCCGCGCAGCGCCACCAGGCGTCGGTAGGGCTCGCACGAGAGCAGGTCCGCGAGCACCTCGGCGGCGCCGCGCAGCTCCTCGACCGTCTCGAGCAGCGGGACGAAGCCGACGCGGGCCACGCCGCCGGGCAGGTCGACCAGGCCGGCCTCGCGGCCGAGGACCACCGCGGCCAGGACGTCGTCCGCCCCCTTCGTCATGGAGATGACGTACGACTCGACGGCCCGCGGGCCGAGCGTCTCGATCGCCTCGCGGACGGCGGTGAAGACGCCGAAGGTCTTCGCGCCGGCCTCGTCCAGGGGCGGTGGGACGGGTGCGAGCGGACGCCTGCCGGCGAGCTCGCGGGTGAGCACCGCGAGGCGTTCGGCGCGGTCGAGCTCGGCGTAGGGCCGCTCGAGCTCACCGGTGCGGTCGAGCAGCTGGCCGACGGCAGCGGCGTGCGCGTCGGCGTGCTCGCGGACGTCCATCGTGGCCAGCAGCGTGCCGAACGCGACCGTCGTGCGGATGACGCGCTCGACGGTCCCCGTCGCCAGCAGGCCGCCGCGGTGGGCGAGCAGCGAGTCGCGCAGCACGACGAGGTCGGCCACCAGGGCGTCGTCGCCGAGGTAGTCGCGGCCCGGCTCGTGCCGCCCGCCGGTGGCGAGCCGGCGGCCGGTGTTCACGACGCGGTGCCGGATGCAGGTCGCCAGGAGCCGGTAGGGCTCCTCGGCGTTGAGGCGGCGGTAGCGCGGCTCGACCTCGGGCAGCGCGGCCAGGGCCTCGTCGAGCGCGCGGCTGAGCTCGGCCGAGACGCCGGTGCGGCTGCTCACCGACAGCTGCGCGCGCAGCAGGTCGAGCTGGGCGAGGACCGCGCGGCTGCCGTGCTCGTGCTGCAGCAGCAGGACCTCGCGGGTGACCGCGGGCGTCACGCCGGGGTTGCCGTCGCGGTCGCCGCCGATCCAGGTGCCGAAGCTCATCGGGCGGGCCAGCACGGGCAGCTCGACGCCCGAGCGGGCCAGCTGGTCGCGCAGCTCCTCGAGCACGTCGGCGACCGCGCCGGCCGACAGGCCCTCGAGGTAGTAGATGCCGTTGCGCGCCTCGTCCTGCGGTGCCGGACGGGTGACCCGCAGGTCGTCGGTCTGCCAGAGCAGCTCGACCGCCTCGCCGAGCCGCCGGGCGGTGCGGGCGTCGTCCGGGCCGTCGAGCAGGGCGGCGATGCGGCGCAGCGTCAGCAGGACCGAGCGGCGGGTGGCCTCGGTCGGGTGGGCGGTGAGCACCGGCCGGACGTCGAGGCTCGTCACCCGCTCGAGCAGCTCCTGCGGCTCGACGCCGCGCAGCGAGATGCGCTCGAGGGCCTGCTGCAGCCAGCCGCCGGACCGTCGCCGCTGCTCGGTCATGCCGCGTCCGCGGTGCACCTGCTCGGTGACGTTGGCGAGGTGGAAGTAGGTGGAGAACGCCCGCACCAGCCGCGCGGTCGTGCGCAGGTCGAGCCCGGCGAGCGGGTCGCCGGACAGGCCGTCCTCCTGCCGGGCCTGGGCGCGCACGCGCTCGACGAGCGCCAGCAGCTCCGGACCGTCCTGGCGCACGAGCGTCTCGCCGAGCAGCGTGGTGAGGCGGCGGATGTCGGCGCGCAGGGCCTCGTGGCCGGTCGGGTCGACGACGGCAGGCGGTCGGTCGTGAACGGCAGGGCCGGCGGTCATGCGTTCCTCCGGGCGGTCGGGCAGGTCGGGGGAGGCGGGGAGGGCAGGGTAGGACGTCCGCGTTGCCGGCAGGTGTGCTCGCCGGCGGGCCACGTCACGTCCGCGGGGGTGGTGGGACCGCGCAGACGCGGGTACCAGGCCCGGCAGTCGAGTCGAGGAGTGCTGAGATGCGTCGAACAGGTCGAGCCGGTCTGCTGGGGATGGCGATGGCCTTCGCCCGCAGCCCCCAGGGTCAGCGGATGATCATGGATGCGCGCCGCCGCTACGACACCCCGGAGAACCGGGCGCTGCTGAAGCAGAAGGTGGCGGGCATCCGCGGGGCGCGCCGCCGCCCGCTGTAGCTGGCTGTCCCTGTGACCGGCTGTCCACGGGAGCCGGCTGTCCTGCCGGCGGGCGGGCCGTCACGGCCGGATCAGCAGCTCGCCGTGCACGAGGCGGAACCACCCGTCGGGGTCCTCGGACCACGTCCGCCAGCCCTGTGACAGCCGCTGCAGGTCGTCCGGCGACGCCCGCCCCTCGTCGACGAGCTGGGTGGCGAGCGCCGACGCGACGATGCGGTCGGCCCACATCCCGCCCCACCACGCGCGGTCGTCCGGCGTCGCGAAGCACCACGTGCTCGCACCGGTCGTGACGTCGTCCAGGCCGGCGGCGTGCGCCCAGGCCAGCAGCCGCCGTCCGGCGTCCGGCTCGGCGCCGTTCGCGCGCGCCGCCGCGCGGTAGAGCAGCAGCCACTCGTCGAGCTCGGGCTGCGCGGGGAACCACGAGAACGCGGCGTAGTCGCTGTCGCGCACGGCCACGACGCCGCCCGGCCGGCACACCCGCGCGAGCTCGCGCAGCGCCTGCACCGGGTCGCCGAGGTGCTGCAGCACCTGGTGCGCGTGCACCACGTCGAAGGCGTCGTCGGGCAGGTCGAGCGCCTGCGCATCGGCGACCGAGAAGGTCATGGCGACGCCCTGCCGCTCGGCCTCGGCCCGGGACAGCGCGAGGGTCGCCTCGTCGACCTCGACGGCGTGCACGACGCCGGGGGAGACGCGGCGGGCCAGGTCGACGGTGAGCGTCCCCGGTCCGGCGCCGACGTCGAGCAGGCGCTGCCCGGGTCGCAGGTGCGGCAGCAGGTGCGCCGCGGAGTTCTCGGCGGTGCGCCACCGGTGCGAGCGCAGCACCGGCTCGGCGTGGCCGTGCGTGTACCTGGCGGGCGGTCCTGCCACGGAGGTCCTCCTCGGGTCCGGGCCCGACCGTACGCCCGTCGTCCCAGGAAGCGGTACGCCCTTCCCAGTGGATGGGACGGCTCGGGGCGAGGGAAGCCGCGGGACGGGGTCCCGGTCCCGGTCCCTGGTGCTGGTCTCGCTGCCCACCTCGCACGCGCTGAGCGGACGGGAGTGACCGCGAGCGCCGCCCGGACACCTACTCGGTATGGTCTACTGCGTAGGCATGCGCAGGGGACGCTCCGGTCGCGGTGAGGAGGACGACGTGTCGGTCAAGCACGCGCTGCTCGCGCTGCTGTGCGAGGGGCCGCGGTACGGCTACGAGCTCAAGGCGTCCTTCGAGGCGCGCACCGGCGACGCCTGGCCACTGAACGTCGGGCAGGTCTACACGACCCTCGCCCGGCTCGAGCGCGACGGGCAGGTCGCCCGCGACAGCGAGGACGCCGAGGGCCACGTGCACTACCGGCTCACCGGAGCCGGCCGCCGCGAGGTGCAGGGGTGGTGGGACGGCGAGGTCGAGCGCGAGGCGCCTCCGCGCGACGAGCTCGCCATCAAGCTCGCCCTCGCCCTGACCGTCCCCGGCGTCGACGTGCTCGGCGTGCTGCAGCGCCAGCGCACCGCCACCGTGCGCGCGCTCCAGACGCACGTCCGCCGCAGGTCGGCGCTGGCCGCCGCCGAGCCGGCCGGCGCCGCGCTGCTCGTGCTCGAGTCGCTCGTGTTCGCGGCCGAGGCCGAGGTGCGCTGGCTCGACCACTGCGAGGCCCGCCTGCTGCGCGCCGCCCGCACCGGCACGCGCACCAGCACGCCGAGACCTGGCACCGCGAGCCCCAGCACCGCGGGACCCAGCACCGCGGGACCCAGCACGCCGAGACCCAGCACGCCGAGACCCAGCACCCCGTCGAACGGAGCCACCCGATGACCCCCGTCCTGGAGCTGCGGGCCGCCGCCCGCACGCACGGCGCCGGCGCCACCGCCGTGGAGGCCCTGCGCGGGGTCGACCTGCAGGTCGACGCGGGCGAGCTGGTGGCCGTCATGGGGCCGTCCGGGTCGGGCAAGTCGACGCTGCTCATGCTCGCCGGCGGCCTGGACGCGGCGACCTCCGGGGAGGTGCTCGTCGAGGGCGTGCCGCTGTCCGGGCTCGACGCCGCCGGGCTCGCCGCGCTCCGGCGCCGGGCGGTCGGCTACGTCTTCCAGGACCTCAACCTGCTGCCGGCGCTGACCGCGGTCGAGAACGTCGCGCTGCCGCTCGAGCTCGACGGCGTGCCGGTGCGCCCCGCGCGCGAGGCGGCGCTGCGGGCGCTCGAGGAGGTCGAGCTCGGCGCCGCCGCACGGCGCTTCCCCGACCAGCTCTCGGGCGGCGAGCAGCAGCGCGTCGCGCTCGCCCGGGCGCTGGTCGGCGACCGGCGCCTCGTGCTGGCCGACGAGCCCACCGGGGCGCTCGACTCGGTGACCGGCGACGCCGTGCTCGAGCTGCTGCGCGCGCGGGTCGACGCCGGCGCCGCCGGGCTGCTCGTCACGCACGAGGCCCGGCACGCGGGCTGGGCCGACCGGGTCGTGTTCCTGCGCGACGGCCGCGTCGTCGACGAGGCGCGGGCCGCGGTCGGGCGGCTCGCGTGACGGCGGTCCTGGACCGCACCCGCCCGGTCGCGCCGACGCGCAGGACCTCGTCGGGCTGGGGTCCGGCGCTGCGCATCGCGCGCCGCGAGCTCCGCCGCGCGCCCGGGCGGACGCTGATGGTCCTGCTCATGGTGCTGCTGCCGGTGACGGCCGTCGTCTGCCTCGACACGCTGCTGCGCACCGCCGAGGTCAGCGCTCGCGAGTCGCTGTCGCGCGACCTCGGCGACGCGACCGCGCGCGTCGAGGTGGCTCCCGAGGGCTACCCGGTCCGCCAGCTGCCGGACCTGTCCCGGACGGACGGGGGCCTGCGCACCGGCACGGGTGACCCGCTCGACGAGGCCGGCCTGCGCGAGCTGCTCCCGGCAGGCAGCCGGCTGCTCGCGGTGCGGGAGAGCACGATCGAGCGCGGGGTCCGCACGACCGACGAGCGCGTCGCCCGCGCGTCGCTCGTCGCCGTCGACCTGCGAGGTGAGCTGGTCGGGCCGTACGCCGTGCGCAGCGGCCGGGCGCCGGCGTCCGCCGACGAGGTCGCCGTGACGTCCGAGCTCGAGCGGTTCGGCTTCACGGCGGGCGCGTCGCTGCTGCTGCCGGACGGCTCGACGCGCACGGTGACCGGGACGGTCGCCTCCCCCCGCAGCGGCAGTGCCCGGTCGGTGGTGGGCCTGCCTGCCGCCGTGGGGCTCACCGGCAGCGCGCCGGTCCGGTTCTTCGTCGGCGGAGCGCCGGTCAGCTGGGACGACGTGCTCGCCGTGAACGCCCGCGGCGGCTTCGTCCTCTCGCGCGCCGTCCTGGCCGACCCGCCCCCGGACGACCAGGTGCCGACCGTGCCGACCTTCGACCGGCTCGGCACGACCGTCGCGATCGTCGGCCTCGTCGTCGTCATGGCCGTGCTCGAGGTGGTGCTCCTCGCCGGCCCGGCGTTCGCGGTCGGCGCCCGCCGGCAGCGTCGGGCGCTGGCGCTGCTGGCCGCCAGCGGGGGCGAGCCGCGCCACGTCCGCCGGGTCGTCCTGGCCCAGGGGGTGCTCGTCGGTGCGGCCGCCGCGGTGGTCGGGGTGCCGCTGGGCATCGCCGTCGCCGCGCTCGCCCGTGCGCCGCTGTCCCGCTG
>CAXTFU010000214.1:0-889 GCA_964243385.1 uncultured bacterium | reverse complement strand
ACGTCGTGCTGTTCGCGCTGCTCGGCGCCGGCACGGCGGTGCTCGCGGCGCTCGTCCCGGCCGTGCTCGCGGCCCGCCAGCCGGTGGTCAGCTCGCTGCTCGGCCGCCGCTCGGCACCGGCGCGGACGGCGCTGCCGACGACCGCGGGGCTCGTGCTGCTCGTCGCCGGGGTCGGGCTCAGCCTGCTCGGCCTGCGCCGGGTGATGTCCAGCGAGCTGTGGATCGCGTTCGCCGCGCTGCCGACCGTGCTGGGTGCGGTGCTGCTCGCCCCCGTCCTGCTGGCGGCGCTCGGCCGCATCGCGGGCCGGCTGCCGCTCGCGCTGCGCTACGCGGTGCGCGACGCCGACCGCCAGCGCTCGCGCACCGCTCCCGCCGTGGCGGCGATCGCCGCGACCGTCACCGCCGCCGTCGCCCTCGGCGTCGCCAACAGCAGCGACACGGCGGCCCAGCGGGCGGCCTACAGCCCGTCCGGTGCGCCGGGCGTGGCCGTGGTGACGGCGCTCGCCGACGGCGGCGTGAGCCGGACGGACTGGGCCGCCCTGGCGCGGGAGGCGGCGCGGGCCCTGCCGGGGGAGGCCGTGACGCCGGTGCCGGGCCTGTCGCTGGACCAGTCCGGCGGGCCGTCCGGGTACGAGGAGGTGCAGCTGTGCCTGCCCGGGTCACCGCCCGCCGTCCGCTGCCAGGCCCTCGCGGCGGCCTGGGCCAGCAGCTACGGCGCGAACGTCCTCGCCGGGCAGCAGGCGCTCGACGCCGTGGCGCCGCTGCTCGCACCGGCCAGCCGCAGCGCGGCGTCCCGGGCGCTCGCGGACGGCGCGGTGGTGGTCTTCGACCAGACCGCGGGCGGCGCGACGGTCGACCTGCGCCGGCAGCGCACGCTGCCGGGCACCGG
>CAXTFU010000213.1:0-8317 GCA_964243385.1 uncultured bacterium | reverse complement strand
CCCGGGCAGGAGCGGGGGGGGCGGATCGCGTCCCCCGCGCTGGTCTCCCGGCTGTCGACGACGCGGCTGTCAGGGTGCCGGCAGAACGGGCAGCGCACGGTCGACCTCCCCCTCTCGGGCAGCGTCGCGACGGGGTGCTCGTCCACAGGTTGTGGAGGACCGCCTCCACAGGATGTGGAGAACTACACCGGTGTAATCCCTAGATGTTGTGGCCGGGACACTAGGACGGCACAAGAGTCGAAGCAAGGCCGACACCCGCGGCACGAGCGAAGTCGCAGGTCGGACGGCGTGTTGCAACAGCCGCTCCGGGCGTGTCGCGAGCCGTCCCGGACGACGGCGCGGAGGACCGGTCGGCGTCATCTGCCCAGGCTGCCGCGAGGGTCCGACATCCCGGATTGCGCGTACGCACAGCAACGACGGCGTTACGTTGTGCCGAGCACCGCTGGGGGTGGCGCTGTGGAAGAGGGGCGACGCATGACGACACCTGCCGTCGACCGGCATCTCCTCCCGGGCCTGGCCGCGCAGGTCGACGACCTCGAACGGCTGACGACGTCGTCGTCGTACGCGGACGCGGTCCATCGTCTGCTCTACGTGGCCCGCACACAGGTCCGGATGCAGGTCGCCTGGGTGAGCGAGTTCGTCGGCAACGACCAGGTGCTGCGCTACGTCGACGCCGAGCCCGGCTCCGACGCGCCGCAGGAGGGTGCCTGCCTGCCGATGGGCGGGTCGTTCTGCGCGCGGGTGCTCGATGAGAGCTTCCCCCGCCTCATCCCCAACACGCGGGCAGTGCCCGAGGCGGCGCTGCTCGACGTGACGGCGCAGCTGCACATCGGCGCGTACGTCGGCGTCCCGCTGCTCGGGCCGACGGGCTCGGTCGTCGGCATGCTGTGCGCCATCGACGGTCAGCCCTGCCCGTCGCTCGACGAGCGGGACGTCACCGCCCTGCTCCTGCTGGCGCAGGTGCTGCACGACCTGCAGCAGCGGGCCCTGTCGGCCGCGGAGGCCGTCGCCGAGCGGGAGGGCCTGCGGCAGGCGCTGTCCGGCGTGCTGGCAGGCCACGGCCGTTCGCCGGTGCTGCAGCCGATCGTCGACCTGCGCACGGACCGCGCCGTGGCGGCCGAGGGGCTGACCCGCTTCACCGCCCCGAGCCCGGTGTCCTCTGACGGCCACCCGCGCACGCCTGCGCAGTGGTTCGACGACGCGGCCCGCCTCGGGATGCGTGACGAGCTCGAGCTCGCCACCGCGCAGGCGGTCCTCGACCGCCTGGACACCGTCCCGCCGCACGTCAGCCTCTGCGTCAACCTCGGCCCGGACCTCCTGCTCAGCCCGCGCCTGGAGGAGCTGCTCGCCGGTCGCCCGCTGTCGCGGATCGTCCTGGAGATCACCGAGCACGCGCCGATCGCCGACTACGCCCGCCTGACCGCCGTCCTCGCCCCGCACCGGGCGGCCGGCCTGCGGCTGGCCGTGGACGACGCCGGCGCCGGCTACGCGAGCCTCAAGCACATCGTCGCCGTGCGCCCCGACCTCATCAAGATCGACATGACGCTGATCCGGGGCGCCGACGGCGACGTCGTCCGGCAGGTGCTGCTGTCGGCCCTGGCCGGCTTCGCCCTTGCCACAGGCGTCCGGCTGGTGGCGGAGGGCGTCGAGACGGCCGCGGAGCTGCGCGCAGTCGCGGACTGCGGCATCGACCTGGTGCAGGGCTACGTGCTGGCCGCCCCGAGCGCCGATCCGTCGTGGAGCGGTTACGCAGCGGTCTGACCCGGGACGCCGCAGGACACCTGCGCGATGCCGCGGGCAGCACCGGTCCGCGAAGGACCGACCCGGCGCTGCACGGACGCCCCCATCCGTGAAGATGGTGCGGTGAGCACGCCCGAGCAGCACCAACCACCCGTCTACGCCGTCGCCGCGGGCGCCGTCCTGCACGGCCACGCCGCCGACACCCTCGAGCCGGCGGTCGTCCTGCACACGTTCCTGCCGCCTGGCGCGTCCGACGGGCTGCACTCCCCCGAGGCCCGCGTCGACGTGCACGGCGACGGGCCGACCTCGGGAACGGTGACGCTGCGCGTGCTGGCGGACGGGCTGTCGCTGTCCTGGCGGCTGCCCATCGCCCCGTTTGTCGCCGCGCTGCCCGGTCAGCCCGGGGACGAGGGCCGCATGGTGCTGCTGGCCGTCGTCGACGGCGAGCCCGAGGAGCGGTTCTGGGCCGCTCCGGTCGACTGCGAACGCCTCTCCGGTGAGCTGCAGGTCCCGGTCAGCGACCTCGTCGAGGCTCTGCGCGGACGCCTGACGCCCTGGCTGGCCGAGGACCTCGAGATCCTGCTGCACGACGACGCGCACGAGCACGCCCTCGACCAGTCGGCCGCCCAGACCCTCGCCACCGCCGTCCTGGCGCAGTACCGCGGGGACCTGCTCGCCGAGCAGGCCACCGGGCGGGTCCTGCGCGCGCTCGAGCACGGGCCGGACGACGTGCAGGTCGAGCTCGGCGGACGGCTGTCCGCAGCGCTCGCCACGGCCGTGCGCACGGCGGGACCGGCCGGTCGCGCGGCCGTCGCGGGTCGCGTCGGGCCGTTCGAGTCGGAGGTCCTGCGGCTGCTGTCGGACGTGCCGCCCGCGCTGGAGGACCCGGAGGCGCACAGCGACGTCGACGCCGCGATGCTGCAGATCCTGGCCGGACCCGACCGCGACGAGGCGGTCAGCGCGGCGGTGCGCGTCGTCGCCCTGCTCGCCCGCGACACCCTCGGCAGCGACCTGCCCGACGACCAGGTGCTCGCCGGGCTCGGCATGGTCGACGATGCCGGCCTGGCCCGGCTCGCCCGGCTGTGGGTCGACCTCGCGGTGGCCGCCGCCGGCCCGGCGACCGGCGACGCAGCCGCCGTCGAGCAGCTCGACGCGCGGGTCACCGCGGAGGGGGCACCCGGCCGTGCCTGGGTGACGTCCACGTCGCAGGTCCTCGCGAGCGCGGCCGTCGAGATCGCCGGCCGGAGCCCCGCCAAGATCGCCAGCGAGCTGCGCACCGTCCGGCAGGAGGCCGACGAGGACGGTGCGGTGTCGTCCCAGGCGCTGCTGCAGGCGTCGCTGTCGCTGGCGCGCTTCGTCCGCACCCGGGCCGGCGTCGGCCCGGGGAGCTGGCTGACCCTGTCGTCCGCGTCGGCCGCCACCGCCGTCGGTGGGGCGGGACTCGACGGGAGCACGACGGTCGACCTGCTGGTCGAGCTGCTCGAGAAGGACGTCGAGGCCGTCGACCTGCTCGACGCCTTCGTGTGCGCCACTTCCCAGCTGCTCGTGCACCTCGACCCGCACGGCGACGAGCAGCTGCGCCGCATGCAGGTGGCCGAGCTGCTCGGGACCGTCCCGGACGGCGCCCGTGGCGCGCGGTGGCTGCTCGTCGCCTGCCTGCGCGAAGCGCCGGAGCACGACACGTCCGCCGCCGACCTGACCGGCGCGCTGGGCCGCGAGCCGGAGGTGGACGTCGACCGCCTGGCCACGCGGTCGGGCCGGCACGGCGTCATGCGAGCCGGCCTCGACGTCATGGAGGCGCTCGCGGCGACGCTCGGGGAGGAGGCCCAGGTGACTCGCGAGGAGCTGTTCGGCACGGTCCTGCCGAGCGCCCTGCTGGAGCACGACCTGCTCCGGGACTGACCAGCTCCGTCGGTCCGGACGTGACGAGGCCGACGTTCGCTCTGCGTGACGACCGGGCATCGTCCGGTGGTGACCGGACGCCTCCAGGACGCCCCGCCTCGGCCCGCCACCACGCACCGCCGCCCGCTGCTCGCGCGCTCCCCCGCCCTGGACGGGCTGCGCGGGATGGCGCTCGTCTGGATCGTGACCTACCACTTCACTTCGAGCGAGGGTCCGTTCCCCGGCGGCTGGGTGGGGCTGGACGTCTTCTTCGTGCTCTCGGGCTTCCTGATCACGGCCATGCTGCTGGACGAGGTCCGGGTGCACGGTCGCGTCTCGCTGCCTCGGTTCTACGCCCGGCGGGCCCTTCGCCTCCTGCCGGCCCTGTTCACCGTGCTGGCGATCTGGACGGCGCTGCTGCTGGCGTTCGCCGACACCACCTGGTTCGCCGCGACGCCCGGCGGCACGGGCGTGGGCGCACCGGTCGACGTGACCGCGGCGCTGCGGCAGGTCGGCGTCGTGCTCGTGTACGGCGTCAACTGGACCTACGCGCTCGCGTCCGGTGACGCGCCGCTCGCGCACCTGTGGTCGCTCGCGGTGGAGGAGCAGTTCTACGTCGTCTGGCCGTGGGTGCTCCTCCTCCTGCTCAAGCTCCCCTCGGCGCGACGGCCGTGGCCCGTGCTCGCGCTCGCCGCGGTCAGCGCCGCGCTGCCCTTCGCGCTGTACGACGGCGGCGCCGGCACCAACCGCATCTACTTCGGCACCGACACGCGAGCCGTCGGGATGCTGCTCGGCGCAGCCGCCGCGCTCGCCTGGCACCGGCAACGCAGCTCCGGTGCGGGCTCCCCTTCGGCGCCCCTGCGGGCCTGGACGGGGCTCTCGGTCATCGCGGTCGTCCTGTTCACCGTCGGCAACGTCCCGCTCAAGTCGCTCGCCGGTCCGGCCCTCATGGCGCTCGCGGCGATGCAGGTCGTGCCCTACCTCGTCGAGCGCCCGGCGTCGTCCATGGCGCGGCTGTTCGACACCCGCGCGCTGGTCTGGCTGGGACAGCGGTCCTACGCGATCTACCTGTGGCACTACCTGTTCGCCACCTGGCTGAACCCGCTGTCGCCAGTGGTGAGCATCCCGGTCGGCGTCGGCGCCTCGCTGCTCGCCGCCGTTGCTTCCTGGCGCTGGGTGGAGGCCCCGGCGCTCGGGTACGCGGGCCGCTTCCGACCTGTCGCGCCCGACGTCCGGGCCGACGACGCGCCGCCTCCGCGCCAGGCTGCGCTCGCGGCCTAACCTGCCGCCATGGCGGACTGGATGACGGCGGCGCAGGCCGTCGCGCTCGTCCGTCCCGGGGACCGCGTCTGGGTGGGCTCCGCGTGCGGCAGCCCGCGCGCCCTGCTGGCCGCGCTGAACGCTCTGCCGGCACCGCTGCCCGGTGTCCGCCTCGTCCACTTCCTGGCCAACGGCGTGACGCTGGACGGCAACGTCCGCTACCCGCAGGAGGTGCTCTTCGTCGGCAGCGAGCTGCGCGGCCTTGCGCACGCCGGGCAGGTCGACTACGTGCCGGTGTCGCTGCCGGAGGTCCCGTCGCTCATCGAACGCGGCCAGCACCGGGTCGACGTCGCGCTGGTGCAGGTCGCACCGCCGGACGAGCACGGCATGTGCAGCCTGGGTGTGTCCGTCGACGTGACCCTGGCCGCAGCGCTGCGGGCCCGAACGGTGCTGGCAGAGGTCAACCCGGCCATGCCGCGCACGGGACCGGCCACCGGCATCCCGGTGAGCAGCATCGACGCCTTCGTCGAAGTGGACGAGCCCGTCGCGGAGTACGTGCACCGGCCGATGGGTGCAGCCGCCGAGGCGATCGCCCTCTACGTCGCCCGCCTCGTCCCCGACGGCGCGACGCTGCAGATCGGCCTGGGCCGGGTGCCGAACGAGATGCTCCGGCACCTGTCCGGTCGGCGGGACCTGCGTGTGCACAGCGACGTGGTCACCGACGGCCTGGCGGACCTGCTCGACAGCGGTGCCGTGCGCACCGGCCCCGGCAGCGTCGTCGCGTCGATGGCCGTCGGGACCCGGCGACTGTTCGACCGGCTGAGCGGACCTGCCGTCGACTTCCAGCCGCTGGAGCGCCTGGCTCACATGGGCACCATCGGCCGCCTGGACCGGCTCGTCTCGGTCACGCAGGCCTTCGCGGTGGACCTGACCGGCCAGGTGTGCGCGGACACCGACGACGGCGAGCTGTACGGGGGCGTCGCGTCGCAGTCGGTCATGCACTGGGCGGCGGCGCACTCCCCCGGCGGCCGCGCGGTCGTCTGCCTCGCCACCCGTTTCGACGACGGCACGTCGCGGATCCGGCCGGTGCTCGAACCCGACGAGGCGGTGACTATCGCCCGTGCGGACGTGCACTACGTCGTCACCGAGTACGGGACGGCGTACCTGTTCGGCCGCTCGCTGCGTGAGCGCGCGGTCGCCCTCATCGAGCTGGCTCACCCGTCGGTGCGCGACGAGCTGCTGGCCCAAGCCGTCGCACGGGGTCTCGTGCCGGAGGGGCAGCAGCTGCGCTCGCGTGGCGCGTACCCGCGGGAGGAGGAGCGGACGGTCGAGCTGCGCGACGGACGGCAGGTCCTGGTGCGGCCGGCCCGGACCGGCGACGCGCCGCTCCTGCAGGACCTCTTCTACCGGATGCCGCCGGAGGACGTGTACACGCGCTTCTTCCGGCACCTGACCTCCCTCCCCCTGTCGACGGCCGAACACATGACGAGCGTGTCGTTCGAGGACGAGGTGACCCTGCTCGCCGTCGAGGGCGACTGGGGCAACGAGCGCGTGATCGGGACGGTGTCCTACTACCGGGACCCGACGTCAGGTCACGCTGACATCGCCTTCATGGTGGATCCGGGCTGGAAGGGCCACGGCCTCGGCACGGCGCTGCGGGACGTCGTCGTCGACGTCGCCCGCCGGCACGGCGTGGTCGCCCTCACCGCTGACGTGCTGGCCGAGAACACCGCCATGCTCCGGCTGTTCCGCACCAGCGGCCTCGACGTGGAGGCGCACACCTCGCGCGGCGTCACCGAGGTCGTGCTGACGCTGTAGGAGCGTCAGACCGCGACCGGCAGGATGAGCTGCTGCCCGGGCTGCAGGTGGGGACTGTCGAGGTCGTTCAGCTCGCGGATGCGCGCGACGACGTCGCGAGGGTCGTCCTGCGGGGCGACCCGCCGAGCCACGGACCACAGCGACTCACCCGACGCCACGGTCACCCGCGCCACGGCCGGAGCCGGCTGGCTGGGCTGCGGCGCGGCCTGGGAGGCGCTGCGGCCGAGCGAGAAGGCGGCGAACAGCACGGCGATGAGCGCCAGCAGGAGCAGGACTCGCCCGCGGCGCGTGATCCGGACGTGCGTGCCGTTCGTGGTGTGCTGTGCGGCAGTGCTCGTGCTCATCAGATGCTCCTTCGTCTCCGGCTTCGAGCGAACGCGTGTTCGATCGAACGTCTGAGCGGACCGTACCCAGCCCCTCCGACAAAACGCGAGACACGTTCGAACATGTGTTTGATCTGTGACCTCGTGAGCGTTAGCGTCCGCGACGACGACCAGGGCGAACAGCCCTCGAGACAGCGGAGGACGCATGGCGCGCAAGCAGACCGGCTCGAGCGGTGACGGCACCACCGCGACCGAGGGGACCGGGGTCGTGCGCGACCTGCCGGACGGCCCGCCGGACGAGGCTGGCTTGACGCCGCGACAGCGCAAGGTGCTCGAGGTGATCCGCGACTCCGTCGAGCGTCGCGGGTACCCACCGACCGTGCGCGAGATCGGTGAGGCGGTCGGCCTCACCAGCACCAGCAGCGTGTCGCACCAGCTGCAGATGCTGCAGAAGAAGGGCTTCCTGCGGCGGGACCCCTCGCGTCCGCGGGCCGTCGACGTCCGCCTCCCCGGCGAGATGCCCGCCGCCGTCGCCGAGCGCGCCGAGGACGAGGCCGCCGAGCGGGCGGCTCGGCCGACGCCTGCCTACGTGCCGGTCATCGGCCGGATCGCGGCCGGCGGGCCGGTGCTGGCGGAGCAGGCCGTCGAGGACGTCTTCCCGCTGCCGCGCGAGCTCGTCGGCGGCGGCACGCTGTTCATGCTCAAGGTGGTCGGCGACTCGATGGTCGACGCCGCGATCGCCGACGGCGACTGGGTCGTCGTGCGCCAGCAGCCGAACGCCGAGAACGGCGACATCGTGGCAGCCATGATCGACGGTGAGGCCACGGTCAAGACCTACAAGCGCCGTGACGGCCACGTCTGGCTGCTGCCGCACAACGAGGCTTACGCGCCGATCCCGGGTGACGACGCCGTGGTGCTCGGCCGCGTCGTGACGGTGCTCCGCAAGGTGTGACGCCCTGCGGCGTCAGCTCGACGCGTCGACGAGCTGGCTGCGGGCCTCCTTGACGGCGATGGCCGTGGGCTCGCCCGTCGTGGTGGCGGTGCCCGTGATCGGCAGAGCGGGTCCGGCACCGATCCGGTAGGTGCCGGACCACTCGATGACGACGTGCGCACCGAGCGGAGCGGCCCTGCGGTAGACGTGCTCGACGCGCCCCTGTGTCCCGAGGGCCGTCGTCGTGGCCGACCTGCCGTCGCCGAAGTGCCAGGTCCAGCGCTGCGCCGTCGCGGTGATCGTGACCGCCTGACCGAGCAGGGTGAGCGGGATGTCGTAGCTCGCCGGAGCGTCCGTCGTGAAC
>CAXTFU010000212.1:0-8371 GCA_964243385.1 uncultured bacterium | reverse complement strand
CGGGGTCGGCCGGCATCCCGGCGGCCGTCACGAGGCGGCACCAGCGGGCGACCTCGTGCTCGTCGGCCCGCCAGTCGGCGTCGACCCCGAAGGCGACCAGCCGGCCGGGCGAGGTGGCCTCCAGCAGGGCGGTGCTCTGGGGGCCGCGGCCGTGCAGGTTCACGGCGAGGTCCGCCCCGGAGGCGGTCGCCGGCAGCGGCTCGAGGGGACGGGTGTCCAGCACCTCGTCGACCGCCCCGGTCAGCGCCGCCAGGTCGGCGAGCGCCGCCGGTGCGGCGAGCACCACGTGAGCGTCCGGGCGGGCGCTGCGCACCGCGCGCAGGGCGGGCACGGCGGTGAGCAGGTCGCCGAGGCCGAGCGCCCGCAGGACCAGCACCCTCACGGGCGGCGGCCGTGCGGGCGGTGACGGCGCAGCTGCGCGGGCAGGCGGGCCCAGCCGGTGAGCCACCAGCCGGTGGCGGCGACGGGGATGACCGCCGAGGTCACCGCCATGGTCGCGACCTCGTGCGGGGTGCGCGGTCCGGGCGCGATGCGGCGGCGCGCGAAGTCGGCGGTGAGCGCCGTCCAGGCGAGCACGCCGGCGGGGCGGGTGCGGGGAACGGCCGCCGCGAGCAGCGCCGCGGTGGTGAGCAGGTGCCAGCGGCGGCGTCCGGGCGGGACGTGTGCCCGCTCGCGCCAGCGCGGGCCGTGCAGCGCCCGCATGAGCACGTCGTCGGCGTTGCCGCGCTGGCTGCGGATGCTCTGCCGCCACGGCGCCGGCCGCACCGGGTGGTCGACCTGCCGCCGGGTGCTGCGCACGATCGTCCAGCCGGCCGAGGTGACGCGCAGGCCGAGGTCGGCGTCCTCGCGGTAGGCGCGGGGGAAGCGCTCGTCGAAGCCGCCGACCTGCTCGAGCGCGCCGCGCCGGTAGGCCATGTCGGCGGTCGCCCACACCGCGGTCTCCAGGCCCGCCGTGCTGCGCTCCCAGTCGGTCGGCCGGCGGTCCGCCGGCAGCGGGACGCGCAGCCGGCCTTGCGACGCGCCGACCTCCGGGCCGCACGCCGACAGGTCGGCGACGAGCCGGTCGACCCAGTCGGCGGGCGGTCGCACGTCGTCGTCGAGGAAGGCCACCCACTCCGCGTCGCTCGCGCGCCAGCCGGCGTTGCGGGCGGCCGCCGGGCCACCGCCCCACGACCGCAGGACGCGCACCTCGTCCGGCAGGTCGAGGTCGGGCCCGGCCGGGCGGTCGTCGACCACGACGACCCGCACCCGCCCGAGCAGCGGGGCGAGGGCGGCCTGCAGCGACGGACGTCCGACCGTGGGGACGACGACCTCGACGCTCACCGGACGTCCTGCGGGGCCACGTCCACGCAGACGTCCGCATGACGCAGGCCCGCCCTCGCCGGGACGTCGTGCGCACCGACCAGGTCCACGCGGACGTCCGCATGACGCAGCGCGGGCGGGGTCACGGGCGGGGCGGGCGCCGCACGGCGAAGGGGCCGAGCGCGAGCAGGTCGACCGGGCCGGAGCCGAAGCACTCGAGCGCGTCGCGCGGGTCGTCGACGATCGGGCGGCCGGCGGTGTTCAGCGAGGTGTTCACGACGACAGGGATGCCGGTGAGCTCGGCGAAGCGGGCGAGCATCCGGGCGACCAGCGGCTCGTCGGCGGGGTCGACGGTCTGGATGCGGGCGCTGCCGTCGACGTGCGTGACGACCGGGATGCGGTCGACCCAGGCCGGCTGCACGCCGTGCGTGAACAGCATGTACGGCGAGGGGATCGGCCCCGTGAAGACCTCGTGCGCCCGGTCGAGCAGCACCATCGGGGCGACCGGCCGGAACTGTTCGCGGCCCTTCACGTCGTTCATGCGCTCGAGGTTCTTCTCGAACCCCGGGTGGGCGAGCAGCGAGCGGTGGCCGAGCGCGCGCGGGCCGTACTCGGCCCGGCCCTGGAACCAGGCGACGACGCCGTCGTCGGCCAGGCACTGGGCGACCTCGGCGGCGATGTCGTCCGGCCGCGTGTACGGCACCCGGGCGGTGATGAGCCACTGCTCGAGCTCGTCGTCGGTCCACGACCGGCCGAGCGCGGCGGTGCGCATCGGCTCGACGCGGTCGCCGAGCTCGTGCGCGAGGTACATCGCCCCGCCGAGCGCCGTGCCCGAGTCGCCGGACGCGGGCTGCACCCAGACGTCGTCGAACGGGCTCTGCTCCCACAGGACGCTGTTGGCGACGCAGTTCAGCGCGACGCCGCCGGCCAGGGTCAGCACCCGGTCGCCGGTCTGCGCGTGCAGCCAGCCGGCGAGCTCGAGCAGCACCTCCTGCAGGCGGACCTGCACCGTCGAGGCGAGGTCGGCGGAGTCGGCGTCGACGTCGTCGAACGCCCCGGCGCCGCGCTTGACGTAGGACGCCCACTCGATCGGCTCGACGACGAAGCCGCCGTCACCGGTGGTGCGCACGAGCGTCCGGAACTCGTCCAGCCAGCGCGGCGAGCCGTACGACGCGAGCGCCATGACCTTGTACTCGTCGCTGCTGCGCCGGAAGCCGAGGTGCTCGGTGACCTCCTCGTAGAGCAGGCCGAGCGACGACGGCAGGTCCTGCGTGGCGAGCACCTCGAGGTCGCCGCCGCGGTTGCGGCCGGCGAGGTAGGACGCCCGCTCGCCGCGGCCGTCGAGCACCATCACCGACGAGTCGTCGTGCGGCGCGGCGAGGTAGGCCGACGCAGCGTGCGCGACGTGGTGCGGCACGAAGCGGACGATGCCCGGGTCGAGCCCGGGCAGCGCCGTCCGCAGGAACCGCGGGGCGCGCTGCGCGTACAGCGTGCGCATCGGCTCCCAGCCGTCGGTCATGACCTGGTCGAGCGTCATGCCCTCGATCGGCGGGCACAGGGCGGGGTCGTAGGAGTAGGCGACGGCGTCGAGGTCCTCGGCCGAGAGCCCGGCCGACTGCAGGCACCAGCGGGCCGCCTGCACCGGCAGCTCCCACGCGGCGAACGGCACGTTGTCGTGGCCGTGCTTGCGCCGGTTGAAGCGCTCCTCCTCGACCGCCGCGACGGTGACGCCGTCGACGACGAGCGCGGCGGCGGGGTCGTGGAAGACCGCGTTGATCCCCAGGACGACGCTCATGCCGGCCAGCTGTCTTCCCACATCGACGCCACGACGAGCTCGTAGACGTGGCAGCCGGGCGGCTGGGTGAGCACGTGCACGACGTTCATCGCGACGTCCTCGGCGCGGTTGAGCTTGGCGTCCGGGCCGGGCTTGTACTGGTCGTCGCGGTCGTCGAAGAACGCGGTCTGCATCCCGCCCGGGGTGAGCAGGGTGACGCCGACCTCGCCCTTGAGCTCGGCCTGCAGCCCGCGGGTGAAGCCGACGACGCCGAACTTGCTGGCGGTGTAGGCGGTCGCGTCGCCGAAGACCCGGTGGCCCAGGGTGGACGACACGGTGACGACCCGCGGGTTCCCGCTCCGGCGCAGGTACGGCATCGCGGCGCGGACGGTCGCTGCCGTGCCGAGCAGGTTCACCATGACGATGCGGTCCCAGTCGGCGCCGTCGAGCTGCTCGAACGGCGCGGGGAAGTCCATCCCGGCGGCGGTGACGAGCGCGTCCAGCGTGCCGCCGGCGCCGTCGACCAGGCGCGCGACGGCGGCCTCGGCGGCCCGGGTGTCGGACAGGTCGACGACCTCGTGCGGGACGCCGTCAACCGGCACGCGGTCGAGGGCGATCGGGCGGCCACCGGCCGCGCGGACGGCGGCGACGGTCGCGGCGCCCAGGCCGCTGGCGGCGCCGGTGACCAGGACGGTCCCCAACGACGAGGACGGGGGCGGAGGGGTGCTAGGCACGTGAGACTGCTTCCTGGATGAGGTTGCTGGTGGACTTGCCGGTCAGGTACGGCAGGACGACCGCCTGGCCGCCCCACTGCTCGAGCACGGGGGCCTCCGGCAGGTCGGCGAGGGCGTAGTCGCCGCCCTTGGCCCACACGTCCGGGCGCAGCTGCTCGAGCGCGGCGACGGGGGTGTCCTCGTCGAACACGACGACGGCGTCGACGTGCTCGAGCGCGGACAGCACGGTGGCCCGGTCGGCCTGCGTCTGCAGCGGCCGCGACTCGCCCTTGAGCCGGCGCACGGAGTCGTCGGAGTTGAGCAGCACGACCAGGCAGTCGCCGAGCGCCCGGGCCTGCGCGAGGACCGCGACGTGGCCGGCGTGCAGCAGGTCGAAGCAGCCGCCCGTCGCGACGACGGTGCCGCCGGACGCGCGGACGCGCGCGAGCACCTGCTCGGGCGTCTCGCGGACCGCGCCGGCCGAGGGGGCCGGGCCGCCGACGCGCACGGACGCCGCACCGCCTGCGGCGACGAAGGCGCTGGCCGCGGCGACGGCGCCCGCGACCGCCTCGGACGGCAGCGCGCCGTCGGCGAGCAGCCCGGCCGCGGTCGAGGCGAACCGGTCGCCCGCGCCGCAGGGGTCGGGGCACGGCACCTCCGGGGCGGGCACGACGGACGGGGCGCCCTCGCCGCTGACGAGCAGCGCACCGCGTCCGGACAGGGTCACCGACACCGCGGTCGCCGACCAGCGGGCGGCGAGCTCGCGGGCGCGGGCGGTCGTGGCGGTGAGGAGCACGCCGTCGTGGCCGGGGGCGAAGTGCGCGGCCTCGGCGCCGTTCGGCGTGACCAAGGTGACGCCCGGCACCGGCTCGCGACCGCGCGGGTGCGGGTCCCAGACGACGGGCGTGCGGCCGGCGGCCACCGCGGTGAGCGCCTCGCGCACGCCCGGCGCCGACGCGACGCCGCGGCCGTAGTCAGCGACCAGCACTGCGTCGGCCTCGCGGAGCGCCTGCTCCGCCTCGGGCGTCAGCGGCCCGACCGTGCCGCCGGAGCCGCCGCGGTCCAGGCGCAGCAGCGAGCGCCCGGCGCTGCGGACGCGCACCTTCTCCGGCGTCTCGCCGTCGAGCTGCAGGTCGACGACGCGGATGCCGGCCAGGTCGAGCAGGTCGGCGAGCTCGCGCCCGGGGGCGTCCGGCGCGAGCGCGGTGACGAGCACGACGTCGCGCCCGTCCGCCGCGGCGAGCAGCGCGGCGAGGCCGGCGCCGCCCGGGCGCGGGACGTCGACGGGGGAGTCGACGACGGGCACCGGCGCGTCCGGGCAGAGCCGGTCGACGGTGCCGGTGAGGTCGCGGTCGAGCAGGGCGTCACCGACGACGACGAGGCTCACCGTCGGGCCGGGTACGGGTCGTAGCTGCCGGCGCGCACGGCGCTCGTCGACTGGTCGGCGCCGACCTGCAGGTCGACCGCCGCGCAGAGCAGGTGCACCGCGACCTGGTGCACCTCCTGCACGGTCGCGGTGGCCGGGGCGTCGACGGCGAGCGCCTCGTCGGCGGCCTCGACGACCGGGTTCGGCCCGGGGCCGGTGAGCGCCCAGACGGTCAGCCCGCCGTCGCGCGCGGCCTGCATGGCGGCCAGCACGTTGCCGCTGCGGCCGCTGGTCGACAGGCCGAGGAACACGTCGCCGGGCCGGCCGTGCGCCTGCACCTGGCGGCTGAAGACGCTGTCGTAGCCGTAGTCGTTGGCGATCGCCGTCACCGAGGAGGTCTCGGCGTGCAGCGCGATGGCCGACAGCGCCGGGCGGTCGTCGCGGTATCGGCCGACGAGCTCGGCGGTGAGGTGCTGGGCCTGCGCGGCGCTGCCGCCGTTGCCGGCGCAGAGCAGCCGCCCGCCGCCGACGAGCACGCCGGCGAGGGTGCGGCCCCAGGCGTCCAGCCGGTCGGTGTCGAGCGCGGGGAGCGCGTCGAGCAGGGCGCGGACGTGCGCCGCACCGGAGAGCAGGGGAGCGGTCATGAGGACACCTCTTCGTCGGTCATGGCGGCCAGGGGCAGGGGCAGCAGGTCCTCGTAGGACTGCAGGGTCTGCGCCGCGACGCGGTCCCACGAGTACTTGGCGCGGGCGCGGCTCGCACCGGCGCGCCCGAGCGCCGACAGCCGCTCGGGGTCGGTCAGCAGGTCGGCCAGCTCCTCGGCGAGCACGTCCGGCCGGCGCGGCGGGACGTGCACGCCGGTGCGGCCGTGCACGACGGTGTCGATGATGCCGCCGACGGCCGAGGCGACGACGGGGACGCCGCAGGCCATCGCCTCGAGCGGGACGATGCCGAACGGCTCGTACCAGGGGACGCAGACGGCGACGTCGGCCGAGCGCAGCAGCGCGGGCAGGGCGTCGCGCCCGACCCGGCCGCGGAACACGACGCGGTCGGCGACGCCGGCGGCCGCGGCGACCTCGCGCAGCCGGGCCACCTCGGGGTCGCGGTCGAGCTCGTGGGCGTCCGGGCCGCCGGCGACGACGAGCTCGGTGTCGGGCCCGCCGGCGGCGCGCAGCAGCCCCAGCGCCTCGATCGCGTTGCCGACGCCCTTGCGCTCGACGAGACGGCCCACGCACACGACGCGGCGCAGCCCGGGGGTGCGCGGCTCGGCCGCGACGCCGGGGTGGAACGTCGTCAGGTCGACGCCGCACGGGACGACCGTGATGCGCTTGCGGTCGCCGCCGAGGCGCAGCAGCTCGAAGACCTCGTCGGTGCAGGTGGCGACGACCCGGTCGGCGTCGCGCACGAGCGTCCGCTCGAGCTCGTGCCGGCCGTCGGGGCTCGTGTCGCGCTCGCCCTGGTGGCGCCGCTTCACGACGCCGAGCGCGTGGAAGGTCAGCACGACCGGCACGCCGAGCGGTCGCGCGGCAGCGAGGGCCGCGAGGCCGCTCATCCAGAAGTGGGCGTGCACGACGTCCGGCCGGCGCGCCCGCCACTGGCGGTGCAGGTCGGCGGCGAAGGCGTCCATGTACGGCAGCAGCTCGTCCTTGGGCACCGCCTCGGGCGGACCGGCCATGACGTGGTCGACCGTCACGCCGGGGGCCATGCGCACCCGGCGGGGCAGCCGGACGTCGTCGCGCCGCGTGTGCACCACGACGTCGACGCCGTGCCGCGCCATCGCCTCTGCCAGCGCGGCGACGTGCACGTTCTGGCCGCCGGCGTCGACGCCGCCGAGGACGGCCAGCGGGCTGGCGTGCTCGGAGACCATGGCCACTCTCATCGCACGCTCCTCGATCCGCCGCTCACGGGATGGGCTCCAGCCGCCGGGCGGCGGGGACCAGGGACTGCACCGCGGCCACGGCCCGCTCGACGGGGACGCCGTCGAGGCAGGGGTGGCCCGGCACGGGGCAGGTGCGGGCGCGGCTGAGGGCGCACCCGGCGCCCTGGTCGCCGAGCAGGACGTGCGGGACGTGCCACGGCCGCCAGCGCTCGGCCGGCACGACCGGCGCGAACAGCGACACGACGGGCGTGCCGACGGCGGCGGCCAGGTGCGCCGGGCCGGTGTTGCCGACGACCACGGCCTGCGCGCCGTCGAGGACGGCGGCGAGCTGCGCGAGGTCGGTGGCGCCGCCCAGGTCGACCGCGCCGGAGGTGCCCGTGACGGCGGCGGTCAGCGCCGTCTCGCCCGGTCCGCCGGTGACGAGCACCCGCAGGCCCTGCTCGCCGAGCGCCTCGACGAGCTCGGCGGCCCACCCGGGCCCGGGCGCGCGGGCCGGGACGGACGCCCCGGGGTGCACGACGACGTACGGCGCGTCGCCGGTCAGCGCGCGCACGTCCGGCAGGGGCCGGCGGACGGCGAGGTCGCCGTCGTCGCCCGGCGGCAGGGCGAAGCCCGCCGCTGCGGCGAGCGCCAGCTGGCGCTGCGCCTCGTGCAGCCCGGTCTCGGGCAGGCGGTGCCGCAGGTCGAGCAGCGAGCCGGGGTAGTCCTCGCTGACCGCGCCGACCCAGCCGACGCCCGCCAGGCGCAGGACGAGCGCGGTCGGCAGTGGGCTCTGGTGGAAGGAGGTGAGCACGAGCGCCCGGTCGACCTGCCGGGCGCGCACGGCGGCGACGACCTGCGCGACGTCGGCCGGGTCGACCGGGGCCGCGTCGGCCACGATCCACGGGCACGACCAGACGAGCACCTCGTCGACGCCCGGCAGCAGGCGGGCCGCGGCGGCGCCCTGCGGGCCGACGAGCAGCACGACGCGGTCGCCGGACGCCGCGACGGCGCGGACGGCCGGGCCGGCCAGCAGCACGTCGCCGTCGCTGTCGAGCCGGACGACCAGCGTGGTGCTCATGCCGGCTCCGCGGCCGACGTGCCGTTCGGTGCCGGCGCGCCGTCCAGTGCCGATGTGCCGTCCGGTGCCGTGCCGTCCGGTGCCGGGTCGCCGAGCAGCAGCCCGACGGCCGTGCGCAGGTCCGGCGCGACGGGGACGCCGGCCGCGCGGGCCGCGGCGACCTCGTCCGCGCGGGTGACCGGCGTCGGGACGAGCACCGCGCGCGCCCCGGCCGCCAGCGCCGCGCCGACGTCGGCGCCGATGTCACCGACCACGGCGCAGTCGGCGGGCGCGACGC
>CAXTFU010000211.1:0-8380 GCA_964243385.1 uncultured bacterium | reverse complement strand
ACCTGGTCGTGGCCGACCAGGTGCACGTCGATCGACCCGGAGCCGCGGACCACCGAGCTGCTCGTGCTCGGCCCGAGCAGGGACGCCAGCCTGCCCCGGCGCGACGCGCCCAGCACCAGCTGCGTGGCGTCGTGCGCCTGCGCGAACTCGAGCAGGGCGGTGGCGACGTCGTCCCCGGCGACGACGTGGTAGCTGCCGTCCAGGCACTCGACGAGGGCCCGCTGGCGGGCCAGGGCGTCGGGCTGGCCGGCGTGCAGGCCGTCGCTGCGGGCGACGTGCACGGCGAGCAGCTCGCCACCGGTCTGCCGGGCGGCGATGCGCGCGGCGCGGCGGACGAGCACGTCGCCCTCGGCGCCGCCGGTCAGGGCGACGACGACCCGCTCGCGGGTCTCCCACGTGCCGGAGATGGCGTGGCTGCTGCGGTAGGCCCGCAGGCCCTCGTCGACCTCGTCGGCGAGCCAGAGCAGCGCCAGCTCGCGCAGCGCGGTGAGGTTGCCGATCCGGAAGTGGTTGCTGAGCGCGGCGTCGATCTTCTCCGGCGGGTAGACGTTGCCGTGGGCGAGCCGCCGGCGCAGCGCCTCGGGGCTCATGTCGACCAGCTCGAGCTGCGCCGCGCGACGCACGAACCCGTCCGGGACGGTCTCGCGCTGCGGGACCCCGGTGACCTGCTGGACGACGTCGTTGAGGCTCTCGAGGTGCTGCACGTTCACGGTGCTGACGACGTCGATCCCGGCGGCCAGCAGCTCCTCGACGTCCTGCCACCGCTTGGCGTTGCGCGAGCCCGGCGCGTTGGTGTGCGCCAGCTCGTCCACCAGCGCGACCTGCGGCGCCCGCCGCAGCAGCGCGTCGACGTCCAGCTCCTCGAGCGCCAGCCCGCGGTGCTGCAGGTGCGCGCGGGGGACGACCTCCAGCCCCGAGGCCGCCTCGACGGTGCGCGGACGGCCGTGCGTCTCGAGCCAGCCCACGACGACGTCGGTGCCGCGCTCGGCGCGGCGCCGGCCCTCGCCGAGCATCGCGAAGGTCTTGCCCACGCCCGGTGCCGCACCGAGGTACACCCGCAGCTGCCCGCGGCTCACCCGCCGACCCCGCGGGGCCGGCGCCGGTCGGGGTCGGACGGGTGCGCGGCCACGTCGACCAGCATGCCAGCGGCGGGGCGGCATTCCAGGCTCGTCACCGCGAGCCCGTCACGCGGGCGCCAGGGCGTCCAGCGCGAGGTTCAGGCGCAGGACGTTGACCCGCGGCTCGCCGAGGAAGCCGAGCGTGCGGCCCTGCACGTGCTCCTCCACGAGCGCCCGGACCCGGTCGGCCGCGAGCCCGCGGGCGGCGGCGACGCGGTCGACCTGCAGCCGGGCGTAGGCCGGGCTGATGTGCGGGTCCAGGCCGCTGCCGCTGGCCGTGACGGCGTCGGGCGGGACGGCGCTGTCCCCGGCGTCCCCACGGCCGTCGGGGGAGCCGGTGCCGTCGGGGCGGCAGAACGGCCGGGCGCCGTCCACCCCGTCGGCCTCGCCGACCTGCCGGCTGCGGGTGCACACGTCGGTCAGCAGGCTGGTGCGGCCCTCGTCCTCGTCGGTGGCCGGGTCGTCGGGCGTGTCCGTGACGTCCTCCGGACCGCGGTTCGACGCGCCGCTGGCGGTCGGGTCGTAGCCGTCCCCGGCGGCGCTCGCCCGTGGCTGGAACCACTGCGGCAGCGGGGCTCCGGTCCCGGGGTCGACGAACGCCTGGCCGACCAGGTCGCTGCCGACGACCCGGCCGTCCACCTCGACCAACGAGCCCGCGGCGTCGTCGGGCAGCGCCAGCCGGCCGACCGCGAGCACCGCCAGCGGGTAGAGGACCCCCAGCAGCACGGTGAGGACGAGCAGCGCGCGGACGGCGGCGAGCAGCTGCGCCGGCAGGGTGCGCATCAGGCGCCGGTCCCGAGCAGCGGGCCGACGAGCAGGTCGATCGCCTTGATGCCGACGAACGGCGTGACGATCCCGCCGACCCCGTAGACGAGCAGGTTGCCCCGCAGCAGCTGCGACGCCGAGCTCGGGACGACCCGCACCCCGCGCAGGGCGAGCGGCACGAGCGCCAGGATGACGACGGCGTTGAAGACGACCGCCGACAGGACGGCCGACTCCGGGGACGCGAGGCGCATGACGTTCAGCGCGTCCAGGCCGGGCAGCGCGACGGCGAACATCGCCGGGATGATCGCGAAGTACTTGGCGACGTCGTTCGCGATGGAGAACGTCGTCAGCGCACCGCGCGTGATGAGCAGCTGCTTGCCGATGGCCACGATCTCGATGAGCTTGGTCGGGTCGCTGTCGAGGTCGACCATGTTGCCGGCCTCCTTGGCGGCCGAGGTGCCGGTGTTCATGGCCACGCCGACGTCGGCCTGGGCCAGGGCCGGGGCGTCGTTGGTGCCGTCCCCGGTCATCGCGACGAGCTTGCCGCCCGCCTGCTCGCGCCGGATGAGGTCCAGCTTCATCTCCGGCGTCGCCTCGGCGAGGACGTCGTCGACCCCGGCCTGCTCGGCGATCGCCCGGGCCGTGCGGGGGTTGTCGCCGGTGATCATGACGGTGCGGATGCCCATGCGCCGGAGCTCGTCGAAGCGCTCGCGCATGCCCGGCTTCACGACGTCCTCGAGCGCGATGACGCCGAGCGCCCGCGCGCCCGCGGCGTCGTGCACGGCGACGACGAGCGGCGTGCCGCCCGCCGCGGCGACGCCGTCGACGACCCGGTCGAGCTCGGGCGACGGCCGCCCGCCGCGGTCGCGGACCCAGGTGCTGACGGTCGCCGCGGCGCCCTTGCGGACCTCGTCGCCGTCGGCCGCGTCCAGGCCGCTCATGCGCGTCTGCGCGGTGAACGGGACGACCGTCCCCTCGACGTCGGGGGGCGCCGGCAGCCCGAGGCGCCGCACGAGCACCGCGACCGAGCGGCCCTCCGGGGTCGCGTCGCCCGAGGACGCGAGCTGCGCCGCGGCGGCGAGCTCGGCGACCGACCGACCGTCGACGGGGAGCAGCTGGGCCGCCTGGCGGTTGCCGAGGGTGATGGTGCCGGTCTTGTCGAGCAGCAGCGTGGTGACGTCGCCGGCGGCCTCGACGGCGCGGCCGCTCATGGCGAGCACGTTGCGCTGGACGAGCCGGTCCATGCCGGCGATGCCGATCGCCGACAGCAGCGCGCCGATGGTGGTCGGGATGAGGCAGACGAGCAGTGCCGACAGGACGACGAGCGACTGCTCGGCGCCGGCGTAGCGGGCCAGCGGCTGGAGCGTGGCGACCGCCAGCAGGAACACGATCGTCAGCGACGCCAGCAGGACGTTCAGCGCGATCTCGTTCGGGGTCCGCTGCCGCGAGGCGCCCTCGACCAGCGCGATCATGCGGTCCACGAACGTCTCGCCGGGCCTGCTGGTGATCTGCACGACGACGCGGTCGGACAGCACCCGGGTGCCGCCGGTGACCGAGCTGCGGTCGCCGCCGGACTCGCGGACCACCGGCGCGGACTCGCCCGTGATCGCCGACTCGTCGACGCTGGCGATGCCCTCGACGACGTCGCCGTCGCCGGGGACGACCTCGCCGGCCTCGACCACCACCCGGTCGCCGAGGCGCAGGTCGCTCGCCGGCACCCGCTCCTCGGCGCCGGACGCGGTGCGGCGCCGGGCGACCGTCTCGGTCCGCGTCGCGCGCAGCGACGCCGCCTGCGCCTTGCCGCGGCCCTCGGCGACGGCCTCGGCGAGGTTCGCGAACAGGACCGTGAGCCAGAGCCAGACCGCGATGCCGACCGAGAAGCCGCTCGGGTCGCGGACCGCGAGGACGGTCGTCAGCACCGAACCGACCTCGACGACGAGCACGACGGGGTTCCGGACCGTGCTGCGGGGGTCGAGCTTGGCGAGCGCGTCCGGCAGCGACCGCAGCAGCTGCGTCGGGTCGAGCAGCCCGGCCCGGGGCGCGGCCGGTGCGGCCGGCGCGGGCTGGGACGGCGGTGCGTCGAGCACGGGAGCGGTCATGACAGTTCTTCGTCCCGGGGCCCGAGCGCGAGGGCCGGGAAGTAGGTGAGGCCGGTGACGACGAGCAGCACGACGACGACCAGGCCGACGAACAGCGGCGTGGACGTCGGCAGGGTCCCGGCGGAGGTGGGGACGGGGACCTGGCGGGCCAGGGAGCCGGCGAGCGCGAGGACGAGGGCGATCGGCAGGAAGCGGCCGGCGACCATGCAGAGGCCGAGGGCGGTGTTGCCGAACGTCGTGGCCGTCGTGAGGCCGGCGAAGGCGCTGCCGTTGTTGTTGCTCGCCGAGGTGAAGGCGTAGAGGGCCTCGCTGAAGCCGTGCGGGCCGCCGTTGCCGAAGCCGGCGCGGAACGACGGGAGGCTCATCGCGACGGCGGTGCCCAGCAGCAGCGCCGCGGGGGTCGCGAGGACGTAGAGGGCGACGAACCTGATCTCGCGGGTGCCGATCCGCTTCTGCAGGTACTCCGGGGTGCGTCCGACCATCAGACCGGCGAGGAACACCGCGAGCGTGGCGACCACGAGCATCCCGTACAGGCCGCTGCCCACGCCGCCGGGCGCGACCTCGCCCAGCATCATGTTCAGCATCAGCGTGCCGCCGCCGAGCGCGGTGTAGCTGTCGTGGGCGGAGTCGACGGCGCCCGTCGAGGTCGCCGTCGTCGCGGTGGCGAACAGCGCCGACTGGCCGACGCCGAAGCGCACCTCCCTGCCCTCCATCGACGCGCCGACGGCCGTCGGGACCGTGCCGGGGTGCGCGAGCTCGACCCCGGCGGTGACCGCCAGGGAGGCGGTGAGGACGACGGTCATCGCCGCGAGGATCGCCAGCCCCTGCCGGGGGTCGCCGACCATGCGCCCGAACGCGCGGGTCAGCGCGACCGGCAGGAGCAGCAGGGCGAAGACCTGCAGGAGGTTCGTCAGCGGGTTCGGGTTCTCGAACGGGTGGGCGCTGTTGGCGTTGAAGAAGCCGCCGCCGTTCGTGCCGAGCTGCTTGATGGCCTCCTGGCTCGCGACCGGACCGCCCGGCAGCGCCTGCGAGGCGCCGACGACGGTCTCGTGCGTCTCGGGGCCGGCGAGGTCCTGCACCACGCCGCCGGCGACGAGCAGGACGGCGAGGACGGCCGCCAGCGGCAGCAGCACGCGCACCGTGCCGCGGACGAGGTCGACCCAGAAGCTGCCGAGCCGGTCGGTGCGGCTGCGGGCGAAGCCGCGGACGACGGCGACCGCGACGGCGAGGCCGACGGCTGCGGACAGGAAGTTCTGCACCGCGAGGCCGAGGGCCTGTGCGAGGTGGCCCAGCGTCGACTCGCCGGCGTAGGACTGCCAGTCGGTGTTCGTCACGAACGACGCGGCCGTCTCGAAGGCCTGGCTCGGGGCGACCGCCGAGCGACCGAGGTCCAGCGGCAGCCGGTCCTGCAGGCGGAGCAGCGCGTAGAGGCCGAGCACGCTGACGAAGGAGAAGACCAGCAGGCTGCGCAGGTAGGCCGCCCACGTCTGGTCGGCGTGCGGGTCGATCCCGCTGGCCCGGTAGACCAGCCGCTCGACGCGCAGGTGCCGCGCACTGGTGAAGGTGCGGGCGAGGTGGTCGCCCAGCGGCACGTACGCCGCCGCCAGCAGGGCCGCCAGCAGGGCGGTCGCGCAGAGCAGCGCAGCGGTGCTGCCCATCAGAAGCGCTCCGGGAACAGCAGCGCGGTCAGGACGTAGCAGAGCAGCAGGACGGCGAGCGTGCCGCCGACGACGTCGTCGGCGCTCACAGCCGCTCGAGGCCCGTGACGAGCAGCCCGAGCAGCGCGAAGACGCCGGTCGTGACGGCGAGGAAGATGAGGTCGTGCACGGCGGGGGCACCCCTTGTCGCGTCGCCCGCCGGGTGCGGGCACGACCCCTGGGTACCGCTCGCCGGACGCCCGGAGGCCGGTCGTTGCGGGACGTTGGCGCCGGGGCGTCCGAGATTGACGCGATGTTGACGCCGCCGCACCGCACCGCACCGGGCAGGGCGGGGCGGCAGCGGGCAGCATGAGGGGACCGCCGCCGGTGCGCGGCCCGGCCGAACGTCGAGAGGCTCGTCCCCTGTGAGCACGACCCCTGCCCCGGTGCTGCCCGCGCGCGTGGAGAACCCGGCACCGCGACCGGAGCCGGCCGGTCGCCTGTCGCGCTGGCTGCTGGCCGACCGCGTGCAGCCGGTCGGCCCCGAGTCCGACGAGCGGCACGTCCGGCCGCAGGCGTGGTGGAAGGTGATGTGCCTGACGGGCGTCGACTACTTCTCCACGCTGTCCTACCTGCCGGGGATCGCGGCGCTGGCGGCCGGCGCCCTGTCGCCGCTCGCGACGCTGCTCATCGTGGCGCTCACCCTGCTCGGGATGCTGCCGATGTACCGCCGCGTCGCCGCGGAGAGCCCGCACGGGCAGGGCAGCGTGGCGATGCTGGAGCACCTGCTGCCGTTCTGGCGGGGCAAGCTGTTCGTGCTGGTGCTCCTCGGCTTCGTCGCCACCTCGTGGATCATCACCATCACGCTGTCGAGCGCCGATGCGACCGTCCACCTCATCGAGAACCCGCTGCTGCACGACGCCCTCGAGGGCCGTGCGGTGCTGATCACGGTCGCCCTGCTCCTGCTGCTCGGCGGGGTGTTCCTGCTCGGCTTCTCCGAGGCCGTCGTCGTCGCGATCCCGCTGGTCGCGGTGTTCCTCGTCCTGAACGCCGTCGTGGTCGTCGTCGGCCTCGGCGACGTCCTCGGCGGCGGGCCGGCGCTGGGCGACTGGACCGACCGGCTGACGGCCGGCGGCAGCGGCGTCGGCGACGTGCTCGGCCCGGCGGTGCTGGCCTTCCCGCTGCTCGTGCTGGGCCTGTCGGGGTTCGAGACCGGGGTCAGCATGATGCCGCTGGTCGCCGCGCAGGGGGAGACCGCCGAGCAGCGGCTGGCGTCGCGCATCCGCAACACGCGCACGCTGCTCACGGTCGCCGCCCTGATCATGAGCGTCTACCTGCTGGCGACGTCGTTCATCACGACCGTCCTCGTCCCGCCGGCCGCCTTCGAGGACGGGGGCGAGGCCAGCGGGCGGGCGATGGCCTACCTCGCGCACGAGGAGCTCGGCGAGGCGTTCGGCACCGCCTACGACGTGAGCAGCATCGCGATCCTGTGGTTCGCCGGCGCGTCGGCGATGGCGGGGCTCATCAACATCGTCCCGCGCTACCTGCCGTCGTACGGCATGGCGCCCGAGTGGGGACGCGCGGTGCGTCCGGTCGTGCTGGTCTACACGGCGCTGAGCATCGGCATCACCGTCGCGTTCGGCGCCGACGTGAACGCCCAGGCGGGCGCCTACGCCACCGGCATCCTGGCCATGATGGTCTCCGGCGCCATCGCCGTCTGCATCACGGCCGCCCGGCGGCGGCAGCGCGCGGCGGCCACGGGCTGCGCGGTGCTGACCGCCGTGCTGGCGTACGCGCTGTTCGAGAACATCGTCGAGGCGCCCGACGGCATCGCGATCTCGGCGGCCTTCATCGTGGGCGTGATCGTCGTCAGCCTGGTCTCGCGGGTGTCGCGCACGACCGAGCTGCGCGCCGACGCGATCGAGTTCGACGAGCAGGCACGTCGCTTCGTCACCGACTCGCTGAGCCTGGACGGGCGGCTCAACGTCATCGCCAACCACCGGCAGGCCGGTGACCCCGCCGAGTACGCCGCCAAGGAGGCGGGCCAGCGGGGCATGAACCCGCTGCCCGGCAACGCCGACGTCCTGTTCCTGGAGGTCGACGTCGTCGACCCGTCCGCCTTCAGCCAGGTGCTGCACGTGCGCGGCCTCGACGTCGGCGGGCACCGCGTCCTGCGGGTCGACAGCCCGGCGGTGCCGAACGCCATCGCGGCGGTCCTGCTGGCGCTGCGCGAGGCGACGGGCGAGATCCCGCACGCCCACTTCGAGTGGGCCGAGGGCAACCCGCTCGGGCACCTGTTCCGCTACCTGCTGCTCGGACGCGGCGACACCGCCCCGGTGGTGCGGGAGATCCTGCGCGAGGTCGAGCCGGACCCGGCACGCCGACCGGGGATCCACGTCGGGGGCTGAGACCGCGACGCCGCACGTGCGCGCCGCAGGCCGCCGCGAGCCCCACGGCGCTGGTCGGGGGTCGGCGCTGGTCGGGCCGTCAGTCGCCGCCCCCGCCGTCACCTCCGTCGCCGCCGCCCGACCCGGCGTCTGCCGCGCCGTCCAGCCCCGGCCCGGCATCACCCAGCACCGCGTCGAGGTGGTCCAGGCCCGGCACGTCCCAGGCCGTCCCGCTGCCCTCCGTCCCGCTGCCGTCCGCCGAGCCGCCCTCGCCGCCGCCGCCGGACGCCTCGCGCAGGCGGCGCTGCAGGTCCTGGTCCAGGGCGAGCAGCAGCCCCGCCGCCGGCAGCGCCCCGCCGGCGAGGGCCGCGGCG
>CAXTFU010000210.1:0-8420 GCA_964243385.1 uncultured bacterium | reverse complement strand
GAGGGTCAGGACGACCGGCCGCGGGGCTCACCCAGATCCTCACTGTCAGGCGGTGCTCGGCCCGGCTCGGCGCGCTCGCGCGGCGCGGCTGCCGCGGGCCGGACGGCAGACCCCGCCGGTGCCGGACGGCACCGGCAGGGCCGGCCGGAGGAGCTCAGCTCCCGGCGGGGTCGCTGCCGGCGGGGTCGCTGCCGGCCGGGTCGACCTGGGTGTCGTCGCTGTCGCCCTGGTCGGCGTCGCCGCCCGTGCCCGGGTCGACGCCCGCCGGGTCGCTGCCCGCCGGGTCGACCTGGGTGTCGTTGCTGTCGCCCTGGTCGGCGTCGCCGCCGGGGAGGGTCGCGGTCGTGGTCGTGGTGGTGACGATGTCCTCGTCGCGGAGCGTGGTCACGGGACCTCCGGGTCAGCTGGGAGTGCCGCGGGGGCCCGCGGCGCTGCAGCCCTCCCCCGCAGGGGCGGGGCCATGCCAGACCCTGCCACCCGCCGCCGGGGCCCGCTCGTCCGCCTCCTCCCGCGCCCCTGCCCGCCCCGCCCGCGCTCCTGCCCTCCGGACGGGCGGCCGGCTGCGCAACCGGGGAGAATGGGACCGTGACCCGCGCGACGCTCGACAAGGACCCGTCCGAGGTCGCCGCCATGTTCGACGAGGTGGCGGCCCGCTACGACCTCACCAACACGGTGCTGTCGCTCGGCCAGGACCGCGGGTGGCGGCGTGCGGTGACCGAGGCGCTCGACCTGCGCCCGGGCGAGCGGGTGCTCGACCTCGCCGCCGGCACGGCCACGAGCAGCGCGGTGCTCGCCCGGACCGGCGCCGACGTCGTGGGCTGCGACTTCTCGCTGGGGATGCTGCGGGTCGGCCGGCGCGCGGCCCACGAGGGCGTCGAGCTCGTCGCGGGCGACGCCCTGCGGCTGCCCTTCGCCGACGCCTGCTTCGACGCGGTCACGATCTCGTTCGGCCTGCGCAACACGCAGGACGTCGACCGCGCCCTGGGCGAGCTGCTGCGCGTGACCCGTCCCGGCGGGCGGCTCGTCGTGTGCGAGTTCAGCCACCCGACCTGGCGGCCCTTCCGGACGCTCTACGTCGAGTACCTCATGCGGCTGCTCCCGCCGGTGGCCCGCCGCGTGAGCAGCGACCCGGCGGCCTACGTCTACCTGGCCGAGTCGATCCGGGCCTGGCCCGCGCAGGCCGAGCTCGCGACGCACCTGCAGGCGGCCGGGTGGTCGTCGGTCGAGTGGCGCGACCTCACCGGCGGCATCGTCGCGCTGCACCGGGGCGTCCGGCCCCGCTGACCGCACGGACGCTCGTCGGAGGCGGCCCCGACCTGCGGCGGGCGAGCGCGGGCCGTGCGGCGTACGATCCTCGTGAAAGAATTCACAAGCACTCGGGAGCACGCGTGAGCACCAGCACAGCGGGGTCCACCGGGCTCCCGCGCACCGGGCTGGACGCCGACGTCATCGTCGTCGGCGCAGGTCCCGGTGGCAGCGCTGCGGCGCACGCGCTCGCGTCGTCCGGTCTGGACGTGCTGCTGCTCGAGAAGACCGCCTTCCCGCGCGAGAAGGTCTGCGGCGACGGGCTCACCCCGCGGGCGGTGAAGAGCCTGGTCGACCTCGGCATCGACACGAGCTCCGACAACGGCTTCATCCGCAACCGCGGCCTGCGCATCATCGGCGGCGGCATGCGGCTCGAGCTGCCCTGGCCCGAGCTGGCCACCTACCCCGACCACGGGCTGGTGCGCCCGCGCCTGGACTTCGACGAGCTGCTCGTCCGGCACGCGCAGAAGGCAGGCGCGCGGCTCCAGGAGCACACGACCGTCACCGGACCGGTGCTCGACGCCGACGGCCGGGTCGTCGGCGTGACCGCCCGCACCGGGCCCGACCGCGTCGAGACCTCCTACCGGGCGCCGATCGTCGTCGCGGCGGACGGGTCGAGCGCCCGCCTCGCGCTCGCGCTGGGCATCCAGAAGCGCGACGACCGGCCGATGGGCGTCGCGGTGCGCCGCTACTTCGAGAGCCCGCGCCACGACGACGACATGCTCGAGTCGTGGCTCGAGCTGCGCGGCGAGGACGGCAGCCTGCTGCCCGGCTACGGGTGGGTGTTCGGCGTCGGCGACGGCACGAGCAACGTCGGCCTCGGCATCCTCAACACGACGAACGCCTGGCAGAAGACCGACTACAAGGACCTGCTCGCGCGCTGGACGGGCGGCATGCCCGAGGCGTGGCAGTTCGACGACGCGCACGCGACCGGGCCGGTGCGCGGCGGGGCGCTGCCGATGGGCTTCAACCGCACGCCGCACTACAGCCGGGGCGTGCTGCTCGTCGGCGACGCGGGCGGCGCCGTGAACCCGTTCAACGGCGAGGGCATCGCCTACGCGATGGAGTCGGGGCTGCTCGCCGCCGAGGTGGCCGTCCAGGCGCTCACCCGCCCGTCAGGGCCGGCCCGCGAGCGGGCGCTCGAGGCCTACCCGGCGCAGATGAGGGCCCGCTACGGCGGCTACTACACCCTCGGCCGCGTCTTCGTGCACCTCATCGGCAACCCGCACGTCATGGCGCTCGCGACGCGGCACGGGCTGCCCCGCCCGCTGCTCATGAAGTTCACGCTCAAGCTGCTCGCGAACCTGCGCGACCCGCGCGGCGGCGACGCGCTCGACCGCGTCATCAACGGGCTGTCACGACTCGCACCCGCCGCGTGACCTGCGCCATGACGCTCCGGCTCCCGGCACGTAGGCTGCAGCGCGAACGGACGGCGCCCCCGTCCTGTTCCGCCGCGCCGCATCCCGTGCCCTCGCGCACGCACCCCACCCGCCGTCATCGCAGCAAGGAGGACTGGCCGTGCTGAACAACTACGTGCCGCTCCTGGTCATGTTCGTCCTGGCCTTCGGCTTCGTCGTGGTGTCCGTGGTCTCGTCCACGCTCATCGGGCCGAAGCGGTACAACCGGGCGAAGCTGGACGCGTACGAGTGCGGCATCGAGCCGACGCCGCAGCCCATGGGCGGCGGCCGGTTCCCGGTGAAGTTCTACTTGACCGCGATGCTGTTCATCGTCTTCGACATCGAGATGGTGTTCCTCATCCCGTGGGCCGTCGCCTTCGACAGCCTCGGCCTGTTCGGGCTCGTCGAGATGGCCCTGTTCATCGGCACCGTGTTCGTCGCGTACGCCTACGTCTGGCGTCGCGGCGGCCTCGAGTGGGACTAGTCCGAGAGAGGTAGGAGGGCACCCCATGGGCCTCGAGGAGAGCATCCCCGGCGGCATCGTCCTGACCAGCGTCGAGAAGGTCGTCAACTGGTCGCGCAAGAGCTCGCTGTGGCCGGCGTCGTTCGGCCTGGCCTGCTGCGCCATCGAGATGATGGCCACCGGCGCCGGTCGCTACGACCTGGCGCGGTTCGGCATGGAGGTCTTCCGCGGCTCGCCGCGGCAGGCCGACCTGATGATCGTCGCAGGCCGGGTGAGCCAGAAGATGGCGCCGGTCGTGCGGCAGATCTACGACCAGATGCCCGAGCCGAAGTGGGTCATCGCGATGGGCGTGTGCGCCAGCAGCGGCGGCATGTTCAACAACTACTCGATCGTGCAGGGCGTCGACCACATCGTCCCGGTCGACATGTACCTGCCGGGCTGCCCGCCGCGGCCGGAGATGCTCATCGACGCGATCCTCAAGCTGCACGACAAGATCATGGACGAGCCGCTCGGCGTGAACGCCCGCCGCCGCGAGGTCGCCGGCTACGCCCCGCGCGAGCTGGTCGCCAGCAGCCAGCGCTTCTCGCCCGAGGGCAAGAAGGACGCGCGCGCGGCGTTCTTCAAGGAGATCCGGAAGGCCGACGACACCGCGCCCGCGGCGGTGCAGCGATGACCGTCAGCGGCTCGGGCCCCCGGCCCGGCGCGGTCGAGGGCACCGCGGTGGCCCCGACCGACGGCGCCGTGCGAGCCGGCTCCGACATGTTCGGCGCGGCGCTCGGCGGGGACACCAGCGGGTTCGGCGGCCTGGTGCGCCAGGCACCGCTGCAGGCGTCCAGCCCGCGTCCGTACGGCGGCTGGTTCGACGAGGCCGTCGACGCGCTCACCGAGGCCTGGCCCGGCTTCGGCGAGGCCGTCACCCGCGTGGTCGTCGACCGCGGCGAGCTGACGCTGCACGTCCGCCCCGAGCGGGTCGCCGAGCTGGCGCAGCACCTGCGCGACGACGCCGACCAGCGCTACGAGATGCTGCTCGGCGTCTCCGGTGTCGACTACCCGAGCCAGGCCGAGCGCTTCCACGTCGTCTACCACCTGATGTCGATGACGTACCGCCGCCGCCTGCGGCTCGAGACGCAGGTGCCGCTCGAGCACCCGCACGTCGCGAGCGTCACGAGCGTCTACCCGACCGCCGACTTCCACGAGCGCGAGACGTGGGACATGTTCGGCGTCGTCTTCGACGGCCACCCGGCGCTGACGCGCATCCTCATGCCGGACGACTGGGACGGCCACCCCCAGCGCAAGGACTACCCGCTGGGCGGCGTGCCGGTGGAGTACAAGGGCGCGCAGATCCCGCCGCCCGACGAGCGGAGGTCCTACGCATGAGCGACACCACCACGAGCACGAAGGTCGGCGGCGCCGACCCGTACGCCGCGAGCGCGCGCGACACGACCGAGGGCACCGTCTACACCGTCACCGGTGGCGACTGGAACGAGGTGCTCGGCGCCGACCTCGACGAGGAGCGCATCGTCGTCAACATGGGGCCGCAGCACCCCTCGACGCACGGCGTGCTGCGCCTGGTGATGGAGCTCGAGGGCGAGAGCGTCACCGCCGCCCGCACCGTCATCGGCTACCTGCACACCGGCATCGAGAAGAACCTCGAGTACCGCAACTGGGTGCAGGGCGTCACCTTCGTCACGCGCATGGACTACCTGTCGCCGATCTTCAACGAGGTCGGCTACAGCCTGGCCGTCGAGAAGCTGCTCGGCATCGAGGCGCCGCCCCGCGCGCAGGTCATCCGCGTGCTGTGCATGGAGCTCAACCGGCTGAGCAGCCACCTGGTGGCCTTCGCCACCGGCGGCATGGAGCTCGGCGCGCTCACCGCGATGACGAACGGCCTGCGCGAGCGCGAGCTCGTGCTCGACGTCCTCGAGATGATCACCGGCCTGCGCATGAACCACGCGTACGTCCGCCCCGGTGGCGTCGCGCACGACCTCCCGCCCGGCGCGGTCGAGAAGGCGCGCGAGCTGCTCGAGGTGCTGCCCGGCCGCTTCAAGGGCATCGACGCGCTGCTCACCGGCAACCCGATCTGGCAGGCGCGCACGCAGGGCATCGCCCACCTCGACGTGCAGGGCTGCCTCGCGCTCGGCGTCACCGGGCCGGTGCTGCGCTCGGCCGGCCTGCCCTGGGACCTGCGCAAGACGATGCCGTACTGCGGCTACGAGCAGTACGAGTTCGACGTGGCGACCTCGACCGAGGCCGACTGCTGGGGGCGCTTCCTCGTCCGCAAGCAGGAGCTCTACGAGTCCCTGAAGATCGTCGAGCAGGCGCTCGACAAGCTCGAGCCCGGCCCGGTCATGGTCGAGGACACCAAGATCGCCTGGCCGGCGCAGCTCGCGCTCGGCTCGGACGGCATGGGCCAGTCGCTCGACCACGTCAAGAAGATCATGGGCACCTCGATGGAGGCGCTCATCCACCACTTCAAGCTCGTCACCGAGGGGTTCCGCGTCCCGCCGGGCCAGGTCTACACGGCGGTCGAGTCGCCCCGTGGCGAGCTCGGCTTCCACGCCGTCAGCGACGGCGGCACGAGGCCGTACCGCGTCCACGTGCGCGACCCGTCCTTCACGAACCTGCAGGCCACGTCGGCGATGTGCGAGGGCGGCATGCTGTCCGACGCCATCGCGGCCGTCGCGTCGATCGACCCCGTCATGGGCGGCGTCGACCGGTGACGTCGCCAGAGAGGACCGACCGCTCCATGCTGTCCGAGGACGTCCGCGCCGAGCTGCGCGAGATCATCGCGCGCTACCCCAAGCCACGGTCGGCGCTGCTGCCCATGCTGCACCTCGTGCAGTCGGCCGAGGGCTACGTGACCCCCGAGGGCATCGCCGCCTGCGCCGAGGAGCTCGGCCTCACCAAGGCCGAGGTCGGCGCGGTCGCGACCTTCTACACGATGTACCGGCGCCGCCCGGCCGGTGAGTACCACGTCGGCATCTGCACGAACACGCTGTGCGCGGTGCTCGGCGGCGACGAGCTCATGGCGCAGGCCAAGCAGCACCTCGGCATCGGCAACAACGAGACGACGCCCGACGGCCGGGTCAGCCTCGAGCACATCGAGTGCAACGCCGCGTGCGACTACGCGCCGGTCGTGATGGTGAACTGGGAGTTCTACGACGACCAGACGCCGGCGAGCGTCCGCGAGCTGCTCGACGGGTGCCTGGCCGGCAGCCCGCCGCCGCCCACCCGCGGACCGTCGTCGCTGTGCACCTTCAAGCAGGCCTCGCGCGTGCTGGCCGGCTTCCCGGACGGTCGTGCGAACGAGGGCGTGCAGGCCGGTCCGGCCACCCTCGCCGGGCTCGAGCTCGCCAAGCAGCGCGGCGACGTCGCCCCTCCCATGAGCCGCACCGCCACGAGCAGCCCCACCACCAGCAGCAGCAAGGACGCCTGAGCATGGTCTTCACCCCGGTCCTGTCCCGCCACTGGGACGACGCCGACTCCTTCCACATCGACAGCTACACGCGGCACGGCGGCTACACCGCCCTGCCTCAGGCGCTGGCGATGGCGCCCGACGACGTCATCGCGCTGGTGAAGGACGCCGGGCTGCGCGGACGCGGCGGCGCCGGCTTCCCCACCGGCATGAAGTGGGGCTTCATCCCGCAGGGGACCGAGGGACAGGCGGCCAAGCCGCACTACCTGGTGGTCAACGCCGACGAGTCCGAGCCGGGCACCTGCAAGGACACGCCGTTCCTCATGGCGAACCCGCACGCGCTCGTCGAGGGCGTCGCCATCGCCTGCTACGCCATCCGGTCGAGCTTCGCCGTCATCTACGTGCGCGGCGAGATCGTCCACGTCATCCGGCGCCTGCAGCAGGCCGTCCAGGACGCCTACGCCGCAGGACATCTCGGCAAGGACATCGGCGGCACCGGCTTCGACCTCGACGTCGTCGTGCACGCCGGCTCCGGCGCGTACATCTGCGGCGAGGAGACGGCGCTGCTCGACTCGCTCGAGGGCTACCGCGGCCAGCCGCGGCTGCGGCCGCCGTTCCCGGCGACGCACGGGCTGTACGCGAGCCCGACCGTCGTGAACAACGTCGAGTCGATCGCGTCGGTCCCGTCGATCGTGCTCGGCGGCGCCGAGTGGTTCTCCAGCATGGGCACCGAGAAGAGCAAGGGCTTCACGCTCTACTCCCTGTCCGGCCACGTGCAGCGTCCCGGCCAGTACGAGGCGCCGCTCGGCATCACGCTGCGCCAGCTGCTCGAGCTGGGTGGCGGCATGCGCGAGGGCCACGAGCTGAAGTTCTGGACGCCCGGCGGGTCGTCGACGCCGCTGCTGACGGCCGAGCACCTCGACGTCCCGCTGGACTACGAGGGCGTCGCGGCCGTCGGCTCGATGCTCGGCACCAAGGCGCTGCAGTGCTTCGACGAGACCACCTGCGTCGTGCGCGCGGTGCTGCGCTGGACGGAGTTCTACGCGCACGAGTCCTGCGGCAAGTGCACGCCGTGCCGGGAGGGGACGTACTGGATGGTGCAGATCCTCGAGCGGCTCGAGGCCGGCACCGGCACCGAGGACGACCTCGCGACGCTGCTCGACACCTGCGACAACATCTTCGGCCGCTCGTTCTGCGCCCTCGGCGACGGAGCGACCAGCCCCATCGTCTCCGGCGTGCAGCTGTTCCGGGACGAGTTCCTCGCCCACATCACCGGCGCCGGGTGTCCGTTCGACCCCGTCGCCTCGACCGTCTTCGCCGGAGCGCACGCGTGACCGTCACGTCCCCCAGCACCGCTGACGTCGTCCCCGCCGACCTCGTCACCCTGACCGTCGACGGCTTCGAGGTCGCGGTCCCCAAGGGCACGCTCGTCATCCGGGCGGCCGAGCTGCTCGGCATCCAGATCCCGCGCTTCTGCGACCACCCGCTGCTCGACCCGGTCGGCGCGTGCCGCCAGTGCATCGTCGAGGTGGAGGGCCAGCGCAAGCCGCTCGCGTCCTGCACGACGACCGTCACCGAGGGCATGGTCGTGAAGACCCAGCTCACGAGCCCGGTCGCCAAGAAGGCGCAGGAGGGCACGCTGGAGCTGCTGCTCATCAACCACCCGCTCGACTGCCCGGTCTGCGACAAGGGCGGCGAGTGCCCGCTGCAGAACCAGACGATGAGCAACGGCAACGCCGAGTCGCGCTTCCACGACGTGAAGCGCACCTACCCCAAGCCGATCGCCATCTCCAGCCAGGTGCTGCTCGACCGCGAGCGCTGCGTGCTGTGCGCCCGCTGC
>CAXTFU010000209.1:0-8518 GCA_964243385.1 uncultured bacterium | reverse complement strand
CGGGGGGCCGGGGACCGCCAGCTCGCCGTAGGCGCTGAGGTCGGGCAGGGCGACGAGGTCGGCGGTGGTGATGCGGACGGGCGCCACCTGCTCGGCGCGGAAGATCGGCAGCCAGTCGTTCGCGGCCGCGGTGCCGGCGCCGGTGAGGACGACCCCGACCGCGAGGGCCGCCGCGGCGGGACGGCGCAGCAGCCCGCGCGACCGGCCGGCGCGCAGCGGCACGACGGTGCCGGCGACGGGTCCGGGGTCCCGGGCGCCGCTCGACAGGCCGGCGGACAGGCGCTGCCAGGCGGCGTCGAGGTCGGGGTCGTGCCCGGCGTCCAGCGCGGCGCCGACGCGGGCGGCGTCCTCGCGGACGGTGGCGAGCTCGGTGAGGCAGGCGGGGCAGTCGACGACGTGCCGGCGGTCGGGCTCGCCCACGCCGGCGGGCTCGTCGAGCAGCCGGCGCAGGACGCCCTCAGTGGGATGACGCATGACGGTCCAGCTCCTTGCGCAGGGCGAGTTCGGCGCGTCGCACGGTCGTGCCGACGCTCCCGGGGGACAGGTCGAGGGCCGCCGCGACCTCGGCGTAGGTCAGGCCGCTGTGCCGGAGCACCAGGGCCACGGACTGGGTGCGGGGCAGGGCGGCGAGCCCCTCGCGGACCCGGCGGCGCTCCTCGCGCAGCACGACGTCCTCGGCGACGTCGGGCACGACCGCGTCCGCCCGCGCCGCGACCGTCTGCTCGCGGGTCGCGCGGCGGCGGCCCGAGCGCAGCAGGTTCAGCGCGGTGTGGGCGGCGGCCACCGCGAGCCAGCCGCGGGCCTCCCCCGCCGGCACGCTCGAGCGGCCGAAGGACAGGAACACCTCCTGCGCGACGTCCTCGGCGGAGTCGCGCGAGCCGAGCACCCGGGCCGCGACGCCGACCACCAGGCCGTAGTCGCGGCGGAAGACGAGGTCGAGGTCGGACCGCACCGTCCCGGGCGGCGAGCCCTGCACCGGCACAGGCTCCTCCCCGTCGTCGCGCCGCGGCGCGTCCTCGAGGACCGCGCCCGGCGCCGCCCGTCCGCTCCGCACCAGCTCCATGCCACACCAGCACCGCGGGGGCGGGAGATGTGACACCGCGCGCGGCGGAGCCCGACGCTAGCCCGGCGCCACCGTCACGACGACCTCGCCGTCCTCGACCCGCACCGGGTAGACCGCGAGCCGGCCCTCCCCCGACGTCGCGGTGCCGGTCGCCAGTTCGTAGGCGTTGGCGTGCAGGGGGCACATGACGACGCAGTCGTCGACCTGCCCGTCGGCGAGCGGCCCGCCCGCGTGCGGGCACAGGGCCGACGTCGCCCGGACGACGCCGCTGCGCAGCCGGAAGACGGCGACCTGCGTCCCGTCGACGACGTAGGCCCGTCCCTCGCCGACCGGGATCTCGGCCAGCGGCCCGAGCCGGTGCTCCTGTCCCGCGACCACGGAGGTCATCGGACCGGCACCTGCGGCAGCACCGTCAGGGGCAGGGAGGTCCGGAACTGCCCGGGCGTGGCCGGGTCGCGCCCCTCGCGCCACGGGTCGCGGTAGGCGTCGACGGAGGCCTGCATGCGCTCGTCCAGCCCCTCGAGCAGCCCCTCGCTGTCGTCCAGCAGGACGGCCCGCAGGTGCTCGATCCCGACGCGCGGCACGAAGTCGTAGGTCCGCTCGAGCCAGGCCGCCTGCTCGCGGTAGTACTGCATGAACCGGCCGGCCAGCGCGAGCACCTCGTCCGGGCTGCCGAGCGTCGCGAGCAGGTCGCCCTTGCGCACGTGCGCTCCCGCGGCGCCGCCGACGTAGACCTCCCAGCGCCCACCGTCGACGGCCACCACGCCGAGGTCCTTGCACAGCGCCTCGGAGCAGTTGCGCGGGCAGCCGGCGACCGCGAGCTTCATCTTCCCCGGGCTCGGGATGCCCTGGTACCGCTCCTCGATCGCGATGCCGAGCGCGGTCGAGTCCCCGACGCCGAAGCGGCAGAAGTCCGAGCCGACGCAGGTCTTCACCGTCCGGAAGCTCTTGCCGTACGCGTACCCGGACGGCATGTCCAGATCGGCCCAGACCGCTGGCAGGTCCTCCTTGCGGATGCCCAGCAGGTCGATCCGCTGCCCGCCGGTGAGCTTGACGAGCGGCACCTCGTACTTGTCCGCGACGTCGGCGATGCGGCGCAGCTGCGCCGCGCTGGTCACCCCGCCCTTCATCTGCGGGACCACCGAGAAGGTGCCGTCGCGCTGGATGTTGCCGTGCACGCGGTCGTTGACGAAGCGGGCGTCGCGCTCGTCCTCGTACTCGTCGTTCCACATCATGTGCAGCAGGTTGGCCAGCGCCATCTTGCTCTTGGCGTCCTCCTGCCCGTCCGGGGCGAGGGCCGCGAAGACGGACGAGACCGACCGCAGGCCCTGCTCGCGGACCGCCGCCATGAGCGCGGGCTTGTCGAGCGGGATGCCGGGGACGTACCAGCGGGCGGAGGGGTCGTCCTCGACGGCGCCGTCGGCCGCCCAGTCGACGATCTGGCGCACGAGGCCCTTGCAGGACCCGCAGCCCTTGCCGGCCTTGGTCGCCGCCATCACCCCGGACACGCTCTTGGTCCCGCCCCGCACGCAGGCGGCGATCGCGCCCTTGCTGACGCCGTTGCAGTTGCAGACCTGGGCGTCGTCATCGAGCTCGGCGGCGCCCACGGCCTCGGACGGCGCGCCGATGTCGAACAGCAGCCGGATGCGCTCCTCGGGCAGCGGCACCCCGCGGTCGAAGGCCTGCATGAGGAAGGCGACCTTGCTGACGTCACCCAGCAGGGTGGCCCCCATGAGCTTGCCCTCGCGGATGACGACGCTCTTGTAGACGCCGCGCTTGGGCTCGGAGAAGACGACGAACTCGTCGTCGTCGTGCTCGGGGCCCTTCAGCCCCATGGCGGCGACGTCGACCCCCGCCACCTTCAGCTTGGTCGCGGTGCGCGAGCCGTGGTACGCCGCCGCCGGGTCGGCACCGGTGACGTGGTCGGCGAGCACCGTGGCCTGCTCCCACAGCGGCGCCACCAGGCCGTACACCTCGCCGCGGTGCTGCGCGCACTCCCCCACGGCGTACACGTCGTCCACGTCGGGGACGCGCATCTGGTCGTCGACGACGATGCCGCGCTCGACCGGCAGCCCGCTGCGCGCCGCGACGTCGGTGTTGGGCCGGATGCCGGCGGCGACGACGACCATGTCGCAGGGCAGCAGGGTGCCGTCGGCGAAGGCGACCCCGGTGACCTTCTGGTCGCCGAGCACCTGGGTCGTCCGGGCCGCCGTGTGCACGCGGATCCCCAGCTGCTCCACGCTGCGCCGCAGGATGCTGCCGGACGGGTCGTCCAGCTGGGCGTTCATGAGGGTCGGCGCGGCGTGCACGACGTGGACGTCCAGGCCGTGGTGGTCCTGCAGGCCCCGGGCCGCCTCCAGCCCGAGCAGGCCACCGCCGATGACGACCGCCGTCCGGTGCCCCTGCGCGTAGACCGTCATGGCGCGGGTGTCGTCGAGCGTGCGGAAGCCGAAGACCCCGGGCAGCAGCCCGCCGTCCTCGGTGCGCAGGCCGTCGATGGGCGGGAAGAACGCACTGCTGCCGGTGGCGATGACGAGCGTGTCGTACGGCGTGCTGGAGCCGTCGTCCCCGTCGACCACCTTGGCCCACGGGTCGATGCGGGTGATGCGGACACCGACCCGCAGCGCGATGTCGTTGTCCCGGTACCAGTCGACGTCGTTGAGGAAGATGTCGTCCTCGTGCTCCGAGCCGGCGAGGACGTTGGACAGCGCGATGCGGTTGTAGTTGCCGTACGGCTCGTCGCCGAACATCGTGATGTCGAACAGCTCGGCGCCGCCCCGGGCCAGCACCTCCTCGACGGTGCGCGCCCCGGCCATGCCGTTGCCGACGACGACCAGCCGGCGGCGTCCTGCGGTGCCCCGCTCCGGCCCGGCGGTCGCGGTCTCGACGGTCGTCATCTCAGACCTCCACCAGACCGAGGTCGATGACGACCGTGCCGGTCAGGCCGTCCGGCGCCGCCACGTGCAGCTCCAGGCGGGTGTCGGCGAGCAGGTCCTCGACCACCCGCAGCGGCACGTACGTGTCGGACTTCGCGCCGATCGGGAACCAGCGCATCGGGACGCCGTCGCGGACGAGCACGACCGCGATGAGCTCGCCGCTGCTGTTGCCGCCGCGGAAGTACACCGGCTGGGTGGTGGCGCCGGCCGGCACGACGTAGCTGAGCACCGGGTCGACCGGTCCGGGCTTGTCCAGGCCCTGGCCGGCGAACGGGTAGGCGCCCTGCAGGAAGCGGGGGGTGGAGTGCATGGGGGTCCTCTCGGGGAGCGTGCTCGGGGCCGGGCGGGGGCGGTCAGTCGGGTGGCAGCAGCCGCAGGTCGACGTCCTGGTCCTCGGCGCGCGACAGGGCGACCGCGCAGACCTTGAACTCGGGCATGCGCGAGCTGCGGTCCAGCGCCGGGTTCGTGAGCCGGTTCGCGGTCGACCGGCCGCCCCAGTGGAACGGCGTGAACACCGTGTCGGGACGGATCCCGTCGGTGAGGCGGGCGCGGAACAGCGCGGTCCCGCGCCGGGTCCGCAGCTCGACGAGGTCGGCGCTCGCGATGCCGAGCGCCGCCGCGAGGTCCGGGTGCAGCTGGACGAAGGCGTCCGGCTCGTGCAGCACGAGCGACCGGACGCGGCGGGTCTGCGCGCCCGACTGGTACTGCGCCATCACGCGGCCGGTCGTCAGCCAGTAGGGGTACTCCCGGTCCGGGACCTCGGCCGGCGCGGTCTGCGCGGTGCGCCAGAACCTCGCCCGGCCGTCCGCCGTCGCGAAGCGGTCCGTGAACAGGCGCGGCGTGCCCGGCGAGTCGGCCGTCGGGCACGGCCAGAACACGCCCTGCTCGGCGTCCAGGCGCTCGTAGGTGATCCCCGCGTAGTCCGCCGTGCCGCCCGAGCTCGCCCGGCCGAGCTCGTCGAAGACCTCGCGCGGGTCGTCGGAGAAGTACTTGCCGCGACCCAGCCGGGTGGCGAGGGCGAGCAGCACCTCGAGGTCGGTGCGCACACCGTCCGGCGGCGGCAGCGCCCGGCGCCGGTGCAGCACCCGCCCCTCGAGGTTGGTGGTCGTGCCCTCCTCCTCGGCCCACTGCGCGGTCGGGAGGACGACGTCCGCGAGGGCGGCCGTCTCGGACAGGAACATGTCGCTGACGACGAGCAGGTCCAGGGCGCGCAGCCGGCTCGCGACCCGGTTGCTGTCGGGGGCCGAGACGACCGGGTTGGACGCCATGACGAGCAGCGCCCGCACGCCGCCGTCGGTGCCCAGCGCGTCGAGCATCTCGAAGGCCGACCGTCCCGGCTGGGGCAGCTCGTCCGGGTCGATCCCCCAGACCGCGGCCACGTGCGCCCGGGCCGCCGGGTCGTCGAGCTTGCGGTAGCCCGGCAGCTGGTCGGCCTTCAGCCCGTGCTCGCGACCGCCCTGCCCGTTGCCCTGGCCGGTGATCGTCCCGTACCCCGAGGACGGCCGGCCGGGCAGTCCGAGCGCGAGCGCAAGGTTCAGGTAGGCCTGCGCGGCGTCGGTGCCGGTGCGCTGCTGCTCGGGGCCGCGGGCGGTGAGGACCATCGCCGAGCGGGCGGTGCCGAGCAGGCGCACCGTCTCGCGCAGCTGCGCGACGGGCACGCCCGTGATGCGCTCGACCCGGTCCGGCCAGTACGCGCCGACCGTGCGCCGGACCTCGTCGAACCCGGTCGTGCGGGCCGCGACGTACGCCTCGTCGACGAGCCCCTCGCGCAGCGCGATGTGGAGCAGCCCGTTGGCGAGCGCGACGTCGGTGCCGGGCACGGGCTGCAGGTGCAGCGCCGCACCGCGGGCGGTAGGGGTGGCGCGGGGGTCGACGACGACGTGCCGGGCGCCGCGGGACCGGCCCAGGTCGAACCACTGCATCGCGGGCGGCATCGTCTCGGCCGGGTTGCTCCCGACGAGCAGGACGACCTCGGCGTCCGCGATGTCCTCGAGCGGGAAGGGCAGCCCCCGGTCGAGCCCCATCGTGCGCATGACCGCGGTCGCCGCCGACGACATGCAGAAGCGGCCGTTGTAGTCGATCGCCGACGACCGGAGCGCGACCCGGGCGAACTTGCCGAGCGCGTACGCCTTCTCGTTCGTCATGCCGCCGCCGCCGAAGCAGCCCACGCTGTCACGGCCGTGCGCCGACTGGCTGCGGACGATGCCGTCGGCGATGCGGTCGAGCGCCTCGTCCCAGGTCGCCGGCCGCAGCGGCTCGTCGCGCCGGTCGCGCACGAGCGGCGTGAGCAGGCGCTCCGGCGAGTCCAGCAGCTCGGCGGCGGTCCAGCCCTTGACGCACAGGCCGCCCCGGTTGGTCGGGAAGTCCTCCTGGGGCACGAGCGTCGCCGGGCGGTCCCCGGCCGTCACGGTCATGCCGCACTGCAGCGCGCAGTACGGGCAGTGCGTGTCGACCGTCGAGCGCACGCTCAGACCCCGGCCAGCCGCGAGGGCGAGGGCCGCAGGTAGACCGCCCAGGTGACCGCCACGCAGACGGCGTAGAAGGCCACGAAGGCGACGTAGGCCGAGGTGGCGGTGCCGGTGCTGAGGAACGACTGCCGGAAGGCGACGTTCACGAGCACCCCGCCGAACGCCCCGATCGCCCCGGCGATCCCGATGAGCGCACCGGCCAGCCGCCGGGCCTCGCGGTCCGAGGTCGTCGCGTCCGCACCGGCGACGATGAGGCGCGCCGACCTCGCCCGGAAGATCGCCGGGATCATCTTGTAGACCGAGCCGTTGCCCAGGCCGCTGAGCACGAACAGCACGACGAACCCGACCATGTACAGCGGCAGGCTCTCCTGCAGCGACGCGACGAGCACGAGCAGCGCGCCGGCGGCCATGCCGAAGAAGGTCAGCAGCGAGACGCGGGCGCCGCCGAACCGGTCCGCGAGCGTGCCGCCGACGGGCCGGATCAGCGAGCCGAGCAGCGGCCCGAGGAAGGTCAGGTAGGCCGCGTCCAGCGCCGTCGGGAAGTCGGCCGCGAACTGCACCTGCAGGACCTGGCCGAAGGCGAAGCCGAAGCCGATGAACGAGCCGAAGGTCCCGATGTAGAGCAGCGAGATGACCCAGGTGTGCGGGTCGCGGCAGACGTCGCGCATCGCCCGCTTGTCGTTCTTGGCCGAGCTGAGGTTGTCCATCCGCAGCCACGCACCGAGGGCGGCGAGCAGGACGAGCGGCACGTACACCGCGACGAGCAGCCGCGGCGAGGTGGCCCCGGCCGTGGCCAGGACGAGCAGGCCCACGAGCTGCACGACCGGGACCCCGAGGTTGCCGCCGCCGGCGTTCAGCCCGAGCGCCCAGCCCTTGAGCCGCTCCGGGTAGTAGGCGTTGATGTTGGTCATCGACGAGGCGAAGTTCCCGCCGCCGACGCCCGCGGTGGCCGAGACCAGCAGCAGCGTGCCCAGCGACACCCCCGGCTCGAGCACGACCAGGGCCAGCAGCAGCGGCACGACGAGCAGCAGCGCGCTGAAGACGGTCCAGTTGCGGCCGCCGAAGGTCGCGACCGCGAACGTGTAGGGCAGCCGCAGCGTCGCGCCGACGAGGGTCGGGACGATCGTGAGCAGGAACTTGTCGGTCGGCTCGAAGCCGTACTCCGGACCGAGGAACAGGACCAGGACCGACCACATGCTCCAGACGGAGAAGCCGATGTGCTCGGACAGGATCGAGAAGACGAGGTTGCGCCGCGCGATGCGGTCGCCGCCGGCGTCCCAGAAGGCGCGGTCCTCCGGTCGCCAGTCGTCGATCCAGTGCGGACGAGCGGCGGCCGGGGCGTGCGTCGTGCCCAGCGTGGACGTCATCGGAGCTCCCGTCGCGGCGGAGAGCAGAACGGTACGAACCGGCTGTGACGACGCGGTGTCGTCAGCGGTTCGCCGGCATCACGCCCGCCTCACACGCCGGACGGGGCGCGTGAGGCCGTGACCGTCAGCTCAGCTCCCGGCGCAGCAGCACCCGGTCGGCGCCCGGTCCGGCGTAGCCCGGCACCAGCTCGGCGGAGAAGCCCAGCGCCCGGTGGAAGGCGAGCGACCCGGCGTTGCCCGGCGTGGTGACCGCCTCCACCCGCCATGCGCCCGCCCGCGCGGCCGCCGCGGCGAACGCCGTGTGCAGCAGCCGGCCGATCCCGCGGCCCCGGGCCCGCCCGCGGCAGGCCACGACGTGCACGTACGCGGCGCCGTCCGGGGTCACCGTGCCGAGCAGGTAGCCGAGCAGGACGCCGTCCTCGCGCACGACGAGCGCCGAGCCGGCCAGCTGGCGGAACCAGACGGGGTGGTGCAGCGCCCGCAGGTCGCGGTCGCCCCAGAAGTCCGGCAGCGCGTCCAGCACCTCCGCGAGCAGGGCCGGCCCGGCGCCGGGCGGCACGGGCTCGGCGCGCAGCCCGTCCGCGCCGGGCTCAGCCACCGGGCGCCGGCGCCGGGGACGCGCCGGGCGTGCGGCCGGTCCGAGCCAGGACCTCGCCGTCCGCCCCGTGCGCGGTGGCGCCCTCG
>CAXTFU010000208.1:0-8562 GCA_964243385.1 uncultured bacterium | reverse complement strand
CTGTTCGGCGCCCGCGGCGCGGCGCTGAGCGCCGCAGGGGCGGTCGTCGCCGCCGACGGCCTGCCCGGCACCGTCGTCGGCGCCCCGCCGCCGCACAGGTGGCCCACCGGGCGCGAGGTGCAGGTGCCCTGCGACGGCGGTGCGCTGCACCTCGTCCTCGACGACGACCACGACCTGGGGGAGGAGGACCGCGACCTGCTGCGCCTGCTCGCCGCCCAGGGCGACGCCGCGCTCGTGAACGCCCGCACGCACGCGGGCGTCGTCGAGCTGCGCGAGCACGAGCAGGCGGTCGTCGACGTCCTCGCCGACGGCGTGCTGGTGCTCGACGCGCACGGGGTCGTGTCGTCCTGCAACGAGGCCGCCGCCGGGCTGCTCGCCCGACCCCGGACGGCCCTGCTGGGCACCCTCCCGCCGCTCGAGCTCGGCGCGCCGGGCACGGTCTCGAACTCCCTGGTCGGGGCGCGGTGGGTGGAGGCGGTCGCCACCGTGCTGGACGAGACCGGCGAGCGCGTCGTCGCCCTGCGCGACGTCAGCCGGCACCGGGCGCTCGACGAGGCCAAGGACCTGTTCCTCGCGACGACCAGCCACGAGCTGCGCACCCCCCTGACGGCGATCAAGGGTTACCTGCACCTGCTGCAGCGCCGGTGGTCGGTGCTGGACGAGGACCGTCGCCTCGCCGCGCTCGCCACCGTGGCCGAGCGGACGGACGCCCTCGTCGCGCTCACCGAGCACCTGCTGCTCGGCGCCCGGGCCAGCGCGTCGCGGCACTCGGCCGACGCGCGGCCGTTCTCGCTGTCCGAGGCGCTCGAGGCGTGCCTGCGCAGCTTCGGGGCGGCGTCGACCCGGCACCGCTTCGAGGCCGACCTGCCGAGCGGACCGCTCGTCGCGCTCGGCGACCCGTCGAACCTCGAGCACATCGTCGGGCAGCTGCTCGAGAACGCGGTGAAGTACAGCCCGCACGGCGGCACGGTCCTGCTGCGCGCACGCCAGGAGGGGGGCTTTGCCGCCGTCGAGGTGTGCGACGAGGGCATCGGCATCCCCGACGGCGGCGGGGCCAGCCTGTTCACCCCGTTCTTCCAGGGCGGTGACACGAACACCCGCGAGTACGGCGGTGTGGGCCTCGGGCTCTACATCGTCCGGCAGCTCGTCGAGGCGCAGGGCGGCACGGTCGGCGCCGAGAACCGGCCCGGCGGCGGCACCGTCGTCCGCTTCACCGTGCCGCTGTCGGCGCAGTGCGACCCGGCCCCGGCGGCCTGACGAGCCGTCAGACCAGGTACGGGATCGTCTGCGGACCCTCGGGCAGGACGCACACCCGCGCCTCGGGCCCGCCGTCGTGCAGCGCCCGCTCGACCGCCTCGGCGAGGTCCGGGACCGGCTCGAGGTGCGCCGAGCGCAGGTCTTCGGCGCTGAGGTGACCCGAGTGCACGCCGACCCGCGCCTTGATCGAGATCTTGGCCTGCACCTGCACCTGCCACTGGTCCGGGACGGTGACCTCGCGGGCGGAGATCTCGTCGAACAGCGCCTGCGGCGAGTCGGCCGAGGCCAGCACCTCGCGGTAGCTGCCGTGGTCGGGGAAGCCGTCGCGGCACTCGGCGGCGCACAGGATGAGCCCGCCCTGACGGACCACCGTGGCCGCGGCCGACATGCCCTTCACCGCCTGGTACAGGTTCTGGTCGAGCGGGAAGCCGGCGTTCGTGGTCAGGACCACCTCGAACTCACCCGGAACCGGCGCCATGGCAAGGCCCCGCGAGCGCTCGCGCGCCTGCTCGTGCATTGCCAGCAGGTCGCCGCCGAACGCCGCGACGATCCCCTGCTCGCGGTTCAGCACGACGTCGAGCGAGAAGTCGGCGCCGGTCGACATCGCCGCCGCCCGGATGTCGTCGTGCACCGGGTTGCCCTCGCACACGCCCCACCGCGCGTCCGGGTGCCCGATGCGCCGGGCGTCGTGCAGCGTCAGCACCGTCTCGAGCCCCGCGAGCCCAGGCGTGATCATCTTCGGCCCGCCGGAGAAGCCGGCGAAGAAGTGCGGCTCGACGAAGCCCGTGGTGATGCGGACGTCGGCGTCGACCCACTCGCTGCACAGCCAGACGGGGACGCCGTCGCCGTGGACGCCCATGAAGGTGAGCGTGCTGTCGTCGCGGGCGTCGTGGTTCACGACGCGCACCGCGTCGACGAGCTCGTCGCCGAGCATCGCCCGGACCTCGGCGTCGGTGTTGGCGCGGTGGGTGCCGGTGGCGACCAGGACGACGACGTCCTCGAGCCGGACGAGCCCGTCGAGCTCGTCGAGCAGCGCGCGGACCATGAGCTCCCGCGGCTGCGGCCGGGTGGCGTCGCAGACCGAGATGGCGACGGTCGCGCCGGGGCGGACCCGGTCGCGCAGCGGGGGACCGGCGACCGGCGCGGTCATCGCCGCGCGCAGGACCGCGCGGGGATCGGCGACCGTCGGCTCCCAGCGGGGCTCGACGACGGTCGTCCGGTCGGCGGGCAGGACGACGTCGAGCCCCTGCGTGCCGTACGCGAGGTGGACGAGGCGGGACACGGCGGACCTCCCCCGAGCCCCAGCTACTCCGCGTCCTCCATGATCCCGCCGGTGATGCCGAGCACGACGCCGGCCAGCAGGACCACGCCGCCGACGATCGCCAGCGGGATCGACCGGAAGACGAAGGCGAACCCCAGCACGATGCTCGCCACGGTGATCAGGCCGACCGTGATCCACGAGGTCATCTTGTGCTTGTGGGCGGTGTCCGCCTGACTGGTGTCTCCGAGGTCGGCCATGACGAGTTCCTCCGGGGCGCGTGGGCGTGCGTGGCGGGGTGTGCGCGGCATCGCACCCTACCGGCGGAATGTCACCTCTCGGACGCGGTTGGCACCTGTCATGACGCACCTGTTCACACCGCTGGTCCTGCGCGGGCGCACCGCCCGCAACCGCATCTGGGTGGCGCCGATGTGCCAGTACTCCGCCGTCGACGGCATGCCGGCCGACTGGCACCTCGTCCACCTCGGCGCGCGCGCCGTCGGCGGGGCCGGTGTGGTGCTCACCGAGGCGACCGCCGTGAGCCCCGAGGGCCGCATCAGCCCGCAGGACACCGGCATCTGGGACGACGAGCAGGCGCAGGCCTGGCGCCGCATCGTGACCTTCGTGCAGGCCCAGGGCGCGCTCGCGGGTGTGCAGCTCGCGCACGCCGGGCGCAAGGGCAGCAGCCGCCGTCCGTGGGAGGGCCGTGGGGCCGTCGCGCCCGAGGACGGCGGCTGGACGCCGGTCGGCCCGACCGACGGCGCGTTCCCCGGGCTCGCCGAGCCGCAGGCCCTCGACGAGGCCGGCATCGCGAAGGTCCGGGCCGACTTCGTCGCGGCGACGCGGCGCGCACTGGACGCGGGCTTCGACCTCGTCGAGGTGCACGCCGCGCACGGCTACCTCCTGCACGAGTTCCTGTCGCCGCTGTCGAACACCCGCACCGACGGCTACGGCGGCGACCTCGCCGGCCGGATGCGCCTCGTGCTCGAGGTCGTCGAGGACGTGCGGGCGGCCTGGCCGCAGGACCGGCCGCTCGTCCTGCGCATCTCGGCGAGCGACTGGGTCGAGGGCGGCTGGACGCCCGAGGACTCCGTCGCGCTCGCCAAGGAGGCCGTGTCGCGGGGCGTCGACCTCGTCGACTGCTCCTCCGGCGGCAACACCGACGGCTCGACGATCGTCACCGGCCCCGGCTACCAGGTGCCGTTCGCAGCGCAGGTCCGGCGCGACGCGGGCGTCCCGACCGGTGCGGTCGGCCTGCTCACCGACCCGCACCAGGCCGAGCAGGTGCTCGCCGAGGGCTCGGCCGACGTCGTCCTGCTGGCCCGTGAGCTGCTGCGCGACCCGCACTGGCCGCTGCACGCCGCGACCGCGCTCGGCGCCGAGGTGGCCTGGCCGGTGCAGTACGAGCGGGCCCGGCCGCGGCCCTGAGCTCCGTCCCGCCCCAGGTCGTCGAGCGCACCGACGACCCGCGCGTCGCGGACTACGTCGGCCTCACCGACGGCGCCCGGCGCATGCGGCACGAGCCGGGCGCCGGTTTCTTCATCGCCGAGGGCGAGAAGGTCATCGCCCGCACCGCCGCGGCCGGGTACCCGGTCCGGTCGCTGCTCGTGTCGCCGCAGCGGCTGGCCGACCTCAGCCCGGCCGTCGCCGCGCTCGAGTGCCCCGTCCTGGTCGCCTCCTACGAGGTGCTGCAGGCGGTCACCGGCTTCCACGTGCACCGCGGCGCGCTCGCCAGCTTCGGCCGGCTGCCGCTGCGCACCGCCGCGGACGTGCTCGCCGGCGCGCGGCGGGTCGTCGTCATGGAGACGGTCACGAACCACACGAACCTCGGCGCCGTCTTCCGCAGCGCCGCGGGCCTCGGCATGGACGCCGTCCTGCTCAGCCCCAACTCGTGCGACCCGCTGTACCGCCGGACCGTCCGCGTCTCGATGGGCCAGGTGTTCTCGGTGCCCTACGCCTACCTCGACCGGTGGCCCGAGGGCATCGACGAGGTGCGCGCAGCCGGGTTCCGGGTGCTCGCCCTGACCCCGGACGCCGCGGCGACCGACCTGGCGGACGTCGTCGTCGGGCCGGACGACAAGGTGGCGCTGCTGTTCGGCGCGGAGGGGCCGGGCCTCACCGAGGAGGTCATGGCCGCGAGCGACGAGCGGGTGCGGATCCCGATGGCGGCGGGCGTCGACTCGCTGAACGTCGGCGCCGCGGCCGCCGTCGCGTGCTGGGTGCTCGGCCGCCGGCCCACCTGAGGGCAGGATGGGGCGGTGACGCGTCCCGCTGCTGCCCCGCTCCTGGTCGTCTGCCTGCTGACGGCTGCGCTGTCCGCCTGCAGCGGTGATCCCGAGCCGGAGGCGGCGCCCGACCCGAAGCCCGCGTACGTCGAGGCCGCCTCGGCGGTGTGCACCTCCGCGGACGAGCAGTTCAGCGAGCTCGTGCAGCCGACGACCCCCGAGGCCTTCGGCCCCTTCGTCGCGCAGACCGTGAAGATCGCGGAGCAGGCCCAGACCGACCTGAGCGCTCTCACCCCGCCGCCGGACGACCGCGCCGACCTCGAGAGCAAGGTCCTCGAGCCCTTCGCGGCGCTGGTCACCGAGGGCAAGGCCTTCTCCGCCGAGGTGACCGCCGCCGGCTCCGACCAGACCGCCCTGCTCGCCCTGCTCGGCCAGCGACCGACCTCCGAGGCCGTCGACAAGGAGTACCTCCGCTCCTACGGGCTCGAGTCCTGCGCCGACGCCGTCTCCAAGGTCGGCTGACGCTCGGCCGCGGCGTGCGGACGCCGTGCGCGCCGTCGTGGCCGGCCTCAGAGCGGCGCTCGGCAACGGCGACGCCCGCCAAGGCGCACGTCGCTGGACGGTTCCAGGGTGCCGCGCGGCACACGTCCTGATCGCCAGCGCCGAGGTTTCGCACCTCGACGAGCGCGGGTGCGCCGGCGGCCCGACCGCGATGTGTGCACCGTGACCGACTCCAGCGTCGAGCGCGGGCGCAGCGCTGGCTCTGAGGCAGGCGTTCCCGAGCGCCTTGCTCCTGAGGGCGGTCGCAGAGGGGCCGGGCAGGGACGGGGGCTGCCGTGGCCTCGCCGGAGCACCGTGCGGGTCCGCTCGCGAGCAGCGTGCGTGTCGCACACGTCGTGATCGTCGGAGCTGCCGTCCCGACCGATGGCGGGCGTGCACGAACGGCCGAGCGGATCAGGACGTGTGCACGGTGGCGGCGGCCAGTGCCGGGCCAGCTCGGCGTGCAGGTTGCGTGCTGCAGCAGCACCGGGTGACCGGACGGACGCCCGACCGGTCCGCGGAGGGCACGCAGCTGGCCGGCAGGGCGCCGAGCCGCGCCCTGCGGCACACGTCCTGATCGTTCCGGGTGGGTGGTCGCCGGCCACCGAGCGTGGGCGTGCGGCCGAGCGGATCAGGACGTGTGCACCATGGCCGGCCGGGGCAGCCGGACGACCTCCCGAGGCGCGCAGCACAGCCGGAGGGGCCGGAGACCCGGCAGGACCGTGGAGGCGCGAGGGGACGGGCGCCAGGTCCGCAGGGTCACCGGACTCCGGCGGCGGGCGCCACCGCGTCCGCCCGCCGACATCACCGCGTACGCGTCTCGCGGGCGCACCGGCGGACGGACGAACGCGGACGAACGCACCCAGTCGACGACTCCCGTGACCTCGCGCACAACCGGGAACGGACGACCCCGCAGCCTCCTTGCAGACCACGTGGGACCTGACCGGGGCCTCGCACCACGACCTGGGGGACCCTTGACCACGGACCTGTTCGCCCCGTACGACCTCGGCCCGCTGCACCTCGCGAACCGCTTCGTGATGGCGCCGATGACGCGCAACCGGGCCGGTGCCCACGGCGTGCCGACGGCGCTGAACGCCGAGTACTACGGCCAGCGCGCGAGCGCCGGCCTGATCGTCACCGAGGGCACGCAGCCCTCCGCCGTCGGCCAGGGCTACCCCGGCACGCCGGGGCTGCACACCGACGAGCAGGTCGCCGGCTGGCGCCTCGTCGCCGAGGCCGTGCACGCCCGCGGCGGCCGCATCGTCGCGCAGCTCATGCACACCGGCCGGATCGGCCACCCGTCGATCACGGGCACCCAGCCCGTCGCGCCGTCGGCCGTGCGCGCCGCCGGGCAGGTGCACACCCCCGAGGGCATGCAGGACTTCGTCGAGCCGCGCGCGCTGGCGACCGACGAGCTGCCGGGCGTGGTCGCGGAGTTCGTCGACGCCGCCCGGCGCGCGGTCGACGCCGGCCTGGACGGCGTCGAGCTGCACGCGGCCAACGGCTACCTGCTGCAGCAGTTCCTGGCCGACGGCAGCAACGTCCGCACGGACGCCTACGGCGGCTCGCCCGCCAACCGCGCGCGCTTCGTGGTCGAGGTCGCCACGGCCGTCGCGGGCGCCATCGGCGGGGACCGGGTCGGCATCCGCGTGTCGCCGGGCGGCACCTTCAACGACATCTCCGAGACCGAGGTCGAGGCGACCTACGAGGCGCTCGTGCTCGGGCTCGAGCCGCTCGGCCTGCTGTACCTGCACGTCACCGAGGACCCGGGCACCCGCTACCAGGACGCGCTGCGCAAGCTGTTCTCGGGGCCGTTCGTCCTGAGCACCGGGTTCGCCGGCGACTCCGGGCTCGCCACCGCACAGGAGGCCGTCGACAGCGGCGCTGCCGACCTGTTCGCGATCGGCCGGGCCTTCCTCGCCAACCCCGACCTCGTCGAGCGGCTGCGCACCGGCGCGCCCCTCAACGAGCCGGACGGCGGCACGTTCTACGCGGGCGACGCCCACGGCTACACCGACTACCCCGCCCTGGCCGGCTCCGCGCAGGAGTAGGCCCCCTCGACTCGGCGCCCGTCCCCGCGATCCGGGGGCGGGCGCCGTGCTGTGCCAGCAGGTCAGCAGGTCAGCGGGTCAGCCGGCGAGCGGCAGCAGCAGCGCCAGGGCCGGCAGCGCGAGCACGAGCGCGGTGAGGGCCTGCACCGCGGCGAAGGCGGCCCAGCCGAGCCTGGGCGGCGGGCACACCAGGCGGGACGCGCGCAGCAGGACGTGGTCGCCGCCGGCGCCCAGCCCGCCGTGCGGGACCGACGCCGTGCCGACCTTGTAGAGCGCCCGGGCGAGCACCTCGGGCGGGTGCCGGCGGACCGCCCGGTCGTCGGCGAGCATCTCGACGAGCAGCGCCACCTGCTCCATGGCGGTGCGGACGGCGCGGACCCGCGGGAACGTCGTCCCGAGGGCGACGAACGGCAGCACCACGAGGTCGTGCCGCTGGTCGACGTGCGCCTGCTCGTGGGCCAGCACCGCGCGCACCTCGTCCTCGCGCAGCAGGTCGAGCACGCCGCGCGACAGCACGACGCGCGGCCGCAGCCCCGGCAGGCAGTAGGCCAGCGGGACGTCGTGGTCGACGACCCGCGCGCCGGGCAGCAGCGGGTTGCGCGTCGCGACGAGGTCGACCAGCGTGCGGTTGCGGTGCCGGGCCCGCACGGTGCGCACGGTGGCCGAGACGAGCACGGTGAACAGGCGGCCCGCGAGCAGCAGGCCGGCGAGCAGGGCGAGGACGGACCACCAGCGCACCTCGAGCCGGCCGTCGGCGACCGCCTCGACGGCGTCGACGTGCGTGCCGGCGACCGGTGCGAGGGCGACGGTGAGCGCCACCTCGACGGCGAGCACGCCGGCGCTGAGGCCGAGCGCCTGCCACAGCAGCAGCCCGGAGGTCGGTGCGCGCCGCGGCCAGGCGGCCCGGGCGAGCCGGTCAGGGACCACCGCGGCGAGCAGCAGCAGGCCCAGCGCCACGGCCGCCGCCGCCGCGAGCACTAGCTGCCGCCCGTCACCTGGCGGCCGGGCCGGGCCGCGTCCCGGGCCGCCGCGAGCGCGTCCCGGCAGCCGGCACGTCCGTCGTCACCGGACCAGCGCACCACGTCGGGGCCGGACGCACCGCTCGAGCGGCCGGGCGGCGCGCGCGGACCTCACGGCGCTCGGCCCTCGAGCGCGCGCCGCAGCGCCCCGGCCCCCGCGGGGGGGGCGGGGGGGGGGGGGGGCGGCAGCGCCGCCCCCCCGGCGGCCGCCC
>CAXTFU010000207.1:0-8569 GCA_964243385.1 uncultured bacterium | reverse complement strand
GTCCAGGACCTGCACCGGCGGGCCGGCGATCGGCTCGGTGCCGCTGACCCGCCACAGCCGCCACTCGCCGTCGGTCCAGACGAGCTCGAGCCCGGGGACGCTGCCGACGAGCAGCAGCGCCCGCTCGGCCTGGCCGCCGCCGTCGGCGCGGGCCGTCGGGCCGAGGGCGACCGCGTCGACGCCGTTGTCGCGCAGCCACTGCCCGTACGCCCGCGCCGACAGCGCCCCCTCGTAGAACAGGCGGTTGCGGTCGGTGTCGATCTGCCGCGACCAGCCGCGGGCGAGCGGCACGACCGGCGCGACGAACGCCGCCTCGCCGTGGTCGCGCAGCGGGACGACCTCGACCCGCCGGACGTCGAGGTCGCGCAGCACCCGGTTCAGCGCGACGAACGACGGCGCCCGCTGCTCGCGCAGGTCGGCCCACGACGGCTGCACCTGCCACAGCAGCAGGACGGCCGTGACCGGCGCGACGAGCCGCCACCGCTCGGTGGCGGTCGCGACGACGAGCGGGGCGGCGAGCAGCAGCCCGAGGCGCAGGACGTTGCTGCCGAACGGGTCCGACAGCAGGACGAGCAGCGCGGCGGCCAGCGCGTAGAGCAGCCCGCCGGTGCGCAGCAGGGGCGAGTGCGTCAGCGCCGCGAGGACCAGCCCGGCGAGCACGGCGTACGGCGCCGAGCTCGCCTCGTACGGCTGCACGCCGCCGGACGGGAACAGCCAGGCCAGCAGCGCCACCGGGACGCTCGCCGCGACGCCGGTCGACCAGCCGCCGGGCCGCCGCTGCAGCACGAGCACGGCCGCCGCCAGCCCGAGGAAGGCCGCCGCCACGGGGCTGAGCAGCGCCGACAGGACCGCCGCGACGACGGACGGCCCGCGCCGGTCGAGCAGGACGAGGGCGGCGAGCGCGGCGACCGCACCGAGCGCGAAGGTCGTGCGCCCGGACACGGTGTTCGCCACGGCGAAGATCGCCCCGAGGGCCGCGCCGGCGGTCGGGCCGGCGGTGGGACGGGCGGTGGGACGGGCGGTACCGCGCAGCAGCCGGGCGAGCAGCACGGCGCAGGCGACGGCGGCGAGCAGCCCGGTCAGCCCGATGCCGACCAGGTGCAGCACGTACGGGGCCAGCAGGCTGTAGCCGAACGGGTGGACGCCGCCGTACCAGGACAGGTCGACGGGGGTGAGCGGGTGCTGGCCGGCGAAGGAGGCGCGGGCGATCTGCGCCGCGATGTCGGTCCCGGTGCGCGGGCGCAGCAGCAGGTGCAGCCCGCCGAGCACGAGCGCCACGACACCGGCGACGACCTCCGGACGGCTCAGCCGCAGTTCGGCGGCGGTGCCGGGTCCGCGGGCGGTCGGCGGCGCTGCGGTCAGCGGGCGTCCGGCGACGTCCCTGCCGCGCGCACCGGCGCGACGGGAGGCGCCGGGACCGCGTCCGGCGGCGGGTCGAGCGGCAGGTGCTCCTTGGCGGGCGACTGCGGCGGGGCGGCGGCGACCGGCGCGGGCGGCGTGGTCTCGTCGGCCAGGAAGTCGAGCAGCACCTGCGTCACGGTCTCCGCGGCCTCCTCGACCACGAAGTGCCCGACGCCGGGGACGGTCACCATGACGCAGTCGGCGCCGAGGTCGCGCACGACCGACTCGCCCGTCGAGATCGGCAGCACCGGGTCGAGCGCCCCCCACAGCACCAGCGCCTGCTCGGCCCGCACGCGGGGCGTGCCTCGCGGGGTGCTGCGCCGGACGGCGGCGGCCAGGCGGGGGCGGGTCACCTGGCGGTAGTAGCCGAGCATCGCGTGCAGCACCGACCGGGTCGTGTAGGCGGCCTCGTACTCGGCCCGCCGCTCGCCGTCCAGCGGCGTCGACGAGCGCCAGCCGAGGTCGAGCATCGCGCCCACCACGCGCCGGCCGCCGAGCCGGAACACCACCTCGGGCAGCACCGGCAGCGACAGCAGCGGGATGTGCAGCGCCCGCAGCGGCACCGAGCGGAACGGCGCGTTCGCCACGACGATGCGGCGGACGAGGTCGGGGCGCGCGCCGGCCAGCGCGAGCGCCAGCGAGCCGCCCCAGTCGTGGCCGACGACGTCGATGCGCCCGCCGGGCACCTCGGCGTCGACGAGCGCGGCGAGCTGGGCGACGAGCGACGGCACGTCGTACGGGCCGGGATAGGCCGAGCCGCCGAGCCCGGGCAGGTCGGGCGCCAGCACCCGCCGGCCGGCGGCCAGGCGCGGGGCGACGTCGCGCCAGCACGAGGAGGTCTCGGGCACGCCGTGCAGCAGCAGGACGGGGGTGCTGCCCGCCGTGCCGGCCCCTGCGGCGTGCTCGCGCAGCAGGAAGCTGGTGCTGCCGGCGAGGACGGTCCGGACCTGCGGCTGATCGCTCACGCGTAGAACACCCTCTCGACGACTGCCCTGGCACGACGGGTGGCCCGCCGGTAGTCGTCCAGGAAGTCCCCCTGCGAGTCCGCAGGGTAACCGAGCGCCCGCGCCACCCCGTCGAGCTCCCGTCCGCTGGACGGCAGGCTGATCGCCGGCTTGCCGCGCACGAGCGACAGGGCGTCGCGGGCGCGGGCGGTGACCGTCCACGCGACGCGCAGGACGTGCGCGTCGTCGGCCTCGAGCAGCCCGGCCTCCTGCGCGGCCCGCAGCCCCTCGAGCGTGCCGGTCGTCCGCAGCGCCGGCAGGGCGTGCGCGTGCTGCAGCTGCAGCAGCTGCACGACCCACTCGACGTCGGCGAGCCCGCCGGGACCCATCTTCAGCACGAGCTTCGGGTCGACGCCGCGCGGCCGGCGCTCGGCCTCCATCCGGCCCTTGATGCGCCGGATCTCGCGCACCTGCTCGTCCGACAGCCCGCCCTCGGGCCAGCGGACCGGGGCGACGACCTCGAGGAAGCGATCGGCCAGCTCGGCGTCGCCGACCAGGGGCGAGCACCGCAGCAGCGCCTGCGCCTCCCAGACGTGCGCCCAGCGCTCGTAGTAGACGGCGTACGAGGCAAGGCTGCGCGACAGCGGCCCCTGCTTGCCCTCGGGCCGCAGGTCGGCGTCGACGACGAGCGGCGGGTCGGGGGCGGGCAGGGCGAGCAGCCGGCGCAGCTCGTGCGCGACGTCGTGCGCCGCCGCGGCGGCCTCCCGGTCGGTCACCCCGGCGTTCGCCTCGTGCACGAACAGCACGTCCGCGTCGGAGCCGTAGCCCTGCTCCCGACCGCCGAGCCGGCCCATCGCGAGCACCGCCATGCGCACGGGCAGCGGGCCGCGGCGCTCGGCCTCGACCTTGCGGGTGGCCGTCTCGAGGGCGGCGGCGAGCACGGCCGCCGCGACGTCGGACAGCGCCGCACCGACCTGGCCGAGGTCGAGCAGGCCGAGCAGGTCGGCGCACGCCACGCGCAGCAGCTCCTCGCGGCGCATCCCGCGGGCCGCTGCCACGGTCCCCTCCCAGTCGCTGCGGCGGCGGGCGACCGAGACGAAGGCGCCCTCGAGCGCGGCGCGCGGGCGGGGCGCGAGCTCGTCGTCGGACGCGAGCAGCCGCACGGCGTCCGGGGCGCGGCCGAGCAGGTCGGCGACGTAGCGCGACGAGGCGAGCAGCCGCGCGAGCCGCTCCGCGGCCTGGCCCTCGTCGCGCAGCAGCCGCAGGTACCAGGGCGTGCCGCCGAGCACGTCCGACACCTGCCGGAAGGACTTCAGGCCGGCGTCGGGGTCGGCGGCGTCGGCGAACCAGCCGAGCATCGCGGGCAGCAGCGTCTGCTGGATGACCGCGCGCCGCGACACCCCCGCCGTGAGCGCCTCGAGGTGCTGCAGGGCGACCGCCGGCTCGGCGAAGCCCAGCGCCTCGAGCCGGGCCCTCGCCGCGGCCGGCGTCAGGCGGGCCTGCTCGGCCGGCAGGCGGGCGACGGCGCCGAGCAGCGGCCGGTAGAACAGCTTCTCGTGCAGCCGGCGCACCTCGCGCCCGTAGCCGGCGCGCTCGCGCCGGAACACCTGCAGCGCGTCCTTGCGGTAGCCGACCGCCCGGGCCAGGCGCCGCAGCGCGACCGCGTCGTCGGCGGGGGGCAGCAGGTGCGTGCGCCGCAGCCGGTGCAGCTGCAGGCGGTGCTCGACGGTCCGCAGCCACCGGTAGGCCTCGGCGAGGTGCCGAGCGTCCTCGCGGCCGACGTAGCCGCCGGTCGCCAGCTGCTCGAGCGCGAGCAGGGTCGTGCCGCTGCGGACGCTGTCGTCGGTCCGGCCGTGCACGAGCTGCAGCAGCTGCACGGCGAACTCGACGTCGCGCAGGCCGCCGCGGCCGAGCTTCACCTCGCGCGCGGCCCGGTCGCCGACGAGCGTCTTCTCGACCCGCCGCCGCATCGCCTGCACGTCCTCGACGAAGCCCTTGCGCTCCCCGACCCGCCACACCATCGGCGCGGTGGTGTCGACGTAGGCCTGACCGAGCGCGAGGTCGCCGGCGAGCGGACGTGCCTTGAGCAGCGCCTGGAACTCCCACGTCTGGGCCCAGCGCCGGTAGTAGGCCTCGTGGCTGGCGAGCGTGCGGACGAGCGGCCCGGCGCCGCCCTCGGGGCGCAGGCCGGCGTCGACGGGCCAGGCGACGTCGGCGCAGACCCTCATCATCTCGCTCGCCAGGCGGGTGGCGGTGCGCAGGGCCGGCTCGTCCGGCTGGCCCTCGAGCGGCTCGGCGACGAACACGACGTCGACGTCGCTGACGTAGTTCAGCTCGCGCCCGCCGGCCTTGCCCATGCCGATGACCGCGAGCCGGCAGGGCGTCGCGTCGGCCGCGAGCGTGGTGAGCGCGACGGCGAGCCCGGCCGACAGGGTCGCCGAGGCGAGGTCGGCCATCTCGGCGCCGACCTGCTCGACCGAGACCGTGCCGGTGACGTCGCGGGCGGCGAGCACGAGCAGGCAGCGGCGGTAGGCGGTGCGCAGCGCCTCGACCGCCTCGCGGCCGGTGAGCCCGGCGCGCGCCCCGCCGGTCCCCCACGGCAGCGCCCCGGCCGGAGCGCGCACGGCCGCGAGCAGCGCCGCCTGCAGGCCGTACAGCGTGGGTCGCACCGCGTCGACGTCGTCGTCCTCGAGCGCCCGCCAGTGCTCGGGGTGCGCCACCAGGTGGTCACCGAGCGCGATGCTCGCGCCGAGCACCCCCAGCAGCCGCCGCCGCAGCGACGACGACCGGCACAGCGCCTCGCGCAGCGCGTCGCCGTCCGGCGCCTCGCCGAGCAGGACGACCAGGCTCGACAGCGCGAGGTCGGGGTCGGCGACGTCGGCGAGGTCGGTGACGACCGCTCCCGCGCCGTCGTCGGACGGACGGCCGTCATGCCACAGGCCGATGCCCTCGAGCGCCTCGGCGGTGCCGTCGGGGTCCCCGAAGCCGAGGCGGACGAGCGTCGCCGCGCCGCTCGAGCGCGAGTCGAAGACCGTCACGGGCGCCGGCTCAGTGCTCGAGCAGGGGCAGCGCGACGCGACCGCGCCCCGCGGCGAGGCCGGCGAACCGCTCGACCAGCGGGCGCCAGCAGGCCTCGACCTCGGGCAGCTCGTCGACCGCCCGCTCGGCCAGCGCCACCGGGTCGAGCCCGGCCTCGACGACCGCCGCGCCGTACTCCGCGCCCCAGCGGCGGACCATGTCCGGCGGCGTCTCGATGTGGAACTGCAGGCCCCAGGCGCGGTCGCCGAGCCGGAACGCCTGGTGCTCGTACTTGGTGCTGCGGGCCAGCAGGACGGCGCCCGGCGGCAGGTCGACGATGACGTCCTCGTGCCACTGCACGACGGTCGGGGTGAGCGGCACGTCGACGAACAGCTCGTCCGCCCACGCCGCGTCGCGCTTGGCGACGAGCCGGGCGCCGGCCTCGGCGCCGTCCTCGCCCTTCGCCACGCGACCGCCGGTGGCCTCGGCGAGCAGCTGCGCGCCCAGGCAGATGCCGAGCGTCGGCACGCGCGCGGCCACGGCCGCGCGCAGCAGGTCCTTGGTCGCCCGCAGCCACGGCGCCGACCGGTCGTCGTACGCCTGCTGCGGCCCGCCGAGCACGACGAGGGCGTCGTACGCGGTGGGGTCGGACGGCAGCTCGTCCCCGGCCCAGGGCGAGACGACCTCGAGCGCCAGCCCGGCCGCCGGCAGCCACTCGGCCAGGGTGCCGGGCCCCTCGCCGGCCGAGTGCGTGACGACCAGCGCGGTGGTCGGGCGGGGCGCGCTCACAGGACGGGGAGGTAGCGGCCGAGCTCGAACGGCGTGACCTCGGCGCGGTAGGCCTGCCACTCCGCGCGCTTGTTGCGCAGGAAGAAGTCGAAGACGTGCTCGCCGAGCGTCTCGGCGACGAGCTCGCTCGTCTCCATCACCGAGATGGCCTCGGCCAGGCTGCCGGGCAGCGGCCGCATGCCGAGCGCCCGGCGCTCGCCGTCGGACAGCGTCCACACGTCGTCCTCGGCGCCGGGCGGCAGCTCGTAGCCCTGCTCGATGCCCTTCATCCCGGCCGCGAGCAGGACCGCGAAGCACAGGTAGGGGTTCGTGGCGCTGTCCGGGCTGCGCACCTCGATGCGGGTCGACCCGCTCTTCTTCGGCTTGTACATCGGCACCCGCACGAGCGCGCTGCGGTTGTTGGACCCCCAGCAGACGTACGGCGGGGCCTCGCCGCCGGACCACAGCCGCTTGTAGGAGTTCACCCACTGGTTCGTCACGGCGGTGATCTCGGCCGCGTGCTGCAGCAGCCCGGCGATGAAGTGCTTGGCCACCTTCGACAGGTGCAGCGGGTCGTTGCCGTCGTAGAAGGCGTTCTGGTCGCCCTCGAACAGCGACAGGTGCGTGTGCATGCCGCTGCCCGGCTGGGCGCTGAAGGGCTTGGGCATGAAGGTGGCGTACACGCCCTGCGAGAGCGCCACCTCCTTGATGACGTGCCGGGTGGTGAGGATGTTGTCGGCCGTCGACAGGGCGTCGGCGTAGCGCAGGTCGATCTCCTGCTGGCCGGGAGCCACCTCGTGGTGGCTGAACTCGACCGAGATGCCCATCCGCTCGAGCATCGTGATGGCGTCGCGCCGGAAGTCCTGGCTGACGCCGTGCGGCGTCAGGTCGAAGTAGCCCGCGGCGTCGACCGCCACCGGCGCCTGGCCCGCCGCCGGCTGGCCCTTGAGCAGGAAGAACTCGATCTCGGGGTGGGTGTAGAAGGTGAACCCGGCGTCGGCGGCCCTGCCGAGCGCCCGGCGCAGGACGTGCCGGGGGTCGGCCCAGGACGGGGTCCCGTCGGGCATCGTGATGTCGCAGAACATCCGAGCGGTCCCGGGCGCGCCGTCCGACTCGCGCCAGGGCAGCACCTGGAAGGTCGACGGGTCGGGCTTGGCGAGCATGTCGCTCTCGTGCACCCGCGCGAAGCCCTCGATCGCCGAGCCGTCGAAGCCGATGCCCTCGGCGAAGGCGCCCTCGAGCTCGGCGGGCGCGATCGCCACCGACTTCAGCGTCCCGAGGACGTCGGTGAACCACAGACGGACGAAGCGGATGTCGCGCTCCTCGAGCGTCCGGAGCACGAACTCCTGCTGCTTGTCCACGCGATCGTCCTCCACGTCGGTCGGGGCCGTGCCTCGCCCGTCCGCAGGGTCCGCGCGCAAGGCCTCGGCGAGCACACTACGGACCCGCGGCCCGCGCAGCGCCCGGCCGGGCGACGGGCGGGCGGCGGCGGCGCAAGGGGCGGGGGCGTCGGGCGCGGCGACGTTCCCGGGCCGACCGGGCCGACACCACGCGAACGGGTGCAGACACCACGCTCGCGATCTCCTACCTTGCGCCCGGGCCGATCGCCCACCGGTGCACGGAAGCCTCCCTGCCCCGCCCCCGACGCACCGCAGGAGCTCCGATGAGCAGCACCACCACCCCCACCCGCCGCAGCGCCGGGGCCCTCGCCCTGACGGCGGTCGGCACGGCCCTCGCGGTGGCCGTCCCGGCCCCCGCCGGCGCCGCGGCCACCCGCCCGCTCATCAGCGGGCACGTCTCCATCTCCGCCGTCTCGGGAGCGCTGCCGGCCGGCGCGACCATCAGCGTCGTGCAGAGCTGCCCGGCCGGCAGCCGGCTCGACCGCACCGCCACCCGCACCATCGTGGCCGAGGCCGACCGGGCGCTCGACCCGCACCTGCGCTTCGCGAGCCGGGAGTACTGGGTGGCCGGGACGGTCTCCCGCTACCGGGTGGCGCGGGGGACGACGGCGCGCACCCCCGTCGCGGTGGCCGGCGCGGTGCTCTGCACCAGCTCCGTCGCGACGACGGCCAGGACGGTGAGCGGACGGGCCTCCTCCGACCTGCGCGTGTGGGGTCCGGCGCCCAGCGACCTCGTGCTGGCCAACGGCACCGCGGCGGTCGTCACCGACGACGTCGACGCCGAGAGCGTGTTCGCCACGGTCATGCGGGCCGGCGGGGTCGCCTCGAGCAAGGGCTCGCTGACCGGCGCCCTCACCGCCGTGCAGGAGGTCACGCAGGAGGAGGGCATCGGCGCGGTGGCCGCCGCCGGGCAGACCTCGCGCCGCGTCCGCCGAGGCTCGTTCGTGTCGCTGCTGAACACCTACAGCTACGTGTCCGACCTCGGCAAGAGGATCACGACCGCCACCGGCTGATGCAGGCGGCGACGCGCTCCGGACC
>CAXTFU010000206.1:0-8576 GCA_964243385.1 uncultured bacterium | reverse complement strand
GTTCCCGCCCGCCTGGCTGCTCGGCACCGCCGGCCTGTCGGTCTCCAAGATCCTCGAGAACATGGAGATCGGCCACAACGTCATGCACGGCCAGTGGGACTGGATGCGCGACCCCAAGATCCACTCGACGCAGTGGGAGTGGGACAACGCCTCCCCGTCGGACATGTGGAAGCACTCGCACAACCAGATCCACCACACGTTCACCAACGTGCTGGGCCGCGACAACGACCTCGGCTACGGCATCATGCGCGTCGACGAGGACCAGCGCTGGGCGCCGTTCTACCTGGGCCAGCCGCTGTGGAACCTGCTGAACGCCTGCTTCTTCGAGTACGGCATCGCCGCCTACGACCTCGAGATCGGCAAGTACCTCAAGGGCCGCAAGGACAAGCCGACCTTCAAGCGGCAGGCCAAGCAGGTCCTCGCCAAGATCAAGCGCCAGGCGACGCGCGACTACGTCGTGCACCCGGTCCTGTCGGGCCCGTCGTTCCTGCCGACGCTCGCGGCCAACGCGACGGCGAACCTCGTCCGCAACCTCTGGACGCACTCGGTCATCATGTGCGGCCACTTCCCCGAGGGCGTCGAGACCTTCGAGAAGACCTCCATCGAGGGCGAGACCCGCGGCGAGTGGTACCTGCGCCAGATGCTGGGCGCCGCGAACATCACGGGCAGTCAGGCGCTGCACATGATGACCGGCAACCTGTCGTTCCAGATCGAGCACCACCTGTACCCGGACCTGCCGAGCAACCGCTACAAGGAGATCTCGCCGAAGATCCAGGAGCTGTTCGAGCGCTACGGCCTGACCTACGTCACCGGCCCGTTCCCGAAGCAGCTGGCGTCGGCGTGGAAGACCGTCATCCGGCTCTCGCTCCCGAACGACTTCCTGGCCAAGGCGCAGGACGCCGTCGTCTCGACGGTCGTCCCCGGCCGCCCCGGTCCCGTCGAGCCCGAGCGCGTCGCGGCGTAGTCCCACCGCACGACGTCGGCGCCCGCCGGTGGTCCTCCCGGACCACCGGCGGGCGCTGCCGCATGTGGACCCGAGGGCCCGTCCCACCCCTCAGGATGTCGCTGTCCCGCCGGACCGCCCGCCTGCTTCGCTGTCGACGTGACCCGACCCGGAGTGCCCGGCTGGCAGGTGTGGACGGGGCTCTGGCTCGTGTACGTCGTGTGGGGCTCCACCTACCTGGCCATCGCGTACGTCGTCGACACCGTCCCCCCGCTCGTCGGCATGGGCCTGCGCTTCGGCACGGCGTCGCTGCTGCTCCTGGCGTACGTCGCCGCGCGCCGCGGACGGGCAGCCCTGCGCGTGACCCGCCGCCAGGTGCGCTCGGCGGCGGCCATCGGGCTGCTGCTCCTGCTCGGCGGCAACGGGCTGGTCGCGGTCGCCGAGTCGGCCGAGCTGCCGTCCGGACTCACGGCGCTGCTCGTGGCGGTCATCCCGGTCTGGGTCGTCCTGCTGCGCTGGCTCGCCGACGACCGACCGTCGGCGAGGACCGTGGGCGGTGTGACCCTGGGCTTCGTCGGCCTCACCGTGCTGCTGCTGCCCGGGGCGCGTCCCGACGACGTCGCGGGCCTCGCGGTGGCGACCGTGGTCGTCGGCTCGCTGCTGTGGTCGATCGGCACCTTCACCGCCACCCGCGCCGAGCTGCCGAAGGACGCGCTCATGACGACCACCCTCGAGATGGCCGCCGGCTCGGCCGGGCTGCTGCTCGTGGGCACGCTGCGCGGCGAGCGGCTCGACGTCGCCGCGGTGTCTCCGGCCAGCTGGCTGGCCCTCGGCTACCTCGTGGTCTTCGGCTCGCTGGTCGCGTTCACCGCGTACGCCTGGCTGCTCGGCGTCGCGCCCGTCTCGCAGGTGAGCACCTACGCGTACGTCAACCCGGTCGTGGCCGTCGCGCTCGGCGCGGTGCTGCGCGACGAGCACGTGACGTCGCTGACCCTCGTCGGTGGCGCGCTCACGGTCGTGGCCGTGGCCGTCGTCGTCCGCGAGGAGGGCCGGCGCCGCACCCGCGAGCGCGCGGCGGCGGAGCTGGAGCCGGCGTCCGCTCGGTGAGCGCACCCGCCGGCTGCAGCCGGGGTCAGCGACCGGTCTGCACGACCGCGGCCCCCTGCACCTCGCCGGCGGCGCCGGCCTGCTCGACGTCCGCGGCGACCGGGTCCGACGAGCCCTGCAGCGGCACCTCGCGGATGAACAGCACCGCCAGCACGGCGAGCGCCATGAGCGGCGTCGCGGTGAGGAACGTGCCGGCGACGCCGTGCGCGTACGCCCCCTCGACGACGGCGGCGACCGGCGCCGGCAGCGTCGACACGTCCGGGATCGCGGTGCCGCTGCCACCGAGCCGGGCGCTGTCCACGCCGAGGTCGCGCAGGCCGCCGAGCACCTCGTCCGAGACGCGGTGGCCGAGCACCGCTCCGAGGACGGACACGCCGATGGCCCCGCCGAGGGAGCGGAAGAACGACACGGTCGCCGTCGCCGCGCCGAGCTGTGCGCGCGGCACCGCGTTCTGCACGCACAGGACGAGGTTCTGCATGGTGGCGCCCAGCCCGACGCCGACGAGCGCCATGTACACCGCGAGCAGCACGAAGCTGGTGCGCTCGTCGATCGTGCCGAGCAGCCCGAAGCCGACGGTCGCCGACAGGGTGCCGCCGACCAGGAACCGCTTCCAGCGCCCGGTGCGGGTGATGAGCCGCCCGACGACGAGCGACGAGACCGCGAGGCCCAGGATCATCGGCATCGTCCGCAGGCCCGACACGGTCGGGCTCTCACCGCGGGCGATCTGGAAGTACTGCGCCAGGAAGACGGTCGCGCCGAACATGGCGACGCCGACGAACAGCCCGGCGAGGGTCGCGAGGGCGATGCTGCGCTCGCGGAACAGCCGCAGCGGGATGACCGGCTCGGCCACGCGGAGTTCGACGACGACCGCGGCGACCAGCAGGAGCACGCCGCCCGCCACGTAGGCCCCGGTGGTCCCGGACACCCAGTCGAAGCCGTGCCCGGCGAGCGAGACCCACACGAGCAGCACGCTGACGCCCCCGGTCAGCAGCGCCGCGCCGAGGTAGTCGATCCGCGCGGACCGGCGCACCGTGGCGAGCTCGAGGGTGCGCTGCAGGACGACGAGCGCGGCGACCGAGAAGGGGACGCCGACGTAGAAGCAGGAGCGCCAGCCGAGCGGGGAGTCGACGAGCACGCCGCCGATGAGCGGCCCGGCGATCGTCGCGACGGCGAACACCGCGCCCAGGTAGCCGCTGTAGCGGCCCCGCTCGCGCGGCGACACCATCGAGGCCATGATCACCTGCGTCATCGCCATGATGCCGCCGGCGCCGACGCCCTGCGCGGCGCGCATGCCGATGAGGACGCCCAGCGACGTGGACAGGCCGGCCACCATCGAGCTGACGGCGAACACGCCGATCGCCAGCTGCATGAGCAGCTTCTTGTCGACCAGGTCCGAGAGCTTGCCCCACAGCGGCGTCGACGCCGTCGTCGTCAGCAGGGTCGCCGTGACGACCCACGTGTAGGCGGACGTGCCGCTGCCGAGCTCGTGCAGGATCGTCGGCAGGGCGTTGCTCACCACGGTCGAGCTCAGCATCGCGACGAACATGGACAGCATGAGCCCGGACATCGCCCGCAGCACCTGGCTGTGCGTCATGGCGGGCGTCATGCCGGGCGGCGCCGCTCCTGCACCGCCCGGCGGCGCGTCGGCCGGCTGGGCCGCGGCGGGGGTGGCGTCGGCCGGCCGGGAGCCGGGGCCCGAGGTGGACGACGGGGTGCGGGAGCTCGTCATGCGGCCGGTCCTGTCTGTGCGGGATCTTCCCCGAGCCGAACAAGTTGTCTAGGACAACTGTTCCACGCCCCCCGGAGGGACCTCGTGCGGGGCGCGGTCCAGGTCCCCGTTGAGGCGCCGGAGCAGGCGCGCGAGCTCGGCGACGTCGTGCTCGGGCCAGTCCGCCAGCCGCGCCCGGAAGCGCTCACGCCGCGCGGCCACCGCGGCCGCCAGGCGGCGCCGTCCCTCGTCGGTGGCGGCGAGCAGCATCGCCCGGCCGTCGTGCGGATCGGTCCGCCGCTCGAGCAGCCCGACCCGCTCGAGCCGCGTCACCTGCCGGCTGATGGCCCCCTTGTCGACGCCGAACAGCGCGGCGATGGCGCTGGCGCGCAGCCCCGTCCCGGACTCGGCGACGCTGGACAGCAGCGCGTACGCCGACCCGTCCAGGTCGGGGTGCACCTCGCGGGACAGCTCGCCCGCTCCTGCCCGGGCGCGCCGCAGGACGAGCGAGAACTGCCGCTCCAGCTCGTGCAGCGCTGCATCGTCGGCCGTCATCCGCGCAGGGTTCCACGCCGCGCCGGACGCCCCGCCCCGGGGAGCCGGCGCGGCGTCCGTCTAGCCTGCCGGACGTGGAGACCGGCCCGGGACGCCCCCGTCCCCCCGCCGGAGCGGTCGGCCCGTGGACCTCGTAGAGGTCGGTGCGCTGGCTGCGGCCGGCGTCGTCGCCGGGACCGTGAACACCATCGCCGGCGCCGGGTCGCTGCTGACCTTCCCGGCACTGCTCGCCGTGGGGCTGCCGCCGCTGACGGCGAACGTCACCAACTGCCTGGGCATGATCCCCGGCGGCATCAGCGGCGCCTACGGCATGCGCGACGCGCTGCACGGCCTGCGCCCGCGGCTCCTGCGCTGGTCGGTGTGGGCGGCGGCCGGCTCGCTGCTGGGGGCCGTCCTGCTGCTGGCCCTGCCGAGCAGCGCCTTCGACCGCGTCGTCCCGGTCCTGGTCGGCGCCGCGGGCCTGCTCGTGCTCGCGCAGCCGCGCATCGTGCGCCGCACGGGCCGGGCGGAGGGCGACGCGTCGGCCGCCGCAGGACCGACTGTCGCCGCGATCGCCGTCTACTCCGGCTACTTCGGCGCCGCGCAGGGCGTGATGTTCCTCGGCGCGCTGGGTGTCGTCGCACCGCAGCCGCTGCGCCGCACGAACGCCGTGAAGAACGTCCTGTCCGTCGTCGGCAACGGGGCGGCCGGGATCGTGTACGCCCTCACCGCACCGGTCGACTGGACCGCCGCGCTGGTGCTGGCCGTCGGGTCGGCCTGCGGCGGACCGATCGGCGCGGCGCTGTCCCGGCGCATCCCGGCCGGACCGCTCCGCATCGGCATCGCGGCGGTCGCGCTCGTCGTCGCGGTCCGGCTCGCCCTCACGACCTGGTGACGCGCCGCCCGCGCGAGCGGTCGCGCGGGGGCACCCGGCCGGGCGTCCGCCTCGTCGCCGCGCTGGTGCCGCCCCGGCTGGGCGTCCCCTTCCGGTGGCTGCTCGCGTCGTCGTGGGCGACCAACCTGGGTGACGGCGTCGCCCTGGCCGCCGGCCCGCTGCTCGTGGCGTCGCAGACCTCCGACCCGCGGCTCGTCGCGCTCGCCGCCCTGCTCCAGCGGCTGCCGTGGCTGGTCCTCGGGCTCTACGCGGGGACGCTGGCCGACCGCCTCGACCGGCGCCTCGTCGTCCTGGCCGTCGACCTCGTCCGCGCCGGCGTGCTCACCGTGCTGGCACTCGCCGTCGCGACCGGCCGCGCCCCGGTCGCCGTCGTGCTCCCCGCCCTGCTCCTGCTCGGGACGGCGGAGGTGTTCGCCGACACGACCTCGCGCACGCTGCTGCCGATGGTGGTCGACCGCCGTGACCTCGCGGTCGGGAACGCCCGGCTGCAGGCGGGCTTCCTCGCGCTGGACCAGCTGGGCGGCCCGCCGCTCGGCGCGGCGCTGTTCGCCGCCGGCGCGGTGTGGCCCTTCGCCTGCCAGGCGGTGCTCGTCGCGCTCGGCGCGCTGCTCGTCTCGCGCCTGGTGCTCCCGCCGCACGGGCAGGACCGGGAGGTGCGGCGGCACGTCCGGCACGACGTCGTCGAGGGCCTGCGCTGGACGCTGCACTCGCCGCCGGTGCGCACGCTGGCGCTGACGATCCTCGTCTTCAACGTCACCTTCGGCGCCGCCTGGTCGGTGCTGGTGCTGTACGCGAGCGAGCGCCTCGGCCTGGGCGCCGTCGGCTTCGGCCTGCTGACCGCGGTCTCGGCGGTGGGCGGGGTGCTCGGCATCGCCTCCTACGGGTGGCTCACGCGCCGGGTCCGCCTCGGCGACCTCATGCGGGTCGGCCTGGTCGTCGAGACCCTGACCCACCTGGTGCTCGCGCGCACCACCCGACCGGCGGTGGCGATGGCCGTGCTGCTCGTGTTCGGTGCGCACGCGTTCGTGTGGGGCACCACGTCGGTGACCGTCCTGCAGCGCGCCGTCCCGTCGGGGCTGCTCGGCCGGGTCACCAGCGTCCACGCCATGTGCAGCCACGGCGGGCTCGTGGTCGGCGCGGCGGTCGGCGGGCTGCTCGCCCAGCGCGCCGGCCTCACCGCGCCGTTCTGGTTCGCCTTCACCGGCTCGGCGCTGCTCGTCGTCGCGGTCTGGCGGCAGCTGCCCCACATCGCGCACGACGCGGACGAGGAGCCGGGCCGGGCGTCCTGAGCGCCCTCAGTCGCCCACGGCGAGCACGAGGAGCACGATGTCGTCGGCGCTGTCCGGGCCGACCGTGGCGACGAGCAGGTCGCACAGCTGCTCGGGCCCGACCCCGCCCCGCTCGGCCAGCAGGCCGGCGAGGCGGGCGATCCCGTCGTCCAGGCTCTCGGCGCGCCGCTCGACGAGGCCGTCGCTGTAGAGCAGCAGTGTGCTGCCGGGCTCGAGCACGGTCACCCGCTCGCCGCGCGAGGTCGCCGGGTCGAGCCCGAGCAGCAGGTCCGGGCTGGCGTCGAGCACCCGCACCTCGCCCGACGGGGTGCGCAGCAGCGGCGGCGGGTGCCCGGCGTTCGACCAGCGCAGGCGGCGCACGCCGGTGTCGCGGTCGTCGTCGGTCTGCTCCACCCGCGCGAGCACCGCCGTGGCGAGGGTGTCGAGGTCGAGCCCGCGCAGCGCGCCGTCGAGCCGGGCGAGCAGCACCGCCGGGCTGTCGTCGCTGTCCCAGGCCATGCCCCGCAGCAGGTTGCGGACCTGTCCCATCGCTGCCGCCGCGATCCGGTCGTGGCCGGTGATGTCGCCGACCACCAGCAGCGTCGAGCCGCCGGCGGTGACGAAGGCGTCGTACCAGTCGCCGCCGACCTGCGCCTCCTGCGCCGCGGGCTGGTAGCGCACCGCGATGTGCAGCCCCGGCGGCGACGGCGGCGAGGTGAGCAGGCTGCGCTGCAGCGTCTCCGACATGCGCTGCGCCGCCAGGGCCGCGGCGCGCTGCGCCTCGGTCGCGCGGATGCGCTGCAGGGCCTGCGACAGCTGCGCCGCGAAGCCGTCGAGCAGCTCGAGCTCCTCGGCGGAGAGGGACCGCTCGGCGACCCAGGCGACCGCCAGGGAGCCGAGCAGCTCGTCACCGACGCGCAGCGGGAGGAACGCCCAGGCGCAGCACCCGGTGTCGGCGTGCACCTGCGCCATGCCCGCGGAGAACTCCAGGCCGGAGCGCCGGTCCGGCAGCAGCAGCCGGGTGCCGGTGCGCGCCGTCCAGCAGGCGGGGAACGCGCTGCCCTGCGGCGCGTGCCCGTAGGTCACGGCGATGTCCTGCCCGAGCGTGCTGCTCGACGCGAGGCGCCAGCCGCCGCGCTCGCGGTCCGGCACGACGATCGCCCCGCCGGCGGCGTCGAGCACCGGCAGCCCGCGCCCGACGACGATGCTCTCGAGGTCGTCGAGCGACTCGGCGGCCGTCAGCTGCAGCGCCACCTCTGCGAGGCGGGCGAGGCGCCGCCCGGCCAGCTCCTCGGCCTGGAGCGCCGCTGACAGGTCCTGCGCACGGGCGTAGAGGTCGGCCTCGACCTCCTCGACGCGACGCCGCCACGCGGCGTCCTCGCCGGCGCTGGCCCGGTCGCGCGCGTCGACGAAGTCGGTGATGTCCTCGGCGCGCTGGACGACCAGGGCCGTCCGTCCCTGCTCGTCCAGGACGGGCACGCTGATGAGCGACCAGAAGCGGGTCACCAGCGTGCCGGTCCCGACGTCCGGGATGTCGTAGCGCTGCACCGGCATGGTGTCCGGCTGGCCGGTGTCGCGCGCCCGCTCGAAGGAGCGCTGCACCCGGGAGACGCCGCTGTCGTCGAGCGCGTCGGGCGCGGGCGGGAAGGCCTCGAACACCGGGACACCGACGAGCTGCTCGCGCGTGCGGCCCACGCTGGCCAGGTAGGCCCCGTTCGCCTCGACGATCACGAGGTCGGGCGTCATCACGAGGTACGCGGTCGGGATCGCCCGGAACAGCGCCTCGAAGTCGACCGGCCCGCCAGCTCGCGCGCCTGCCGTCACCGTGTCTCGAGACGACGCATCACGCGGCGCAACGCTAGCGGGCCACGGGCCGCCCCGCAGGCGGTCGCGAGGACCGGCTGCGCCCCGGGGACGAGCCGGCCGACGCGTCCAGGGAGCACCCAGGTGCTCCCCAGCCCGCCCGCAGGTGGCGCGCGCACCGTCGGAGCAGCCCCGGACCGGCCGGGCGCAGGACGGAGCAGTCCATGACCTCACGCGCACGACGCGTCCGCACCCCCCGCCTGGCACTGCCACGCAGCCCCCGCCGCGCCGCCCGCCGCGCCGCCCACCGCGCCGCCC
>CAXTFU010000205.1:6410-8585 GCA_964243385.1 uncultured bacterium | reverse complement strand
GTCGAGCACCGCCTCCGCGGTGACGACGAGGTCGGCCGCCGCCACCCGCTCGGCGACCCGCGCGCACCCCAGGACGAGCTCGAGGTCGGGCTCGCGGACGGCGCCGAGCGCGAGCAGCGCCGCGCCGAGCCCGCCGTCCGCTCCGGCGCCGGGCAGGTCTCGCACCGCGACGCCGAGGTGCGGTTCGAGGGCATCGGCCCAGCGGACGAGCGCGCCGTCGAGCAGGGCGACCTCCTCCCGGGACGCACCGGCGGCGGGGCCCGCGGTGGCGGCGGCGCCGAACAGGCCGAGCAGCGGGGCCTCGGACGCCGTGGCGACCACCAGCTCGACGTCGGCCAGTCGCGGGTCGGGCGCGCCCGACAGGGTCGCCAGCTCGCGCAGGGCCGCGGCCCCGGGGGCGAGCCGGGTCCCCGCGGCGTCCGACCGCCGCACGCCCAGCGCGGCGAGCATCCCGGCGCCGCCGTCGAGCGCCGCGCTCGCGCCGAGGCCCACGACGACGCGCCGCGCACCGGCGTCGAGGGCGGCGCGGACGAGCTGGCCGACGCCGTAGGTCGTGCTCCGCAGGAGGTCCCGATCTCCCCGGCCCAGCAGCGCCGGGCCGCAGGCCTGCGCCGCCTCGACCCAGGCCGTCGTCCCGTCGAGCAGGAAGGCGGCCGTCACGGGACGGGCGAGCGGGTCCTCGACGACGAGCTCGTGCCGTCGGGCGACGTGCAGCGCCGCGCCGACCGCGTCGAGCAGGCCCGGGCCGCCGCCAGACAGCGGCGCGAGGTCGAGGACGTCGTCCGGGGCGCCGCGCCGCCAGCCCTCGGCCAGCGCGGCGGCGGACGGCGCGGGACCGAGGTCGGGGCCGGTGGTGGTGGGGGCGAGCAGCACGCGCATCCGCCCACCCTGCCAGCGCGTCCCGCCCGCCGGGCTCCGCCGTCCGCCCCGGACGGGCGGCCCGGACCGGGAAGCACGACGCCCTCCGGCATGTTGTCGTCCGTGCGACACTATCCCCTGCCGCACCGGACGAGGAGCACCGTGACCGTCACACCGACCGACCCGGCCGCAGGGCTGGACCTGATGCCCGGCGTCACCGCGACGCCACTGGCCCTGCTCCTGCTGGGCCGCCAGTCCGACGCGTCGTCCGAGCGCGGCGTCGACTGCCCCGGCGACCTCCCCGCGGCGTCCGACCCGACGCTCGTGGCCCGCGCATGGGCCGCCAAGCGGGCGCTCGGCGAGCGGGTGTTCGTGCTCGGCCACCACTACCAGCGCGACGAGGTCATCCAGTTCGCCGACGTCACCGGCGACAGCTTCAAGCTCGCGCAGCAGGCGGCAGCCCGTCCCGAGGCCGAGTTCATCGTCTTCGCCGGCGTCCACTTCATGGCCGAGTCGGCCGACGTCCTGACCGGACCCGACCAGAAGGTGCTGCTCCCCGACCTCGCGGCGGGTTGCTCGATGGCCGACATGGCGACGTTCGACCAGGTCGAGCAGTGCTGGGAGGACCTCCAGGCCGCCGGCGTCGCCGGCACGACGGTTCCCGTCAGCTACATGAACTCGAGCGCAGCCATCAAGGCGTTCACCGGCCGGCACGGCGGCACGATCTGCACGTCCAGCAACGCCCGCCGCGCGCTGGGCTGGGCGTTCGAGCAGGGCGACAAGGTCCTGTTCCTGCCGGACCAGCACCTGGGACGCAACACGGCCGTGCGCGAGATGGGGCTCACCCTGGACGACTGCGTGCTCTACGACCCGCACAAGCCGATGGGCGGCCTCACCGTCGAGCAGCTGCGCGCCGCGACGATGATCCTGTGGAAGGGCCACTGCTCGGTGCACGGCCGCTTCACCGTCGACTCGGTCCGCGACGTCCGCGAGCGGGTGCCCGGCGTGACGGTGCTCGTGCACCCGGAGTGCCGGCACGAGGTCGTCGAGGCCGCTGACCTCGTCGGGTCGACCGAGTTCATCATCGACGCGCTCGAGGCGGCACCCGCCGGCAGCGCGTGGGCGATCGGCACCGAGCTCAACCTCGTCCGCCGGCTGGCCAAGGCGCACCCGGACAAGACCGTCGTGTTCCTCGACAAGACGGTCTGCTTCTGCTCGACCATGAACCGCATCGACCTGCCGCACCTGGTGCGCCAGCTCGAGGAGCTCGTGGCGGGCCGGGTGACCAACCGCATCGTCGTCGAGCCGGAGACGGCG
>CAXTFU010000205.1:5248-6400 GCA_964243385.1 uncultured bacterium | reverse complement strand
GACGTCTCGAACGCGCTGGTCCGCGCCGCGAGCTCGATCAGGTCGGGGACGTTGCCCGGGCGGACGACGACGAAGCCGACCTCGGGCACGCGCGGCGCCGGCGGCGCCTTGTCCCCGCCGCTGCCGCAGGCGCCCGCCGGTGCGGTGCCTGCCGGTGCGGTGCCTGCCGGCGCAGTCCCTGCCGGCGCGCAGCGCGCGTCCTAGGCTCAGCCCGTGAGCCCCTCCCGCCCGATCGGCCGTCGCCGCAGCGCGGCCGGCAGTGACACCAGCGCCGCCGGCCTGACCCCGGCCGTCCCGCCGGTCGCGCCGGTCGCAGGCAGCACGGGCACCGGCGGCGCCCGGCCGAGCGGGCGGACGTCGGCCGGCAAGGGCCGCCCGACGCCCAAGCGCAGCCAGGCGCAGGGCGGGCACCGCCGGCACGCTCCGACCGCTCCCCCGCCGCAGACGCGCAAGGAGGCGGCGCAGCGCGCCCGCGAGGAGGCCAAGGAGGCCCGCGCGGACGTCCGCAGCGGCGCGCGGATGCTGCCGCGCGACGCCGGCCCGGTGCGCGCGCTCGTCCGCGACGTCATCGACGGGCGCCGCAACATCGGCGTGCTGATGCTGCCCCTCGCCCTCATCCTCGTGCTGGCCCAGGCGACCGGCAGCCGCCGGGCGCTCGATCTCGCGCTCGTCGTGTGGATCTTCGGCGTGGTGGCGCTGTTCACCGACCTCGTCCTCACGACCGTGGTGCTGCGCCGCCGCATCCGCGCGGAGCACCCCGAGGTCGACAGGACGCGCGGGCACGTCGCGTACGGCCTGCTGCGCTCGACCGTGTTCCGGCCCTGGCGCATCCCGGCGGCACGGGTCTCCGCCGGACGCGCCCGCAGCTGACGCCGCGCGCCCTGCAGGGCGCGCTGTCGGAGGGACGACGTACGGTCCCGGCATGGAGTTCAGGCGCCTCGGGCGAAGCGGCATGAAGGTCTCGGAGATCAGCTACGGCAACTGGCTGACCCACGGCTCGCAGGTGGAGGCCGAGCAGGCCACTGCCTGCGTGCACGAAGCGCTCGAGGTCGGCATCACGACCTTCGACACCGCCGACGTCTACGCGGGCACGCGCGCCGAGACGGTGCTCGGCGAGGCGCTCAAGGGCCAGCGGCGCGAGTCGCTCGAGAT
>CAXTFU010000205.1:0-5238 GCA_964243385.1 uncultured bacterium | reverse complement strand
GCTCGCCGAGGCGCGCTATTTTAAGGATACCGCGACCCTCGAGATCTTCACGAAGGTCTACTTCCCGACCGGGGAGGGCGTGAACGACCGCGGCCTGTCGCGCAAGCACATCATCGAGAGCTGCAACGCCTCCCTCGAGCGCCTGCAGACCGACTACGTCGACCTCTACCAGGCGCACCGGTTCGACTACGAGACGCCGCTCGAGGAGACGCTGCGCGCCTTCGACGACCTCGTGCGCGCGGGCAAGGTCCACTACATCGGCGTCTCGGAGTGGACGGCGTCCGAGATCGCGCAGGCCCTCGCCCTCGCCGGTGAGATGGGGCTGGACCGCCTCGTCTCGTCGCAGCCGCAGTACTCGATGCTGTGGCGCGTCATCGAGGCCGAGGTCGTCCCGCTCTGCGAGCGCGAGGGCGTCGGGCAGATCGTGTGGTCGCCGATCGCGCAGGGCGTGCTGACCGGCAAGTACCTGCCGGGGCAGGCGCCGCCCGAGGGCTCGCGCGCCACCGACGTCAACGGCGGCGACAAGATGATCTCCCGCTGGCTGCGCGACGACGTGCTCAACAAGGTGCAGGAGCTGAAGCCGCTCGCCGCCGACGCGGGGCTCACCCTCGCCCAGCTGGCCGTCGCCTGGGTGCTGCAGAACCCCAACGTGTCGTCGGCGATCGTCGGCGCCTCGCGCCCCGAGCAGGTGCGCGACAACGCGGCGGCCTCCGGCGTCGTCCTCGAGGCCGACCTGCTCGCGCGCATCGACCAGGTGCTCGAGGGCGTCGTCGAGACCGACCCCGCGCAGACGAAGAGCCCGCCCAGCCGCGTGTAGCGGCCGGCTGCGCCGACCGGGGCACTGACGGCTGCGCGCCGGGCCTGAGCGCTCGGACCGGGCGGCTCGGACCGGGCGCCTCGGACCGGGCGCCTCGGACCGGGCGCCTCGGACCGGCTGCTCGGCCCGGGCGCCTCGGACCGGCTGCTCGGGCCGGGCGGCTCAGACCGGGGTGTTCAGGCCCATGGGGCCGTAGACCTTGCGGTCCTCCTCGAACAGGGTCACCTGGGCGACGCCGGCCCCGAGCAGCTCCCGCCAGTGCTCGCCGATCCAGCTCTCGGCATCCGCCTGGTTCGGGAACGCCTCGGAGGTCGGCGCCGTGTCCAGCGGCACCACCGTCGCGCCGCTCGGGTCCTCGTAGCGCCAGGTCCAGGCCATCGGGCAGTCCTCTCGCACGGACGGGTCGGGGGGTCCGCCCGGCCAGGCTTCCACGTGCGGTTGGCTGTCGCCATGCAGGTCCGGATGCTCGGCACGGGGAGCGCGGACGGCTGGCCGAACCCCTGGTGCTCCTGCGCCTCCTGCCGCGCGGCGGCGCGGGCGGGCGTGGTCCGGTCGTCGACGAGCGCCCTGCTGGACGACCGCCTGCTGCTCGAGCTCGGTGCCGACGGCCTGCGGGCCGCCGTCCGCGCCGGCTGCGACCTCGCTCAGGTCGAGGCGGTCCTCGTGACGCACGCGCACCCCGACCACCACGCGTGGCCGGCCTGGATGTGGCGCGGCTGGGCCGCCGGCGCCGGACCGCTGACGCTGCTGGCGCCCCCGGCGGTGCTCGCCGACGCGGCGCCGCACCTGGACGCCTCGGTCCGCACGGCCGCCGCCGCCGCGGGCGAGCGCCACCGGGTGGCCGGCTACGACGTGCGGGTGGTCGCGGCGACGCACGCCGGGCCGGAGGCCGGTCCGGCCGTGCTCTACGACCTCACCGGCCCGGACGGCGCGAGGCTGCTGTGGGCGACCGACACCGGCGTGCTGGGCGAGGACGCGCTCGCCCAGGTCGCCGGCCGCGCCTACGACGCGGTGCTGCTCGACCTCACGAGCGCCCACCAGCCGGACCACCACGACCTCGCGAGCTGGCCCGAGCAGGTCGCCGAGCTGCGCCGCGCGGGCGCGGTCGTCGCGGGGACCGCGGTGCACGCCGTCCACCTCGGCCACGCCAACCCGCCGCCCACCGAGCTCGACGCGCGGCTCGCCGGCTGGGGCGCGACGGCCCTGCGCGACGGCGACGTGCTGCGGGTCGGGCCGGGCGTCGCCGCCGGGCCGGATGCCGCAGCTGCACCGGGCGCCCCTGCCGGTCCGCTCCCGGGGCGTCCGGGCCGGGTGCTGGTGCTGGGCGGCGCCCGGTCGGGCAAGTCCGCCTACGCCGAGCAGCGCCTGGCCGCCGAGCCGCAGGTCGTCTACGTCGCGACGGCTCCCCCGCGGGACGGTGACGTCGAGTGGGCGGCCCGCGTGCAGGCGCACGTGGGGCGGCGGCCGGCGGCGTGGACCACCGTCGAGACGGGTGACGTCGCGACGGCGCTGCGCACGGTGACCGCACCGCTGCTCGTCGACGACCTCGGGCTGTGGCTCACCCGGGTCGTCGACGGCGCCGGCGCCTGGGAGGGACCGCTCGACGCCGTCGACGCCGCCTGCGACGAGCTGGTCGCCGCCTGGCGGGCCCGCGCGGGGGCGGCCGTGCTGGTCGCCCCCGAGGTCGGCTCGGGCGTCGTCCCGGCGACCGCGTCCGGCCGGCGCTTCCGCGACCTGCTCGGCTCGGTCACCGCCCGGCTGGCCGCCGGGGCGGACGAGGTGGTGCAGGTCGTCGCGGGGCTGCCGCGCCCGCTCCGGTAGCGCCGCCGGCCGCAACATCGCTCCGGGAGCGCCGCCGGCCGCAACATCGCTGCGGGAGCACCGGCGGCCGCGCTACCGCTCCGGGAGCGCGGCCGGCCGCGACGCCTGCGCCGCCGGTCAGGCCGGGACGGGCACCTGCACGGGCGGGAACACGTGAGCCGGTGCGACGGCGGGGGTCCGCCGGGCCAGGCCGAACAGCGAGGGCGCCAGGGCCAGGCCGTTGCCGGTGAGGAAGTCGAGGTAGGTCGCCGCCTTGGTCGCCCGCAGCTCGTCGTAGGCCGCGCCGTCGAAGCGCTTGACCCGGTCGTGCAGCGTCTTGCGGGTGACCGGCCCGCGCAGGTCCTCGGCCGCCACGTTCGGCACGCCGGTCTGCTCGCACAGCTCCTTGGTGCGGCTGTCGACCGTGATCGTCAGGCCGATGCGCTCGGCCTGCAGGGCCAGGGCCACGCCGTGGTAGCGCGCCCCGACGGTGAGGTCGTAGCGGCGCAGGTGGTCCATCCAGCTCGGGACGTCGTAGAACGAGCGCGCGTACTGGCGGCACCACTCCTGGAACAGCTCGAGCGACAGGTGCGGCGCGACGAAGCGGCGGATCGCCTCGAGGACGTCCGGCGCGATGGTGTGGAACTCGTCGCGGCTGATCTTGATCATGTCGCTCATCGACTGCGGCACGTACGAGCCCGGGAACCAGCTGTCGCTCACCATCGCGACGAGCTGCTGCTCGATGTCGGCGCACTTGGCCCACGACTGGTGCGCGGCGGCCACGCACACGCTGCGGGGCATGCGCTCGGCGCTGGCCTGCAGGCGCAGGCCCAGGTCGGGCCGCGGGTTGAGGAACAGGCTCGGGCAGCCGCCCATGACGACACCGTCGACACCGAGGCGCTGGACCTGCCGCTCGGTGTACGGCCCGCGCACGTAGATGTTCGGCTCGTCCTTGGGGCGCAGCCGGGCGAGCGTCTGCAGCCAGGCGAGCGTGCCGGGCGTCAGCTCGATGTCCTGCGACTCGTCGGCTGCCTGCGCGCCGAGACCGATGGCGACGACGGGCACGTCGGCCGCCTCGAGGGTCTTGGCCAGGGCGCCGAGGTCGCTGTGCTTGCCGAGCTGGTTCGCGCAGGGCATGACGAGCAGGTCGACGTCCCGCCGGAGCGTCGAGGCCGGGGTCTCCCACGGGTAGACCGTCATGGGCGCCTGGATGTGCTCACGGATGGCGTGGACGAACGCCAGGTTGCCGTTGTTGTGGCCGATGTAGGCGAACAGCTCGTCGAACGGCGCGTTCGAGTACAGGCCGGCGTCGTCGCGCGTCCACAGCAAGCCGATGCGCATGGCGCTCCTTCGGGAAGGGGTCTGGTGCCCGGCGCCGTCGCTGCGGCGGCCGGTCGACGTCGTCTGGACGGTCGGGGAGGCCGCCTCAGCGGCACTCACAGTACAGGTGTCGTCACTGTGCGTACCACTCTTGAGGCTGCTGCTGGCATCGGGACGAGCTGCACGCCCGCAGTGCGGACGGCCTCCTGCACCTCGATCGCGCACAGCACCCGCACCTCGACGTCGCGCTCGAGGGCGTAGACCGAGTCCAGGTGGTCGCTGTACCCGGGGTGGCAGCCGAGCTCGGTGGTCCCCTCGGGCAGCGTGCGGATGAGCGCGCAGAGGGCGTCGACGGTGATCGCCTCGCGGTAGGGCTCGCCCTTGCCGCTCTGGCCGTAGAAGTCGCCGCGGTACGCGATGCCGCTGCCGCCCGCGCCACCGCCACCGACACCGCCACCGTCGCCGCGCACCGGCACGTCGAGCCGCGCACCGGCGGCCAGGACGAGGTCGTGCACGGGGGCGCTGCGGTGCACGTGCTGGTGCGAGTCCAGGTGGCTCGGCGGACGACCGACGAGCGCCTCGAACCGGTCGAGCTGGCGGGTGAGCTCGGCAGCGACGGCCGTCGGGTCGTCGGTGTCGACGACCTCGTACAGCGGACGCCACTGCTCGCCGTCGTGCTGCCACTCGGCGAGGTCCAGGTGCAGCCCGACCGACAGGCCGGGCAGCGCGCGCACGGCCCGCGCCGCCGCCTCCGCCGCCTGCGCGCGGACCATGAGGCTCGCGCTCGTCACGATGCCGTGGCGGGCGGCGTGCAGGATGCCGGCGTTGACGCCGTCGGTCAGCCCCAGGTCGTCGGCGTTCACGACCAGCCGGCGCACGCCGGTCACGCGCGCACCGCCAGGTCGTGCGCCGCGGCGGTCGCCTCGGCGAGCCAGTCGGTGCGCACGGCGTGCCCGCCGGCGGCGTCGGCGGCCGGCGTCGGCTCGGCGAGCCACCGCAGCGCAACGACGAGTCGCGCAGCGGGCAGCAGCGCGAGGTCGCCGCCGTAGGCGTCGGCGATGGCGTCGGCGTCGCGCGCCGTCCAGCCGGCGCACAGGGCCGCCAGGTCGAGCAGGCCGCAGCCGGAGCCCGCGGTCTCCCAGTCGACGACACAGGGCTGCCCGTCCTGCCGGACGAGGACGTTCGAGGGGAACAGCTCGCCGTGCACGACCGTGGGTGGCGCGGCTCGCAGCTCCGCGACGGCCCGCTCGTGCGCCGGCGCGAGGGCTGCGGCGCGCGGCACGCGGGCGACGGCCCGCTCG
>CAXTFU010000204.1:0-8609 GCA_964243385.1 uncultured bacterium | reverse complement strand
CAGCCGGGCGTCCGAGCTCGCGCTGCCGTCGGTGCCGAGGCTGGTCGTGCAGGGCGCCCGCGACGCCTTCGGCGTGCCGCCGGACGGGCCCGGCGTCCGGGTGCACGTCGTGGCGGGCGCCGACCACGCCCTGTCGGTGCGCCGGCGCGACGGCCGGGACGCCACCTCCGTGGCGGCGGAGCTGCGCGCCGTCGTGGGGGACTGGCTCGCGCAGGTGCTTCGCCGCCCGGGGGCTCAGACGCTGACGTAGACCTCGGCGGCCACGGCCCGGTCGACGCGGACGTCGACGCCGTCGACCGCGAGGCGCAGCTGGCCGTCCTCGCGCTCGCCGACGACCACCGCCTGGCCGGGCAGCAGCCGGGCCGTCTCGAGCTCGACCATGCGGGCGACCAGCGTCTGCAGGTGCTCGTCGATGCGCCGCACCGTGCACGTCGCGCCGGACGGGACGCTGTACAGCGCCTGCAGGGGGCCGGTCTCGACGACGTTGGCCGAGCCCGGGATCGGGCTGCCGTGCGGGCAGGTGCCCGGGTCGCCGAGCAGCGCGACGAGGTGCTGCTCGAGGTTGTCGCTGATGGCGTGCTCGAGCCGGCAGGCCTCCTCGTGCACCTGCGGCCACGGCACCTTCAGCACGTCGACGAGCAGCACCTCGGCCAGCCGGTGGCGGCGCAGCATCGAGGTGGCGTAGGCGCGCCCGGCGTCGGACAGGTGCAGGACGCGGTCGCTGTCGAGGCTGACGTAGCCCTCGCGCTCGAGGCGCTTCACCGTCTCGCTGACCGCCGGCGCGGAGACCCCGAGGCGCTCGACGATCCGCGCGCGCATCGGCACGATGCCGGCCTCCTCGAGCTCGAGGATCGTCTCGAGGTACTGCTCGACCGCGGGGTGGTGGCCTTCCATGCCCCGAGCGTAGTCGGCGGCGCCTCCCCGACCGCGGCAGCGACGAGCCGGGGAACAGACGTGCTCAGCGGCGGTGTTCTCCGGGTGGTCGGGACGGGGTACGGCCCGGCCCTGCGGAACAGGAGCGCACATGCCCACGGCGGACCACTTCGGTGTGAGCGGACCTCGAGCCGCTCCGCCCGCGCTCGACCCCCCGGCGCCCTCGTGGGCGGCCTGGCCGACGTCCGGGACGGCGGGTCGCACGCCCGTCCGCGTATCCTCGGCACCCACGGCTGCGCCCGTGGTGGTGGTCCGGCCCCTGCCGGCAGCGCCCGGCGCGCGGTCGACCGAGCCGAACGCGCCCGGTCATCGTCGACCGGGAGGGGGACGGGACGTCGTGAGCACTCCCGAGGAGACCAGCGAGCAGCGGACGGCGCGCTTCGAGCGCGACGCGCTGCCCTTCCTCGACCAGCTGTACTCGGCGGCGCTGCGCATGACGCGCAACCCGTCGGATGCCGAGGACCTGGTGCAGGAGACGTTCGCCAAGGCGTTCGCCGCGTTCCACCAGTTCAAGCCGGGGACCAACCTCAAGGCCTGGCTCTACCGGATCCTGACCAACACCTTCATCAACACCTACCGCAAGAAGCAGCGCGAGCCGCTGCAGTCCGACAGCGAGGAGATCACCGACTGGCAGCTCGCCGCCGCCGAGGGGCACACGTCCTCGGGGCTGAAGAGCGCCGAGACCGAGGCGCTGGACCACCTGCCGGACAGCGACGTGAAGGAGGCCCTCCAGCAGCTGCCGGAGGACTTCCGGATGGCGGTCTACCTCGCCGACGTCGAGGGGTTCGCCTACAAGGAGATCGCCGAGATCATGGGCACGCCGATCGGCACCGTGATGAGCCGCCTGCACCGCGGCCGCCGGGGCCTGCGGTCGCTGCTGCAGGACTACGCCGTCGACCGCGGCCTCGTGCCGGCGCTGTCCGCTCAGGCCGGTGCGTCCGAGGGGGAGTCGGCATGAGCTGCGGCGACCCGCACGAGACGCCCTGCAGCGAGGTCCTCGAGGCGGTCTACCTCTACCTCGACGGCGAGCAGGACGGCGAGCACCGCGAGAAGGTGCGCATCCACCTCGACGAGTGCGCGCCGTGCCTGCGCCAGTTCGGCCTCGAGCAGGCCGTGAAGTCGCTCGTCGCCCGCTGCTGCGGCAGCGACCCCGCCCCGGTCGACCTGCGTGACCGGGTCCTGGTGCGCATCCAGCAGGTGCGGCTCGAGATCGACCAGGTGGAGTACCGCGCCGAGTAGCGGTCCGCTCACGGTGCGTCTCCCTCTAGGGTGGGCGCATGACGTGGCTGGTCACAGGCGGAGCGGGGTACATCGGCGCGCACGTGGTGCGCGCCCTGCTGCAGGACGGCGCCGAGGTGGTCGTCCTCGACGACCTGTCGACCGGTGAGGGCGACCGGGTCGACGACGGTGCGGTCCTGGTCGAGGGCAGCGTCCTGGACCGGGGCCTGGTCCGCAGGGTGCTGCGCGAGCACGCCGTCACCGGCGTCGTGCACATCGCGGCCAAGAAGCAGGTCGGCGAGTCGGTCGCCGACCCGCTGCTGTACTACCGCGAGAACGTCGAGGGCCTCGTGGCCCTGCTCGAGTCGTGCCAGGCCAAGGGCGTCGACCGGGTGGTGTTCTCCTCGAGCGCCGCCACCTACGGGCTGCCCGACGTCGAGCTGGTCGACGAGGACACCCCCGGCGTGCCGCTGTCGCCGTACGGCGAGAGCAAGCTCATCGGCGAGTGGCTGCTGCGCGACTGCGAGCGGGCCTACGGCACGCGCGCGATGCTGCTGCGCTACTTCAACGTCGCCGGCGCTGCCTCGCCCGACCTCGGCGACACGGGCGTGTACAACCTCATCCCGATGGTCTTCGAGCGGCTGCAGGCCGGGGAGCGCCCGCGCGTGTTCGGCGGCGACTACCCGACGCCGGACGGCACCTGCGTGCGCGACTACGTGCACGTCGCCGACATCGCCGACGCCCACCTGGCCGCCGCCCGGGCGCTCGACGACGGCCGCCCCGGCGCCACCTACAACATCGGCCGCGGCGTCGGCAGCTCGGTGCTCGAGGTGCTCGACGTCGTCGGCCGCGTCACCGGGCGCGACACCACGCCCGAGGTCGTCGACCGCCGGCCCGGCGACCCGGCCCGCATCGTCGCCGCCGTCGACCGCATCCGCGACGGCCTGGGCTTCCACGCCACGCACGACCTCGACGCGATGGTCGAGAGCGCGTGGGCCGGCTGGCAGGTCCGGCACGCCGACTAGGCAGGCTCCTCGGACGAGGGCCCTGCACCAGGGAAGCCCCCGCACCGGGGAAGCCCCAGCACCGGGGAAGCCCCAGCACGCACGAGAGCCCCGGTCCGCTGGACCGGGGCTCTGTCGTGCGGCTGGTGCGCTCAGGCGTTGGGGCGCTTGCCGTGGTTGGCGGCGTTCTTCTTGCGTGCGCGGCGCTTGCGACCTCGCTTGGCCATGGCGGACCTCCCTCTTGACGACGACGACCAGGGTTGCACATCATGGTGCCTGAGCGACTAACGCTCAACTCTTCGGACAGCCCGGGGCTCCAGGGAGGGGTCCCGCCGACGCAGGAGGACAGGAGTCATGCAGGTGCAGAGATTTGACCCGTTCTCGGTGCTGAGCCGCCTCGAGGGCCGGATGGACCGCGAGTTCGACGACCTGGTGCGCCGCGGCCTGGGCGGCCGCGAGGCGCTTCGGGCGCCGAGCGGGTTCGTCCCGGCCGTCGAGATGCTGCGGGACGGGCAGGACGTCGTGGTCCGGGTCGAGCTGCCGGGCATCGACGTCGAGCGCGACGTCAGCATCGAGGTCGACCGCGGCAAGCTCGTCGTGAGCGGCGAGCGGCGCGACGCGTCCGAGCACCGGGCCGAGGGCGTGCTCGTGCGCGAGCTGCGCTACGGGCAGTTCCGCCGCGAGTTCGCGCTCCCGCCGGGCGTGTCGCCGGAGCAGGTCGAGGCGAGCTACGACGCCGGCCTGCTCGACGTGCGCGTGCGCAGCGTCGTGCAGCCCGAGCCGACGGTGGTCAAGGTGCCGATCACGCGCGGTCGCTCGACGACGGTGGAGGGGACGACGTCGATCGCGGGGTCCTCGGGGTCGTCGGGGCAGGGGTCCCCGAGGCAGGGGTCGTCGGGGCAGGGGTCCCCGAGGCAGGGGTCGTCCGGGCAGGGGTCGGAGCAGTCCGCCGACCAGACGGGCCCGGCCCAGGACGACGCACCCACGTCGGCCTGACGGGGGCGGCGGGAGGGGTCCGGACCGGACCCCTCCCCGGCCGCGCCGGGCGGCCCGCACCGGCCGGCGCCCCGGGACCGCCCAGCACCGCCACGAGCACCAGCTGCCCGAGCCCGGCGGCGACGAGCACGTCGCCGGGACTCACCACCTCCGGCCGCAGCGGCAGCCGCAGCGGCACGGTGTCGCCCAGTCGGGGCAGGCGCGTCCGGTCGTCGGCCAGCTCGTGCCGGCGGTCCAGGCCGTCCTCGACGTCGAACAGCGGCACGCCCGCCCTGGCCGCGGCGTCGCGGCTGACGGGCATCGCCCCGTTGAGCCCGACCACGAGGGCGTTCGCCGTCAGGCCGAGCGCCACCAGGCCCGTCCCGCGCAGGCCGCGGTTCGCCGCCAGGAAGGCGAGCGCCAGGCCCGCCGAGGCGAGCAGGCCGAGCGCGTGCGCCGGACCGCCGACCAGCGCGCCGGCCGCCTGCGCCAGCAGGGCGAGCAGCACCAGCCGCCGGCGGCGCAGGACCACCGCCTCGAGCCGGTGCAGCGAGCCGCCGCACGCGCAGCCGAGCAGCAGCCCGGCCAGCAGCGCGAGCACGACGAGGAGCACGCGGGCAGTCTCCCCGTCGTAGGCTCCGGGGCATGAGCGAGCAGCCGACCGACACGCCGGGGACCGCCAGCCACGACCCCGACCGCCCCGCCGCGCTGCTGGAGTTCATGACCACCGGCTGGGCCCCGCGCGAGCAGGCACTGCCGGCCGAGCACCCGTCCGCGCCGTACCGCGCGCGGCGCCGCGCCGCCCTCGCGCAGCGGTTCCCGGGCGAGCGGCTGGTCGTCCCGACCGGGGGCTACAAGACCCGCGCGAACGACACCGAGTACCGCTTCCGTCCCGCCACCGAGTTCGCCCACCTCGTCGGCAGCGCCGAGCCCGACGCCGTGCTCGTCGTCGAGGCCGACGGCACGGCCGTGCTCTACCAGGCGCCGGTGATGGACCGCTCGACGCCGGCCTTCTTCACCGACCGCGTCTACGGCGAGCTGTGGGTCGGCCCGCGGCCGAGCCTGGCCGCGACGAGCGCCCTGCTCGGCATCGAGGCCCGCCCGCTGGAGGAGCTCGACAAGCTCAGCGGCCGGGCCCGGGTCGTGCGCGGCTACGACGCGCGCGTCGAGGCGCTGTTCGAGCTCGACGAGGCCGCCGACGACGAGCTCGTCGCCTTCCTGTCCGAGCTGCGGCTCGTCAAGGACGAGCACGAGGTCGGCCAGCTGCAGGAGGCCGTCGACGCCACCGTCCTCGGCTTCGAGGACGTCGTGCGCACCCTCGACCGGGCCAAGGCGACCAGCGAGCGCTGGCTGGAGGGCGTGTTCGGCCTGCGTGCGCGGGTCGAGGGCAACGACGTCGGCTACGGCAGCATCTGCGCGGCCGGGGAGCACGCCTGCACGCTGCACTGGACCGACAACGACGGCCCGGTCGAGGACGGCCAGCTGGTGCTGCTGGACATGGGCGTCGAGGGGCACGAGCTCTACACCGCCGACATCACCCGCACGCTGCCGGTGAGCGGCACCTTCACCGCGCGCCAGCGCCAGGTCTACGACCTCGTCCTGCGCGCGCAGGAGGCCGGCATCGCCGCGTGCACCGCGGGCGCCGACTTCCTGGAGCCGCACCGGGCGGCGATGCGCGTGCTCGCGCACGGCCTCGTCGAGCTCGGCGTGCTCGACGACGCCGAGCAGGCGCTCGCCGAGGACGCCCAGCTCTACCGGCGGTACACGCTGCACGGCGTCAGCCACATGCTCGGGATCGACGTGCACGACTGCGCGCACGCCCGCTCGGAGGTCTACCGCAGGGGCCCGCTGCTGCCGGGCTACGTGCTGACCGTCGAGCCCGGCCTGTACTTCCAGCCCGACGACCTGACGGTGCCCGAGGACCTGCGGGGGATCGGCGTCCGCATCGAGGACGACGTGCTCGTCACCGACGGCGCGCCGGTCAACCTGTCGGCGGCCCTGCCGCGCGAGGCGGACGCCGTCGAGGCCTGGATGCGCGGGCTGCTCGGCCCGTCGTAGGACCGGTCAGCGCGCCGGGTCAGGGGGCACTCGGTCAGCGCGCCCGGTCGGAGCACCCGGTCAGTGCGCGCCCGGTCAGAGCGCGCCCGGTCACAGCGCGCCCGGTCAGAGGGCGAGCGCGTAGGTGCGCAGGAACAGCCCCGGCACCGGGTACCAGTCCGCCTCCGGCGTGCGCGCGAAGCCGAGCCGCTCGTAGAGCCGGTGCGCCGTCCTCATGTCCTCCTGCGAGGACAGGCGCACCCGGGTGCAGCCGTCCTCGCGCGCGACGTCCAGGCACGCGCGGACGAGCTGCTCGCCCGTGCCCGCACCGCGCCCCTCGGGCGCCACGACGAGCATCCGGACGACGGCCTCGCCCGGCTCGGCCTGCTCGGCCCACTCGCCGCCCCGGGTCGCCACGGTGACGGCGCCGACGAGGGAGCCGTCCTGCTCGGCGAGGAGCACCGTGGCGGACGCGGCGCGGCTCGCGACGTCGCGCAGGGCCGGCTCGTAGTCGGCCGAGCTGAAGCCCTCGCCGCGGTACACGCGGGCCGTCAGCTCGGCGACCGCCGCATGATCGTCGGGCTGAGCGCGGCGAACGGTGGTAGGCACACCCCGTGTCTACCCGAGGCGGCGTGCGCGGCCTGGTGCGCGACGTCGTGCGGGCCACCCGGGGCCACGACCTCGCGATGTACGCCGCAGCCGTCACCTTCTACGCCACCGTCGGCGTGGTGCCGCTGCTGCTGCTGTCGCTCTACCTGGCCGGCGTCGTCGCCGGCGAGTCGATGGTGCGCGACCTCGCCGAGGGGCTGACCAGCCTGCTGCCGGACGAGCTCGGCGCCCGCGAGGCGGCGACCTTCCTCGCCGACGCGGGCACCACCATGAGCCCCCTCGCGGCGCTCGCGGCCCTGCTGCCGGCCAGCCTGTACGGCGAGGGTCTCGTGCGCGCCTTCGACGTGCTGAGCGCCGGCGACCTGCGGCGTCGCTCGGCGCGCGGCCGGCTCGGCTCGCTCGTCGTGGTGGCCATGAGCCCGGTGCTGCTGCTGGCCGGGCTGACGGCCGCCCGCGGGCTCACCGAGCTGCTCGGCGACAGCCTGCTCGACCGCGCGCTCGGCATCTACTTCGCCTTCCTCGTCGGCTGGCTCACCATCACCCCGGTGCTCGCGTTCGCCTACCGCGGGCTCGCGCCGGAGAGCCCTGGCACCCGGGCGCTGCTGTGGGGCGCGGCCGGCACCGGGTCGTTCCTGTCCGGGACCTGCCTGGGCTTCGTGCTGTTCCTCTCGCTCGGGATCGACCTCGGCGGCGCCTACGGCGGCGCCCGGCACCTCGCCACGGCCGCGGCCTGCGTCGGCTGGCTGTTCGTGCTGCACGTCGTCGTGCTCGTCGGCTACGTCGTGACGCTGTGCCTGGAGGCCCGCGCGGGACACCCGCTGCAGACGCCCGTGGCGGAGGTCCGGGTCAGCTCGGCGGCGTGACCTGTGCGCGCAGCCGCTCGGCCTGCTCGCGCGACGGGCAGCTCGTCAGGTGGTCGCCGACCAGCCCGCACGCCTGCAGCAGCGAGTAGACCGTCGTCGGGCCGACGAACGTGAAGCCCTCCCGCTTGAGCTCGCGGGCCAGCGCGGCGCTCGCCGGGGTGGAGGCCGGCACGTCGGTCCAGCGGTCGTAGGCGGTCGACGGCACCTCGGCCGCCCGCCACAGCAGCGCCGGCAGCCCGCCGCGCTCGCGCAGCGCGAGCGTCGCCCGGGCGTTCGTCACGCACGCGCGCAGCTTGGGCCCCGACCGGATGAGGCGGGCGTCGTCCAGCAGCGGCTCGACGTCGAGCTCGGCGACCCGCTCGGGGTCGAAGCCGGCGAAGACCTCGCGCAGTGCCTCGCGCTTGCGCAGCACCGTGATCCAGGCGAGGCCCGCCTGGAAGCCCTCGAGGCAGACCTTCTCGTACAGCGGCCGCTCGCCGGTCCGCGGCCGCCCCCACTCGTCGTCGTGGTACGCCTCGTAGAGCGGGTCGCCGTCCCCGAAGCAGCGCTGCGCCATGCGCACGATCATGGCAGGACGGACTGTCATGCACTCGTCGTCCGCGCGACACCGCGCGGACGACTGCTGCTGGCACCGTGCTGGACGGACGTCGACCCGCGACCCCCCGAGGAGGTACCGCCGTGACCGCTCGCAGCACCTGGCCGGACGAGTTCGCGTTCCACGCCGACGACCCCCGCCGAGGGCGCTCGGACCAGCTCGACCTCGGCGCGACCTGGCGCGAGGAGGGCTCGAACGACGCCTGGCGCCTCGCGTGGCTGCGCGACACCGGCGAGCTGTACCTGTGCCGCGCGGACGGCCACGACGGCTCCTGCACCGACGTGCACCTGCTGCGCGTGCTGGACCGCGAGGCCGACGTCGAGCAGCTGCTCGAGGGCTGGACCGAGCGGCGCACCGACCCGGACGGTCTGGGCT
>CAXTFU010000203.1:5673-8643 GCA_964243385.1 uncultured bacterium | reverse complement strand
GCGCGCCGGCGACCGGGCCGGCCGTGCACGCGCGCCATCGCGCGACGAGCGCGGCCCGGGCCGCTTCGGTCTCCAGGCGGGTCCTACCGGACGGCGCCAGGCCCGCCCGGCCGTGCCAGCGGTCCACGTCGAGCAGCGCCCCGTCGTGGCGGTGCGCGTCGACAGGGCAGACGGCCAGGGCCGTCGGCGGGAGCGGCGGCGTGGCGGACGGCAGGCTGACGGGCATAGGAGTGTCCTTCATTCTTCGACGGGTGCCGGCGCCATCGTCATAGGTGGGGCAGGCCGGACGGGTGACACGGGTCCTGCCGCGGTGCGTCCGAGCCTGCGTCGGCAGCCAGCACCGTCCATGCTGGCCGGTTCGCTCCGCACCCCCGTCCGGCGCTGCCGCTTCCGAGGCCCCGCAGGTCCGCGAACCGTCCGGCGCCCTTGCCCGCCGGTGCAGCGGCCGGCAACGCGGAGCTCACGCCTGTAGGTCGACCGGCGGCGCGGTCCGGGGCCGTGTGGCGTGGGTCCTGCGGGGTCTTGTCCGTAGGGCTGGCTGGCGGTCAAGCGTCGCGGCCCAGCTTGTCCAGCGGCGCCCGTGTCTTGGCCCTTGCGGCCGGTGGGCGTGCGGGCGGCCGGCGTGGGCGACGAAAGTCTCCCGGCTTTGCGCGGCTTCGGTCGTGAGCTCGCCGACGGGCTGCTGAGCCTCTCGCGCGGTGGCTGCTTTCGTCCGCACGCGACGCAGCCGTCGTTTCCGCGTACCCGGAGCCGAGCGCCGCACGGTGGCTCACCAAGCCGCGTCCGCCTCGCTTGCGCGCGACCGCAGCCTCTGCCGTGAGGATCCGCTGAGGCGGCGCGCGCACGCGGCAGCGCGACAGGCCGGCAGCGACGAGCGCCCGCTGCGGACCCGCGCGACTCACCCGCTGACCGTTCCCCACTGCGGCGTCAGCAGCAAGCGCGCGGGACGGCACGGCGGCTGCTGCACGACGATGTCATGGCCGTCCCCGACCCGCCCGAGCCGAGCGACCGCGAGCGGCTCCGCGAGGGGGCAGTCAGGCCCCAGCGCAGATGCCAGCGCGTCCCGCCCGGCCGCGCTCAGCCCGAGCCTGCCCGGGCTGGCCTGGGACAGGACAGCGGGCAGAGCCGCGGTGCCCTCGGCGTCCTCCGGCGGGTTCGCGGCCCACGCGAACACGCCGACGCCGCACGCCGCGGCCGCGGCTCCCAGGCAGATGACGATCATCGCGGTGCGCCACGTCCGCTGATCCGCTCCTACGAGGCGACCGTCAGCAGCCCCATGGCGGTGCCGTGCAGGCCCGCCAGGCGCGCTTCCGCCGTCTGGAGCGTCGTGAGCCGCGCGGCGTCCCCCGGGGCGGCGAGGTGCGCATCGAGAGCAACGCGGCGGCCGTCGAGCGCTGCGACGTAGGCGGCCTCGAGCTCCCGCACGCCGCGCAACCTCCGAGCAGCGACGCCTGCTCGTGCGCCTGTACCCCGCCCGGCGCCCCCAGGGAAGTAGCCGGGACGGCGCGAGGACCGCAAGCCCCCCCCGCGACGAGCCGTGCCCGGGTCCGCCCCCAAGGCCCCCGCGGACGGCCCGCCGACGGGAACCGGCCCCACGGCCGGCCCGACTCGCGGCTCAAGGGACGTCCGGTCTGGGCGGCAGCCTCCTACGAGGAAAGCCCGAGCGTGTCCGCCCGCCGGTGAACGCGGAAGCGCCGGGGCGGACACATGGTCGCCGGCGGGAGCGGTCCCGCACGGTCGGTCCGGACGGCCATCCGGTCGGCGCCCGTGTCCCGGCCGAGCAACTGGACCCGGTATGCAGCGTGGCATCGCGAGCCGCGACGGCCGTCGGGTGATCCTTCGGATCGGACTCGCCGCTCGGACCGACGAAGACGACGCAACGGCGGCTGGCCCCCGGTGCGGACCACGACGCGGTGCACCGGACACGGGAGACAGGGCGACGCCCGCCGTCGTCGCCGACGTCCGGCCGAGGGTGCACGATGCTGAGGCGTCGAACGAGCGCACGCACGCAGCGGACCGGTGCGCGCGGTCCCGAAGCAGGCCTCGGGCGCTGGCGCTGCGGGCCACTGGTCCCCGCCCGCGACACGCCGCAACGGACGGTCGGACAGGACGGCGCAGGGCCGCGCAGCGTACGGTGCGCTCGTGCCCGACGCGGACGAGGAACCGACGCCGAGGCCGGCGGCGGACGCGGCCGGAGACGACGCCTCCGCCGCTGCGCAGACGGCCGCGATAGGCGGTCATCTCGGCCCGTCCGGCCGCGTCCGCTTCGTCCTCGTGCTGTTTCAGGGCTACGGCGGCGACTCGGAGCTGACGAAGGACCTGGTGGCGCAGCTGCGGTGGCGGTTCGAGGACCTGATCACTTCGCGTCGCGAGGACGTGGAGATCGACATCTGGCTCGAGTCCTTGGGAGGGGACGCGCACGCGGCCTACAAGCTCGCGCTGATGCTCAAGGCGTACGCGGGGACCCTGCGGGTCGTCGTGCCCGACGTCGCGAAGAGCGCCGCGACGCTGCTGGCGCTCGCAGCGGACGAGCTCTACATGGCTCCGGCCGCAGAGCTGGGCCCGCTGGACGCGCAGATCGAGTACGAGCAGGAAGGTCACACTGTGTCGGCGCTCGACGTCGCGCGATCAGTGGAGGACCTGATGGAGCGGGGTTACGTCCTGGGCCTGAACACCGCCTTCCTCATCCAGGAGAGCATGCAGCTGTCACGCACCGAGTCGCTCGCCGCCGGCCTGAGCTTCTCCGCGAACCTGCTGGCCCCGGTCATGGCGAAGATCGACCCGACGAAGGTCCACTGGAGCCAGAGCCTGGTGCGGGTGGCGCAGGACTACGCCCAGCGGTTGCTGGACATGCGGGTCGGGGAGGCCGCTGAGCCCAGCGCCGGCCTCGACGACCTTCCCCGGTCCTTGGTCGAGGACTATCCGACGCACGCTTTCGTCATCAGCCCCGAGGAAGCGAAGACCCAGGGG
>CAXTFU010000203.1:0-5663 GCA_964243385.1 uncultured bacterium | reverse complement strand
GCCCGTCCGGCCGCTCAGCGACTACGACCGCGCGGACGAGGTCCGTCGCCTCCATCGCGCCTTCGAGGAGCGACGGACGAACGACATCAGGCTCTGCGGCCCGGCCACGAACCCGTGCGCAGTACTCGGCGAGACAGACCCCTAGGAGCCTGGATGCCCATGTCGCGGACTCGCCCGCCCCAGCGGCCGGCAGTTGCCTGCACCGGCCGAGGGAGGGACTTCCGTACACTTACGGGTGGTCGGCTCGCGCGGCGCCAGGCCGATGCGCTGTCATGGGCACCGCGGAGGGCAGACGTAGGATTGACCCTGCGGGCGTCCGCATGAGAGGCTTCGTGTTTGGGCATCCGCTCCGCGAAACGTCGGGGCGGGCACGCACGTGCAGGCTCGTAGGAGAAGGAGACCCCGTGAAGACGAAGGCTGTCCGCAAGGGACGGGCCACCACCGGCCGGTCCACGCTTGCGACCCCGCAGCCCCTGCGCGTCACGGGCGCGCGCATGCGGAACGTCGTCGTGGCCCCCGAGTCGGTCCTGCAGAAGCGGGCGCGGGACAAGGCCGCGACGGTCGGGCACCTTGCGTCGGCGGGGACGTCCAGGACCGGCAAGTAGCCGCAGCGCCACGCATCCGCGGTCGTGATCTTCTGCGCCCGACGCGGCGAGGAACGCAGCTTCGACGACAGCGAGTTCGTCCACAGGGACGGCCTGGTCCTTCATGTCGCGCGCCCGCCGGCGCACACCGCGGACGGCGATGATGTCGTGCTGGAGAACGGCGCGTACCGGCTGCGTCGCAGCGCCATCCCGGTACCCCTCAAGACCCGCCTCAAGCGGCTGCACAGCCACTTCCTGCGGCCGGGCCGCGGGGACAAGCACGGTCCCCAGGGCACGGGCTGACCGTGGCGCAGCCACCGGACCCGGACGATCAGAACTGGCCCGCTCCCGGCGCCGCGCTCGCCTCGGACGCCGCTGCCGCTGCTGAGTACGCCGCCAAGCTCGACGTCCGCAGCAAACGGGTCGACGCCGACGTCGCGCGCGCGCAGGCCTACACGGACGCGGACCTCAGCAGCCTCGCGTCGTTCCACCAGCACGCCATGTCGCTGGCCGCCGCTTCCGTCGACCGCGCCCAGTCCGCGGCGTTGAGCGTCCAGCGAGCAGCCGCCGCGATAGCGCTCCTGTACACAGGCGTCGTCGGGCTCGCGTTCTCCGTGACCAGCCGGCCCCTGCCGAGCCGCGGGAGCCTGTCCCCGGTGTTCCTCGGCCTCGCGGTCGTCCTCGCCACCGCCTACGTCGCCTACCTGGGCCCTAACCGTGCGACGGTGTCCCCTCCACGGCCCGGACCCGGCCTCGAAGCGCAGGCACTCGAACGGCTCAGCGTCTTCATCGAGCTCACGCAGGCGGTCGTAGCCGCGAGGTCCCGGCTGCTGCGCAGCAGCGTCGCCGCGCTGGGCCTCGGGCTCGCCCTGCTGCCGGCGCCCTTCGTCGGAAGCAACGCCGTGACGGCGGCCGCCGGTCCGGCGTGGCCAGAACCGCCCGCCGCCACCACGACGACGGCCGCGAGGGCGTCGGACCTCCTGTACGCGGCACAGGTCAACGAAGCGAGCAGACTCAGGCAGGCCGCGTCCATCGCGCGCACCTCGGACGACCTCGTCTTCACCGGCGTCGCGCTGGCTATCGGATCGCTCGCCGTCGCGCTGCTGCCGTTGCTCATCGGCCCACGCGGACCGAAACACCCGAGTTGACGAGCCTCGGCGCCCGTGAGCGCCTGCGGCCTGGCTCCCGCACCGGCGGCCCGCTAGGACCTTGCCGCCGCGCTCCGACCCGTCGGACACCACCGGCGGCCCGACGAACGGACTGCCGTCAGCCCGGGAGGATCGGTCCAGGGGCCGTCCCGTCAGCAGCGTCCGCACGCCGCCCTGGCAGAACGCGATCCCCGTACGGGCCCGCCGCCGCCGTCCGCGGCCGCGACCGGTAGAGGGCAGGGTGGCGCGCACGACGCTCGCCGTCGGGCTGGCGGGTCAGGCGAATGCGCCGGCGTCCGCAGCACCGACCCGTCCGGGACCACGTTGGCACCGGCAATGCCGGCACGACCCGCGCCAGCTCGACGCGTCCCGAGGGTCGGGACGGTCGCCAGCGCGACGTCGGACCGCCCAGCGGCGGCGAGCAGGACCTGCGACGGCGGCCCGGGCCGGGCCCGAACCTGCGCGAGCTGTGCGGAAAGTGGCACCTCGACGGCCGAGATGCTCTACACATTGCTCGTGCCCCCTGTCCCGTGGCGTCGGTCCGTCCTGTCGCGCGTCCTTCGGCGCGCTCGCGGCTCTCGGCGACCGGGCCGGCGCGGTGCCGTCCGTGCAAAAGAGCTGGACAGCGCCTTCGAGGCCGCGCCGGTGGCGATGGCGGTCCTCCGACCCGGCGGGATGCTTCTGCGGGCCAACGGTGCCCTGTGCGACCTGCTCGACCGTCCGACCGAGGACCTCGTCGGCGGCACCCTGTTCGAGCACACTCACCCGGACGACCTATCCCGGGCGGTGGAGGCCTGCGAGCAGATGTCCAACGGCCGTGTGGACCTGACAGAGCTGGAGTGCCGCCTGCTCCGCCCGGACGGGGTTCCCCGCCGCACGGTCGTCACCACCTCCCTGGTCCGCCATCGGCACGGCGCGCCTGCCTACCTGGTCCTGCACGTGCAGGACGTGACCGAACGACATGCCGCCGAAGGCGAGCTGCGGCACCAGAGCCTGCACGACGCGCTCACGGGGCTGCCGAACCGGACGCTGCTCGCAGACCGGCTGGAGCAGACGGTGGCAACCTGCGGCCGCGACGGCAGCAGCTTCGTGCTCATGTTCCTCGATCTCGACCGCTTCAAGGGCATCAACGACCGTTTCGGCCACGACGTCGGCGACGCCGTGCTGATCGAGGTGGCGAAGCGCGTCCGCGACGCCGTGCGCCCGGGCGACACGGTAGCCCGCCTGGCCGGTGACGAATTCGTCGTGCTGTGCCCTGCAGTGGGCGCACGGCAGGCCGGCGAACTTCGCCGGCGCGTGCTCAGCAGCGTCTGCGGGCCGTTCCTCAGCGGGCAGGGAGAGGTGATCCTGTCCGCCAGCGTCGGTCTGGCCATGGGCGCCGCAGGCAGCCTGCCTGCGGCGATCCTGCGGGAGGCCGACCAGCGGATGTACCGCGATAAAGCCGCCCGGCGTCCGTCCGCCGACCGCTCGCCCTGAGCGCCAGCGCGGTCCAAGTCATGATGCGCCGACCGGGCTGTCTGTCCGCCAACGCAGGAAGCCGCCGAAGGGCGTCGGGCGGCCCCAGAACGTATCCCTGAACCGGGTCGCAGCACAGTCCGTGCAGCGGGCGTGCGCAGCCGGGCAGCAGCCCGGGGGCTGTCGGTCAGGACGGTGCTGTCGCCGGGCCGGGCCGACGCGCTCCGCAGCACCGCCTACCGGCCCGGCTGCGCGAGCTCGGGCGCGCGCTGCGCCCGCAGGTGGTCCCCTCCGGCGCGCTGACCGGCGAGCGGGCGGACGTCGTCGTCGACGCGCTGCCGGACGGCGACAGCGCACCGGCCGACCTCGCGCTGACCGTGGCGCGCCCGGACGGGAGCTCCCGCCGCGTGGTGCACGAGCCGGTCGAGGACGGCGTGCTGCGCCTGTCCGCGCCGCTGCCCGACCGCCAGGCGGGGTGTGAGCTGGTGGGCTTCTAGCTCCTGCCGGTGCCCGTCCTGACCCCGGGCGCGGTCGTCGGCGCGCTGCGCGTCACGGCCCTCGCGGTCGACGGACGGGCAGTCGCGGACGACCCGCTCGAGGACGACGGCTGGCGGCCGGTGCTGCCGTACCCGCGGGACACGACCGCGTTCGCCGCGCCGACCGTCCGCGTGGGCGCCGACGCCGAGGCGGACGGGCCGGGCCTCGCCGTCCGCTACGCCGTGCCCCCGGAGCAGGACGTCGTCGTCGCCCGGGCCGACGTCCCCGAGCACCTGGCGCTCGTCGTGGCCGGCGCGACCGCGCTGCCGCAGGTCGGCCAGGACGAGCTCGTGCAGGCCACGGTGCTCAACGGCGAGCAGGCGACCGCGCAGATCGTCGGCCGCGCGCGGGTGCTGCCCGCCCTCGGGCCGGACGGCGCGCTCACCGAGCTGCGGGCCGCAGCCGCGCATCGGCCCATGTCGACGAGCGCAGCGTGCACGAGGTCTGGTGGTCCTCCGGCGTCGACCCGGAGGTGGTCGCCGGGCTGCGGGCCGCCGGTCCGCAGGTGGTCGGCGCCCGCAGCGCCGCCGAGCAGACGGCCGTGCTGTCGCGGTCGGGCAGCGCGCGCGTCCTGCTGCTGCTGCCGGCGCTCGCCGTCGTAGTCGAGCTGCGGCGCGAGGCCGACCGCGGGGCGGCCGCGCTCGTCGCGACGCACGACCTGGCCGTCGCGGCGGTGTGCGACCGGACGGTCCGGCTCGTCGCCGGACGGCTGGGCTGACCGTCTCGGGAGGAGGGCAGGACGTACGCGTCGCCCGTCGGACCCGGTCGCCTGCTCCCGGGGAAGAAGGAGCGGTGAGTCCGCGGTGCTGCCGTTCGCTGGAAGGCGATGAGGACTCGTGCTTGCCCGAGCGTGTCCGCCGACGTCATCGTCGGCTGACACGCCCGCATGCGCCTGCCATAGGGCCGGTCGGTACTGCAGGACGAAATGGTCGCGGCGAGCGCGCTACCGCAGATCGCCCCGTAACCACGAGCCCGGCCCGGTCCGACGGGTAACCGTCGCGTGGCTCTGCCGATAGCACAGCGCGCCGACGGTAGGCGTCCGCCGGTCAGGACCTATACGTGGGTCCTACTGGTAAGGATTGACCGGGACGTCGTCAGAGGTCGTGATCGAGGAGAAGGTGTCGACGTACCGCTGTGCGGTGCCACCGGCTGGGGTCCATGTCGAGGACAGCTCTAGCGTGCTGGCGTCGGACGGGTCCTGCACCACCGTGTACGTACTGCTGCCGTCGGCGGTGGTGTAAATCATCGCGACACCGCTGCGTCCCCGGCTGTCGGCAGCCCGCTCGTCAACGCTCATGCGGTCGAGCTCCGCAAGCGCCAGGTAGGTGGCGGCTCGGAGCTCCGGCTTCGCAAGCGGCCCGCACAGCAACGTGGCCGCGGCGCGCACGAAGAGTTCCTCTGGGTCCTCCTGCCGCCGCCGCGGCTCGCCTTGGGGGTCAGCCGGGTCTCGGTCCACGACCGGCCGACGAGCGGAAGGGAGCGCGACAAGCGCCTTCCGCAGTTCGTCCGGCTCCAGCGGCAGAGCGTCCAGCTCCGCTGACGTCGGCGCGGCGCCGGTCGCGACAGGCAGCTCCGTGGGCAAGCCGTCGCCCGACTGGAACGTGCGGATGTCCCCGGTGAGTCCGTCGGTGACGGTCGTCCTGTCGTAGCCCGGGGTCGTCGTCCGCATGATGCCGTACCGACCGGCAGGCTCCGGCGCGGCTTCAGCGGTGGTGGCCAAGGCGACCAGGACCGCCTCCGGAGCGGAGGCCGCGTCGACATCAGCAGGCGTCGACGCGGCACCCGGAAGGATCAGGACGGCGCCGAGCATGGCGGCGCCGGCCACCGCGACCGCACCAGCGGGGAGGCGTCGCGTAGGCATCCGGGTCGACGCGGCGCCGAGCACGATTCGACGGGGCGCGTCCACGTCCTTCACCAGGTCGCGCAGGGCGTGGGACAG
>CAXTFU010000202.1:0-8672 GCA_964243385.1 uncultured bacterium | reverse complement strand
AGGTTCTCGACGACGTTCAGGTTCTCGCACAGCGCGAGGTCCTGGAAGACGGTGGCGATCCCGAGCTCTCGGGCCGCGGCCGGGCTCGGGATCGTCACCTGCCGCGACTCGAACTCGATGGTCCCGGCGGTCGGCAGGTGCACGCCCGACAGGATCTTGACCAGCGTGGACTTGCCGGCGCCGTTGTCGCCCACGACGGCGACCACCTCTCCGGCGTGCACGTCGAGGTCGATGCCGGTCAGGGCCGCGACGGCGCCGAAGGTCTTGTCGATGCCGCGAAGGGACAGCACCGGGCTGCTGTCGGGCCGGTCGGGCGAGGGCCGCAGCCGGGCGGTCGCGGTCGGCTGCTCGGGGGCCGCCCGGTCGGGACGGGTCGCGTCGGCAGGGGTCATGTCGCCGCGCCTCAGGAGATGCCGAGCTCGGTGCACGCCGGTGCGTACTCTGCGACGCAGACCTCGGACGCCGGGATGGCGAAGCCCTCCTCGCCCATGACCTCGGCGATGTTCTCGCGGGTGACGACGGTGGGCTCGAACAGCTGCGAGGGGGTGTCGAACAGCGTCGTCTCGCCCTCGGGCGCGTCGCCCTCGAGGAAGGCGTTCGCGAGCTCGGCCGCGGCCTCCGCGACGGTGCTGATCGGCTTGGAGATCGTGTTGAACTGGTCGCCGGAGATGATGCGCTGCAGTGCGGCGAGCTCGGCGTCGTTGCCCGTGACGGGCGGCAGGTCCTGGCCGGAGGCCTTGAACGCGGCGATCGAGCCGCCGGCGGTGCCGTCGTTCGCCGCGACGACGCCCGCGATCTTGCCGGAGAACTTCGTGATCTGGCCGCTGACCCACTCCTGCGCCTGGGGCGGCTGCCATCCGGGCGTGTCGAACTCCGCCAGCAGCTCCAGGCCGCTCGCGTCCACGGCGCTGCGCGCGCCCTTCTTGATCAGGCCGGCAGCGGCGTCGGTCGGGGATCCGTTCACCTGCAGCAGGCCGCCGGTCGCGCCGGTCGACTTCAGGTGGTCGACGAGCGACTGGGCGATCGAGGCGCCGATCTTCTCGTTGTCGAACGACACGTAGTAGTCGGCCGGCACGTCGGGGATCGGCCGGTCGTAGGCGATGACCGCGACGTCCTGGGCCTGCGCGGACCGGACGATGCTCGCGGCCGCGGCCGAGTCGACCGGGTCCAGGACGATGACCTTGGCGCCCTGGGCGAGCACCGAGTCCGCCTGCTGCTGCTGCTTGGCGGCGTCCGCGTCGGCGTTCTGGTAGAGCACCTCGCAGTCGGCGCACAGCTCTTCCATCTTCGCGGTGAACAGCGGGGCGTCGAACTGCTCGTAGCGGGTCGAGGCGATGTCCGGCATGAGGAACGCGACCTTGCCGGCCCCGGCCCCGGCCGCGTCGCCGGAGCCGCCGGAGCCGCCGGAGCCGGCGTCGGAGGCGGTGTCGGCGCAGGCGCTGAGCAATCCGGCGGACAGGGCAGCGGCTGCTGCGAGGGTCAGCGCACGAGGGACGGTCGTCATGGTCGCTCCAGGGACGGGGGGCGCGGCGCGCCGGGGACTCGGTGTGTGACGCAGTACACAGGCATGTGAAGAACCTGTCAAGACGACGAGATATCTAACAGATAACGGCTCGACGCGCCCGAGCAAGCCGTCTCCGTGAGCGACGCGCACCATCCCTCCGTTCGAGCGCTTGCGCCGACGACGGGCCAGCGCTACTAGGCGTGTTAGGTTTCTCGCGGGGCCCAGCGCCCCACGCAGTCGCCACCAGGACGCGCCGAAGGCAGACCCGGCCTTGCAGAAGGGGGCCCCGTGCCAAGCCCGTCCCAGGCCGTCACTGCGCCGACGGTCCGCGAGCGACGCGAGCGCATGCGCCACAGGGTCGTCGCCGAGGGGTTCGTGCGCATGGAGGACCTCGTCGAGGAACACGGCGTCAGCCTCATGACCGTCCACCGCGACCTCGACCTGCTGCAGCGCGAGGGCTGGCTGCGCAAGGTCCGCGGCGGGGCGACCTCCGAGCCGTCGTCGGTGCACCACGGCGACGTCCGCCAGCGAGCCGCCGCCATGGCCGACGCCAAGCAGCACATCGCGGCGGCGGCGCTCGAGCTCGTCGAGCCAGGCATGTCCGTGCTCGTCGACGAGAGCACGACGGGGCTGGCCCTCGCGCGGCTCCTCCCCTCCCGCGGCCCGCTCACCGTCGTCACCAACTTCCTCGCCGCCGTCAACGCGCTGGCGGAGCAGCAGGGAGTCGACCTGGTGGCGCTGGGCGGCGACTACTACCCGGCCTACGACGCCTTCCTGGGGCTGCGGACGAGCGAAGCCATCGGCTCGCTGCGCGGGGACCTGCTCTTCATGTCGACGACCGCCGTGACCGACGGGACCTGCTACCACCAGTCGCAGGAAACGGTCGCCGTCAAGCGAGCGCTCATGGCGGCTGCCGGGCGCCGCGTGCTGCTGCTCGACCACAGCAAGTTCAGCAAGCAGGGCCTGTACCGGCTCGCGCCCCTGACCGCCTTCGACCTCGTCATCGTGGACGCCGGCACCCCGAGGAGCGACCTTGAGGGGCTGGCGGCGCTGCAGGTCCCCGTCCGCGTCGCGCCCGAACCCTAGGGCCCTCGCGGGCGGCTGCTCGGCCAGTCCGTGGACTGGCCCTGCTGACACGCTGATACGCCGCCGCACCGCACACGGCTCCGTCGCCTGCTGTACCGGTGCGACGACCGGTCCCGTCGAGTGCGACGAGAGCCGCAACACCGTGACGCCGGACGGCCGCAAGGGCAGACGGCGGACCGACGCGGCCGGAGGCCACTGCAGCACCGGCGTGCGCCCGTGCGACCAGGCAGGGCCGTTGTCGCCATGCCGCCCGCGACCCGGGCCCCAGTGCCCGCCGGGCGCCCCCAAGGCGGACCTCGTGGGTCCGCTGGCCCTGGGCGACGCTGTCGTGCTCCTCTGTCGTCGGAGGCCTGGTCGCGGCGTGGTTCGATGCGAGGCCACGCGGGCACCTCGCCGTCGTGACCGCGATGGAGAGCTTGGCCGACTGCGTCGCTGACATGTGCCCGATGTGCCTAGCTGTCCTGGCCAAGCCAGGGTGCGCAACGCGCCGCCAGGTCATCCCCACCGCTGCACATGGAGCCTTCGGCTGGCGCTGCCCCGACTGCCGAGGCATCTGGCTCGTGCGCGGTCCGGATGTTGACGCGTCGAAGGCGGCGCGCGCCGACCGGGAGGGGCCCGTACCGCCGACCCGCTGCTAGGGCTCCGTGCTCATCGCGGCCTAGGCCGGCATCGCTGAGCGCTGCGGCACCGGCCGGCGCGCGTACGGTGGCGCCAGGAGACAAGACCGCGGCGACCTCCCGGCGAAGGCCCCGTACCGCGTCCAGCTGCGCCGCAGCAATCGCAGTCAGAAGCCGAAGCGCCGCCCTGGTACGGCCTGATGTCGGCGGGCTTGGGTGGACGTCGCGGCATCGTCCAGTCGCGGGACACCGGGCGTTCTCGCGGGAACGGACAGCCGGCTTGCGCTATCAGTCGACGCAAGCGAACGAAGTACCGCGGAGGCCACCCCAACGGCCCGACGCCGCACGACTCCCCTTCGCGCCGCCGGCGGTCCGGCGCTCTGGTACGGGTGGTCGGCGGGCGTCGCGACCTCCTGCGTCCCTGGGCCGGGCGGGGCGACGGGGACGGGCGGGCTAGCGCCGGGCAAGGGCGTACCGCACGAATCGCCGTACTGCCGCAACTGGCCTGCGCGCACGGTCGGCCCGACGGTCCCCGGGCGTCGAACCGATCAGCGGTGCTGACGAAAGGCGCTCCGACTCGCCGCCGCTCCCTCGGCGGCGGCCTCCGCCCGCGCCGCGCATGCCGGGTGGACATGGCGAGGGCGTGTCCGTGTGCGCGCTGCAGGGGCGGCGGTGGCGAAGCAGCGACGGGAGAGGCCTCGAACGCGCCGCCCGGGGCGCCGGTCGGCTCGCCGCGCGTCGAGCGACGGCCGGCCCCGAGCCACACCCTGCCGGTCCGGATCCCTGCAGCATCGCGGCGAAGGCCCGGAGGTGCACTGCGACGCACCGGCGCCGAAACGGTTGTTGACATCTGGGCAACAGCGACGTGATGATGCGCCTGCCGCACTTGCCACGTGGAAAATGAGGCCATGACAGCTACCGCGCTGACGACGCAGAGCACCAGCACGGCACGTATGGCGTCCTCGGCGCCCCGGCGCCGGCGCCCCCGGTCCGGCGGGCTCGCCGCCGGCCTGTCCTTCCTCGCGCCGTTCCTGGCGGTCTACGCCCTGTTCGTGCTGTGGCCGGTCCTGCAGGCGCTGCGCATGAGCTTCTACGACTGGGACCTGCTGGGCTTCACCCGCGAGTACGCCGGCTTGGCGAACTACCGCCGCATGCTGTGGGCAACGGACATGACGTGGAGCGTCGGGCACCTGGCCCTGCTCCGGACGGCCGTGCTCGCCGCGACGGCGGTCCTGGTCGCGCGGTCCATCCGGCGGGGCAGGCCCCTGCGGACGGCCCTGCCCGCCAGCGCCGCCGCCCTTCTGTCCGTAGCCGTCCTGGGCCTGCACCCGGCGCCCGGCGCGTCCTGGAACGACCCCGCTTTCTGGGCCTCGGTGAAGCACACGCTGCAGTTCACCGCGATCTCGACCCCGCTCCTCGTTGCCCTGGGCCTCGCCATGGCGCTCGCCCTGCACGGCAAGCACCGCGGCACCGGCTTCTACCAGGCAGCCTTCTTCCTGCCGTACGTGCTCCCGATCTCCGCCGTCACCCTGATCTGGAGCTTCCTGCTCAACCCGGACCGCGGGCTCATCGCACAGGGCTTCGGGTACCTCGGACTCGAGCCGATCGCCTGGCTGAGCAATCCGAGCCTCGCAATGTGGGGCATTGTCCTGACCACCGTCTGGTGGTCGGCCGGCTTCAATCTCGTCCTGTTCCTGGCCGGCCTTCAAGACATCGACCCGAGCCTGTACGAGGCGGCCTCACTTGACGGGGCGGGCCGCTGGCAGACCTTCCGGCACATCACCGTTCCGGGGCTGTCCCAGGTGACGGTGCTCGTGTCGGTGACGCAGCTCATCGCCTCGTTCCAGGTCTTCGGACAGGTCTACATCATGACCCGCGGCGGCCCCGGCGACTCCACCCGAGTGCTCATCCAGCACATCTACGAAGCCGGCTTCCGGGACCTGCAGCTCGGCTACGCCGCCGCGGTGTCCCTCTTCCTGTTCGTCGTCATGGCCGCTGTCTCCGCCGTGCAGTTCCGACTCGTCTCGCGGGAGGCGTGATGTCGACCACCGCCGCCACCTCGACCACGAAAGTCGTTCCCGCGCCGGCCGCCCGCATGCCCCTGCGGCGGCGGCTGCGTCCGGGCGGCTACCACGCGCTGATGGCCGCCGCCGCGTTCGTATGGCTCGTGCCGATCCTTTGGATGCTCGCAATGGCGCTCACCCCCAACAACGCGCTGCAAAGGGAGTCCATCGGCCTGCTGCCCGCCGGGCTCACCGCCAGCAACTTCCTGGATGTCTTCCGCGTCGGGTACATGACCCGCTGGTTCTTCAACAGCTTCTTGGTCACTACCGTCACGACCGTCCTCACGGTCCTGTTCTGCTCGATGGCCGGGTACGCCTTCGCCAAGATCCAGTTCACGGGCAGGAAGCTGCTCTTCGCCATCGTCATCGCCGGGTTGATGGTGCCGAAGGAAGCACTGTTCATTCCCCTGTTCCTTACCTTCTCGGACGCCAACCAGACGAACACCTACCAAGCGCTCTCCCTACCCCGGATCGCGTTCCCGCTCGGCGTCTTCATCATGACCCAGTTCTTCAGCCGAGTGCCAAGCGAGTACCAGGAGGCCGCGCGCATCGACGGCGCCGGCCGCTGGCGGGTCTTCTGGTCGATCATGCTCCCGCTGGCCCGCCCGGCGATGGCGTCCCTCGCGATCTTCACCTTCGTCCTGACCTGGAACGACTACCTGTGGCCGCTCGTGATCTCGACCGAACGCGAGATGTTCACCGTCACGACGGGGCTGGCTTCGCTGCAGTCCAACTTCGCCGCCGCCACCGAGGTCGGCTCCCTCATGGCCCGAGGGCTCGTCGGCAGCCTCCCGCTCATCGTGCTCTTCCTGGTCTTCCAGCGACAGCTCATCCGCGGGATCACCCTCGGCAGCGGCGAGAAGTAGGCGCCGCCGGTGCCGCTTGCCCGCTCCCCCGCCCGGTCCGACGTCGGCGGTCCAGTCGACGGCCCTTCCCTGCACCGCCCATCCAAGGAGACGCACATGACCACCACCCGCCGGCGGGGACGCCACCTGCGAGTCCTCGCCCCTGCGGCCGTCCTCAGCCTGCTGGCCGCCTGCGGCGGCGGCTCCGGCTCCGGCGGAGGCGGTGACAGTGGCGACGCGGACCTCGCTGCCGTCAAGGCATCGGACCTCAAGGGGACCAACCTCCGTCTCGCCCGCTTCTTCGGCGACTGCGAGGACTCGACCAAGGGCGTGACCGACGTCGCGAAGGCGACGAACGAATGCGAAGCGATCCAGATCCTGACCAACGCCTACAACGCCGAGAACACCAACGGCATCGAGGTCACCCGTCTTGGCGGTGCCGAGTGGAACACCTACTACGACACCTTGAACGCGGCGTACGCCGGCGGCAGCGCCCCCGACGTGGCCGTCATGCACGGCTCGAGCCTGACCAACTACGCCAAGCGCAACCTCCTGCTGCCACTTGACGACAACCTCTCGCTGGCGAAGGCAGACCTCGATGACGCGGTCCCTGCCGCGAAGGACGCAGTCACCTACGAGGAAGGGACCTACGGACTGCCGTTCGACGTCCACGCTGCCCTCGCCCACCTCAACGTGGACCTCTTCAAGCAGGCCGGCCTGGTCGACGCCCAGGGCGAGCCGACGCTCCCGGCCTCGACGGAAGAGTTCCTCGCCCAGGCCAAGCAGATGAAGGACAGGACCGGCAAGGACTACTTCGGCGTCCCGCGGGTCAAGGACGGGCTGGGGGTGCACCTGTGGCGCAGCCTGGTCCAGCAGCAGGGCGCTGACGTCCTGAACGAGGACCGCACCGAGTCGACCGTCGACACCCCGGAGTCGCGCGACGCGCTCAAGTTCATGGACGCTGTCTTCGAGGGCGGCTACGCCGACCCGGCACAGACCTACGACGCCGCGCAGTCGGCCTTCCTCTCCGGTGACACCGCGATGCTCTTCAACGGCACCTGGGTCGTCGACCAGTACGCCAAGGAGGCGCCGTTCGAGTACCGGACCGCGGACTTCCCTACGCTGTACGCCGAGCCTGCCGTCTGGGCAGACTCGCACGCCTGGGTCATCCCCCGCCAAAAGAAGGCCGACCCGGTCAAGTACCGCGCTGCCCTGGACTTCGTCAGCTACCTGTACGACCACTCCGGCGACTGGGCCGAGCACACGGGGCACCTCGCCGCGCGCCAGTCCGTGCTCGACAGCGCCGAGTACCAGAAGGCGCCGCAGCGGGCCAACTACGTCACGACGGCGACGACGAACGCCCGCCCGGTCCCGCACATCAGCAACTGGCCGGCCGTCAACGACACGGTGATCAAGCAGATGGACTCCATCTGGTTCCAGGGCGCGACCGCTGACAAGGCGCTGCCCGAGGCCGACCGGCAGATCGACACGGTCCTGGCGCAGAAGTGATGCCCCGGCGCCGCTGACCGGCTCGCCGAGGGTTCTCGAAGGCGCCGCCGGTCCGTAGGCCTACGGACCGGCGGCGCCTGCCATCGCGCTCGACCCCCGCCCCTGCGCGTGCTCCGCACGCTTACATGCCTCTTCGAAAGCGACGCCCGTGACCCCCACCACCCGGCAGCACCTGCCGCTCGACGGCCGCTGGAGACTCGACATCCTCGACGTCCAGGACGCGCCTCACCCCGACACCGCCGTGGTAGATGTCCCCGGCTCGTGGACGCTCCAGGTGCCCGGATGCGAGCTCGCGCACGGAACGGTCCGCTACTCGCGGTCCTTCCGCGTGCCCGCGGACTGGCCGGCCGACAGCTCGCTCGCCCTCCGGTTCGGAGCGGTCAACCATGCCGCGAAGGTCTTCGTGAACGGACGGCAGATCGGACGGAACGAAGGAGGATGGATGCCCTTCGAAGTCGAAGTGGACCGCGCCCTCCTCGGCGGAGTCGAGGAACTGCTCGAGGTCGTCGTCTCGTACCCGCCCCTTCTGCAGGCTGACCCCGAGGAGATGAGCCTGCAGGAGATTCCGCACGGCAAGCAGACCTGGTACGGGACGAACGCCGGCATCTGGCAGCCAGTCGCGCTGGAGGCCCGGCCGCGGCAGCGCCTGTCCGCTACGAGGGTCCGCAGCGAAGCGGGATCCGGCACCATCACCGCCCGCACACGTCTATCGCAGGTCCCCGCCCCCGACACGACGGTTCGGCTCGTCGTCAGGGAACGGACACCCGCGGGCGACGGCCCGGTCGTCGCCCAGAGCAGCGCCGCCGCCGACTCGTTCGAGGACCTGGCCGTCGAGCTCTCCGCGGTGATCCGCCGGCCCCGGCTGTGGTCCCCGCAGACGCCCCACCTGTACGACGTCCGCGTCGAGCTGGTCACGGCCGACCGGCTCGTCGACGAGGTCACCGTTGCGACCGGGATCCGCAGCGTGACGACGAAGGACGGCAACGTGCTGCTCAACGGCGAGCCCCTCGAGGTCCGCGGCGTCCTCGACCAGGACATTCACCCGGGC
>CAXTFU010000201.1:0-8864 GCA_964243385.1 uncultured bacterium | reverse complement strand
GGCCGGGGTCGTCGCGGCTCCTGCGGCGGCCGGGGCCGGTGCGGCGGCCACGGGCGCGGCCGGCACCGGCGCTGCCGGCGTGCCAGGGGTGACCGAGACGAGCTCGACGTCGGCGGAGGCGGCGGCCCGCGTCAGCGCCCGGACGAGCGCCGGCAGCGCCGGTCCGGTCGGGATCTTGGCCGTGACCTCGTCGAGCGCCCTGCGCTTGCCGGGCAGCTCCTCGGCCTTGGTCTGCAGCACCTGCAGCTGCATCTCCAGGTTCTGCGTCGCGGCCTGCTTGGCCGCGACGGCGTCGCGGGTGTCGACCGCCTCCCCGCGCTTGGGGGACACCAGACCGAAGAAGGCGGCGGCGACGATGACGACCGCGCCGAGGACCGTGAGGACGATCCACTGCTTGAGCTTGTCCACGTCAGCCTCCGGCCGGGGTCGTGTAGCGGCCGGACAGCGCCGCGGGGGTCAGGACGACGGAGCTGACGAAGTCGACCGTGACGCGCTGGCCGAGCAGCGCCTCGGTGGAGCTGCTGAGCGTCGGCTTGGCGTAGCCCTTGCGGGACAGCGACTCGAGCCAGGCCGCGACGTCGTCGTGCTCGAAGGCGGTCCCGGTGAAGGTCACGGTGCCGATGCCGCCCGCGACGTCGCCGACGCCGGCGGGCACGGCGGCCTGGGTGATGGTGATGTTCTTGAGCCAGACGTCCTCCGGGACGCTGCGGGCCAGGTCGTTCAGCGCGGACGAGTAGCGGACCTCCTCGCCCATCGCCTCGGCGAGCATCGCCTGGGCCGCCTCGGCCCGGGCGTACACGGCCTCGACGTCGGCGAACTCCGCCGTGCGGGCCTGCACCGCGGCGTTGTTCGCGGTGGCGACCTGCAGCTCCTCGTGCGCGTCGGCGGCGGTGGAGGCCGCGGCGACGTACAGCACGGCCATGACGCCGACGGTCGCGAGCAGACCACCGCCGAGGCCGACCTGGATGCGCCGGAAGCGCACGGCCTCCTCGATCTCGGCCGGCAGGAGGTTGACCCGGGGCAGGGTCGGCAGACCGGGGCGCAGCAGCTCGGTCTCGATGCTCGTCTCCACCTGCTGCGTCATGACGCCACCCCGAGGGCGAGTCCGACGGGCACGGTGACGACGGGCTCGACCTGCTGCAGCTGCTCGTCGGTCAGGCCGGTCCTGCCGATGGTCAGGACCGACATCGGACGGGCCAGCTCGACCGGCAGGCGGGTCGCGTAGCCGAGCCGCTCGACCAGGCCGCCGAGCAGCGAGCCGCCGCCGGACAGGACGACGCGTCCGATGCGCGGGGCACCGGGCTGCGAGGCGTAGTAGTTCAGCGTCCCGCGGACCTCCTCCACGAAGGCGCCGCCGGCCGACTCGATGGCGCGGCCGGCGGGGTGGCCGTGCTCCTCGTCCGCGACCACGAGGCCGGTCGTCTGCTTGACGAGCTCCGCCTCGTCGTCCGGCACGCCGAGCCGGTCGGCGACGGCGGACGTGATGTCGCCGCCGCCCATGAGCAGGATGCGGACGAAGCGCGGGACCCCGCCCTGGTGGATGACGATGTTGGTGACGCTCGCGCCGACGTCGACGAGGGCCTCGGCGGTCGTGCTGAGGTGGCCGCCGGCCCGGCCCGGCGCGCGCAGGAGGGCGAAGCCGGCGGGGTCGACGGGCGAGGGGCAGAGGCCCGCCGCGGCCACCGCCTGCAGGGCGCTGCCGACCATGTCGCGGGTCGCGGCGACGAGCAGCACGCGCAGCATGCGGTTGCCCTGCTCGTCGGTGATCTCCTCGAGCGGGTGGTAGTCGAGGATCGCGTTCTCGACCGGCATCGGGATGTAGTCCTGCACCTGGAAGGCGAGCGAGCGGCGCAGCTCCTTGGCGGGCAGCCAGGGCAGGTCGACCTGGCGCACGACGACCTTCTGGTTCGCCACGCCCACGACGACGCGCTTGCTGGTGAACCGGGCCGCCGACCACAGCTCGCGCAGGGCGGCGCCGACGGCGTCGACGTCGACGACCTCGCCGTCGCGCACGGCGCCGACCGGCAGGGCGACCTGGCCGAAGCGCTCGAGGACGGTGCCGCCCTTGGTGACCCGGAGCTCCGCGGCGCGGACCCCGGAGGTCCCGATGTCGAGACCCACTACTGCTCGTCTTGCCACGTCAGTCCCCTCGCACGGCGGCCGGAGGGCCGCAGCGGTCCGGTGGGCCGTCCCGCCGGTGTCTCCAGGCGCATCGACCGGTTCCGCCGGGGCCTTGAGGGGGGATCTGGCGCCCCGCGCGGGACGCCGGGGAGCTCAGACGCCGCTGAGCGAGAGGTAGGCGTCGAAGGCGTCCTGGCCGACGAGGATCGCCAGCAGGGCGCCGAGCAGCATGAAGGGCCCGAACGGCAGCGCCGTCTTGCGGCCGCCCCTGCGCAGCAGGATGACGCCGATGCCGAACAGCCCGCCGAGCAGGAAGCCCAGGAACAGCCCGACCGCCCACGGGCCCCAGCCGAGCCAGGCCGTGGCCATGCCGAGCAGGCCGGCGAGCTTCACGTCGCCGAAGCCCATGCCGGCCGGGTGGGCGAAGCACAGCGCGAAGTAGAGGGCGTACAGGGCGGCGCCGCCGAGCAGGGCGCGCACGAGGCTGCCGGAGTCGCTGCCGGCGAGCGCGGCCAGGCCGAGCAGCCCGGCCAGCACCGGGTAGCTCGGCAGCGTGAGCGCGTCGGGCAGGCGCCGGCAGTCGAGGTCGATGAGGGCGAGGGCGAGGCCCACGGCCGCGAGGTAGAGGAACGCCGGCAGCACCGGGTCGAGCCCGAGGCGCAGCGCCATGACCGCGAACAGCACGCCGCAGGCGAGCTCGACGAGCGGGTAGCGGGGGCTGATCGGGTCGTCGCAGTCGCGGCAGCGGCCCTTCAGCAGCAGCCACCCTGCGACGGGCACGTTGTCGCGCGGCCGGATCGGCGTCTCGCACTGCGGGCAGGCGGACGGGGGGCTGACGACCGACTCGCCGCGCGGCACCCGCCACACGACCACGTTGAGGAACGAGCCGATCAGCAGGCCGACGAGCCCGACGAGCACCGCGAGCGTGGCGGTCGAGGTCATGGCACGACCCTAGGCACGGATGGCGGCCGCACGGTCAGCGCGTCTCGCGCTTGTAGACGACCTCGACCTTGAACCCGGGGACCGCGGGGGCGCCGCCGAGCTGCAGCGCTGCAGTGGGCAGCGGGACGAAGGTCATGTCGAACGCGTTGGCCACGTGCACCTCGCCGCCGTAGACCTGCCCCGAGAACTGGCTGTTGTTGGCGACGTCCACCTTCTTGCAGGAGTACAGGAAGACGTTGACGCTGCGGTCGACGTCCGTCTGGTTCCCCCACACGATGTCGCCGCCGCCACAGGAGGCGGGCGTCCAGCCGACGGGCCGAGCGGGCGTCATGCCGGCCGGCGAGATGACGTGCAGCCTGCGCGTCCGAGACGGGTCGTCGGAGGCGAGGCCGAAGTTGTTCTCGATCGTCATGCCGCCGGTGAGGAACAGCGCCACGTCCGTCTTGAGGCGGAGCCGCGAGTTGTTGCCGCTGAAGCTGAGCCTGCAGTCGCCGTAGAAGACCGTCGGCGTCGTGACGGTGAACATCTCGCTCTTGATCCGCGCGCAGTCGGCTCCGTAGTCCTTGGGTGTGTGCGTCGCGGACCAGCCGGCCACGTCCTTGCCGATGTACGGCAGCGACTGGTCGACCGGGTCTGCGATCGACTGCCCCGAGCGGATCGTCCCCTTGACCGAACTGGGGTTGCCGGCGCCGGTCACGCTCGTCCGGACCGTGACGTCCCGGTTGACGGTGGAGGCGTTGGCGATGCTGAGGCCGGCACGTGAGCTGAGCGCCGCCCCGAGCGTCGAGTTGCCGGTCTGCGTGATCGCGTCGCGCACGTACAGGGTGCCCAGGATGCTGCAGGTGTTGCCGATGACAGCATCGCCGGCCGGGGCGAAGGCGCTGCCGGAGATCTCCGCGCTGTTGCTGCACGTGAGCCCGCTCCGGGCGTAGACGTCCGCGGACGCGCTGCCGTCACTCCTGAGCCGGAAGCTGTTCGGCACGGTCATCCTGCCGTAGCTGTAGATGGCATAGCCCTGGCCACCGCTCGCCGGGCTGAGCAGCACCTCGGACTGCATCACGCGTCGCTGGACCCGTCCTGCTCCGACGTCCCGCGTCGACCTCGCCGTCGCCGTGATGACGGCCTTGGCCGGTGCGGCCGGAGGACAGGCCGTGAGCGGGACGTTCGCGGCGTCGAAGTACTCGATGCGCGTGAGCACCTCCGTCTCGTCGGGGACGCCGCCGAAGGAGACGGCCGTCGGTGTCGGTGACGAGCACGGGGCCGCGCCGGTCTGCAGCGCGTAGTACGCCTGGTCGATCCCTGCCTCTGCCGCATGGACGGCCGCGGTCCGCTGCCGGTCGACGCCGCTGTCCTGCGAGGAGCCGATCGCCGCGCTCACGACGACGGCCCCGAGCAGCGCGGCCAGCATGCAGACGGCGACCGCCACCACGAGGACGCTCCCCCGGTCCCCCTGTCCCTCGTGGACGTGGCCGACGCGCGGGCGGGTGATGGGCGGCACGGTGCTGTCCTGCCTCACGGAAGGGGGACCGGCGAGCAGACGTCCGCCGGGTAGCCGTAGACGGTGTTGCGTCCCGACAGGACGGTGGTGACCTCGACCGGCTTCCCGCCGGCCTCGTCGGCATCCATCCACAGCCGCACGAGCACGGACTGCGCCTGCGAGCCGCCGTTGTCGGTGACCTTCTCGAAGTTCTTCGCCGGCTGCTGGCCGCGCAGGTGACGGGCCACCACGCGCCAGGGCTGGACGCCCGCGCCGCCGGGCGCCCAGGAACGGAAGCGCAGCGTGCTCGACGAGGGGTCCACCTGCCACTGCACGCAGGCGCGGACACCGTCCACCTGCGTGTAGACGCGCAGGGACCGGGTCAGCTCACCGGCCTGCTCGGGATCGACGACGACGTTGCCCGAGCGCACCTGCCGGTCGATCTGGGCAAGACCCAGCTTGGCCTGCTGGACCTGCGCCACCCGGCCGAGGTTGTCCCGGGTCTGCAGCTGCACCGTGTGCAGCGCGAGGAAGGCGATGCCGGTGATGCCGGAGGTCACCAGGACGACGACGAGCAGCTCGACCAGGCTGAACCCCGCGTCACCGGTGGTGGCCGCACGCCAGCGCCGCCGGAGCGCTCGCCGGTGCTCAGCCACTGGGAGCCGCCTTGTACGTCGTGGTCGACACGAGCGCCCCCAGGTCGACGGTGACGTCCAGGCTCCGGGCGGGTGCGGCGCCGGCGCGCACGGTGTACCGCAGCGCCACGGTGACGGACGGCACGGTCGCCCGCTTGACGCAGGCGGTGAGGCAGGTCGCTGCGGGTGGCGCCGCCGAGACCAGGGACGGCTTGACCGTCACGGTGCCGGTGACGGTGACCTGGAACTGACCGGACGGGTCGGTCCAGGCGGCCGGCCCGAGGGTCGCCGTCCGGTCGGTCGTCGCGCTGAGCGTGAAGGCCGGCGAGAAGGCGGACCCGCGGGAGGTGAGCGTGCCGGCCCGGCTGCGCGTCGGCGCCGGTGCGAGGACCTGTCCCGGTCCGTTCTCCGTCACGACCCGGTCCTCGTAGGCGGCGAGTGCGAGCAGGGGTGGCTGTGCGGGGTCCGGCAGCCGTCCGATCCTGACCGCTCCCAGAGCGCGCTGGGCGCCGGCGGCCATGCAGCCCGCGCCGACGAGCGAGGTGCAGTACGAGGAGCCGGGTGCCCGGACGTACCGGCCGGACCAGACCTTCGTGGCGACCGCAGGTGCCGGCACCTCGACGATGTCGAAGCTCGGGGGGTCGACGCCACCGAGCGGCTTGAGGTCGAGCGTGATCCTCGTCGACCCGGACGGCGTGAGCGTCGTCCGGCTGCAGGGCTGGTCGGTCATCGCGAGGCCGGCGAGGTCCGGGCACTGCGCGGTCGGCGTCTGCACGGTGCTGAAGGTGCTGCCCGCGTCCGCCGGTGCCGGTGTGGCGGTGAGGGTCGCGTGGTCCCCGTCGACGACCAGCGTCCCGGCGCTCTGCGGCGCGGCGGCGGCCTGGGACGTCGGGGCGACCGCAGTGTTGCCCGCGTCGTCCCCGGCTGCCGTGACGGCCAGGCGCTGCCCGGCGCGGGCCACCACGGTCGTCCCGTCGTTGGCCACACCCCCGCTGGTCTGCGCGCGGCCGGTCACGCCGGTCGTCTGCTCGGCGGCGATGCCGCTGCTGCCGTTCAGCAGTGACAGGCTGACCGAGGTCGCGGGATTGCCCTGCAGCAGCGGCGCGCCGTCGGCGCCCGACACGGCGAGGACACCGCCCTGTGCGACCGCATCCGCGTACAAGAACGCCTGGCAGGGTCCCGAGAACGGTCGGGTGTCCGTGCCGAGGCACCCCTCGGGTGCGAAGGCCTCGCTCCTCAGGACCACGGTCCGCAGGCGTCCCTTGGTCGCAGCGCTCGACCAGGTGGTCACGACGGTCAGGCGCAAGGGGGCGTCGAGGGCTGCGGCGGTCGGACGGCTCACGTACGCACGGGACTCGAAGCTGACCGAGCCGGTGGCCGTGTCGACAGTGGTGGTGACGTTCGTGCGGCCAGCACCGACGAGCAGCGGCGGCAGCGAGCCGGGCTCCGCGTCGTTGAGGGCCACCCGCTGCTCCCCGTAGGTCGTGAACAGGGAGGCGTGCAGCGCCGTGACCGACGCGGTCGTCGTGCCCTTGGCGAGCTTGTCGTACGGCAGGGTGCGCAGCTGCTCCAGCACGGCGTTGCCGGCGGCGGTGGCCTGCTGCCGCTGCCTGGCGTCCGTGGTGGTGGTCAGCGCGCTGAGCTGGAGCCCGGCGAGGCCGATGAGGACCGACCCGATGACCACCATGGCGACGATCACCTCGACCAGCGTGAAGCCGTCCTCGCCACCGCGCCCTGCAGCCGCCGCGCGCGCCCGGAGCCGGGAGGTCAGCACGTGCCCTCCCGCAGTCCGTCCGTGGCCGTGTAGCGGAACTCCTGCACGTCGCCGGCCGGGTCGGTCAGCGAGACGCACCAGCCTCGCTCGTCGCCGAGGTCGGAGGTCGCGCCGGAGGTGGGCCGTGCCGTGCCGTTCGTGAGCGCCACCGAGGCGCGCACGCCGCGGTCGTCGGACAGGACGGCCCGTCCGGGCTCGACCTCGAGGTCGAGCGCGAGGCCGGAGCCGCCGTCGACGTAGTAGGCCGCGATCTCCTTGCCGAGGTTCGAGACATCGGCCTTGGTCGAGGCGTCGTGGGCCGACGCCCGCTGGTGCAGGAACAGTGGGATCGCGATCGCGGCGAGGACCCCGACGACGATCATGACGAGAAGGAGCTCGACGAGGGAGAAGCCCGCGCTGCGGGGCGCGACCGACGGCACCGGCGCTGCGTGCGTCGACATCGTCCTGCTCCTCTCAGCGGTGCGGTGGGCGAGCGGTGCTGCGGCAACCGAGCGACGGCGCCGCGCACGAGAGCAGGGGCGGATGCGTCTGCATCCGCCCCTGCTCTCGTCACGAGAGGATCAGACGGAAGCGTCGCAAGGGCCCTGCACCAAGCCGGCGGCGGAGGTGTACTTCCAGGCCTTCTTGTCGCCGTTCGGGTTGGTCAGTCCGATGCACCAGGCCGAAGCACTCACGATGTTCGTGATCTCGCCGGCCGCCACCTCGACGTTGGCGCTCGCGCGCCCGAGGTCGACCGTGGCCGGGCCGCCATCAGGCGTGGTGGGGGTGAAGATGTACTTGCGGTCGGCGTTGATCTCCACCGTGCCGCTTCCTGTGCCGTCGACGTAGAACGTCGCGAGCTCCTTGCCGATGGTGGAGACGTCGGCCTTGGTGGCGCTGTCCTGAGCCTTGGCGCGCTGGCTCAGGAAGACCGGGATGGCGATGGCGGCGAGGATGCCGATGATGATCATGACGACGAGGAGCTCGATGAGGGTGAAGCCACCCTCGTTCTCCTGCTGGGCCTTGCGGATGCGAGCGAGCATGGGAGTCCTCCAGGACGGGATGAGTGCGATGGGAAGCCGCCAGGCGCGTCCTGGGGACGTGACTGCGGGTGGTGCGGACGGTCAGCCCTCGACGGGCCTGACCTGGCGAGCACGGCTTGTGACAGGTGTGACATCGAGTCGGTCCGCACCCCTCGGGAGCCGCCGTTCGGCGCAACTCTGCTGCTCCAGAAGGGGAGTCCGGCCGGGTGAAGGGTCCACCCGGGGCCGGACCCCTCGTCCGACACCACATCTATCGGCCGTCCGGGCGGCGGAGTGAAGCGGTGCGCAGCGGGAGATCGCCGACCGGTGCTCGCAGGCCCACCCGGTCGACGACGTGCCCGCACGCCGCAGCACCCGGAGGGCCGTGTCCGGCCGGCCGGGTGCTGTGTCGACGCAGGTCGCTCAGACCTCGTCGCCGCCCGACGCCTCTGCGCAGGCACCGGGCTCGAGCCCGGCGGCGGCCGTGCAGCGGTCGTCCTGGACGTCGCCGTCCAGGCCGTCACCTCGACGCACCAGGACGTGGCCGTCGCCGCCGGCCGCGAACTCCGCTGCTCCGACAGGGGAGTCCAGCCGGGCGAACGGCCCGCCACAGGCGCCCGCTCCCCCGCCCGGCGACCGCTGGCCGACGACTCCCGCGCCGCTGGACCGCCTACTGGATGAGCTCGAACACCCCGAAGATCGGCATGTAGAGCGCGACGATCATCGCGCCGATGATCGCGCCGAGGACGGCGATCATGAGCGGCTCGATGAGCGAGGTCAGCGCCTCGGTCGTCGCCTCGACCTCCTGGTCGTAGAAGTCGGAGATCTTGTGCAGCATGGTGTCGAGCGCACCGGTGTCCTCGCCCACGCTCATCATCTGCACGACCATCGGCGGGAACACCGGGTGGTTGGCC
>CAXTFU010000200.1:4345-8864 GCA_964243385.1 uncultured bacterium | reverse complement strand
TTGCGGCGACGATCGCCTTCGTCGTGACATCCGTCGTGTGCGCGCTGGCGACGTCGATCGCCGTCATGATCGTCGCCCGGCTCGCGGAGGGGTTCGCCGCAGGTGCGGGCGCAGCAGTCGGGCGCGCGGTCGTCACGGACACGTTCGAGGGCAGGCGCGCGGCTGCGAAGTTCGGCACTCTCACCGCCGTCAGCCTCATCGGCCCGGTCGCAGGGCCGGCCATCGGAGGACTCCTGCTGCCAGTGGGCGGGTGGCGCGCGATCTTCTGGTTCCTCAGCGCCGTCGGACTCGTCATGACCGCTGCGGCACTCACCGGTGTTCCCGAGACGCTGCCGCGTGATCGCCGGCGGCCGGGCGGTCTCCGGGAGCTCGGGAGGCTCTCCACGGAGTTGATCCGAGACCGTCCGTTCATCACACCGGTCGCCGTGCAGTGCCTGGTGACGTGCGGCTTCTTCGTCTACATCGGCGGATCGTCGATCGTGCTCCAGACCGACCTCCACCTCACAGCAGCGGACTACACGCTCGTGTTCGCAACGAACGCGGCGACGATGGTCGTGTCGAGCCTGCTGTTCCGCTTGCTCGTGCTCCGACTCGGGCCGGAGGTACTGCGACGGTGCGCGTTCGTGCTGCAGAGCGCTGCGGTGTTCTCCCTCCTCACGGTTGCGCTGCTGTCCGCCCGCGAGGCGCCGCCACTCGTCCCGGTGTGGATCTGCCTCGCGGTGATGACCCTCGGCCTCGGGATGTACCTGCCGGCGAACTCGGCGATCGCGCAGCGCGAAGGGCGCCGCTACGCCGGGACCGCTTCGGCCCTCAGCGGAGGCCTGCCCTTCCTGGCCGGCTCGCTGACGACGCCGCTCACCGGCATGCTCGGCGCTCAGACAGTGGTCGCGATGTCGATCGGCATGGGGGCCTTCTCCTTTCTGGCCGTCCTGTTGGCCGTCACCACCTGGCGTCGAGGCCCTCGGGAGGCGCAGGCGAAGTAGCCCATCGGCGAACTCCGTCTCCCTGGAGCTGCGATCTGCAGCGCGCCCTGCGCGAGTTCCTCGAGCTGTGACGGCGGGCCCGAGCGCGGGGCGTCGTGTGCGGCCGGTGTAGGTTCCTGGAGCTGATCGGCCCCCGCCTCGGCGCGTCCCGACGGAAGAAGGGAGTGACCGACATCTCGGATCACGCGACCGTGTCGCCGCCCACCCTCCGGGGTCGCTCGTCCGCGGAGACGCGCAGCGCGGTGCTCGACCTCATCCGGGCGAGCGGCAAGATCAGCCGGGTCGACCTCGCCCGCCGGTCGGTGCTGACGGAGGCGACGATCTCGAAGATCGTCAAGGAGCTGCTCGCCACCGGCCTGATCGTGCACGCGGGCTACGCCCAGTCGACGGGCGGCAAGCGCCCGGTGCTGCTGAAGCTGAACGACGGAGGCCGGTACGCGCTCGGGCTGACGATGGACTTCCACAGCTCGACGGTCGTCCTGTGCGGTCTCGACGGCACGGAGCTCGCCCGAGCGACCGCTGACGGCTCGGGCGTCGATCGGCCGGAGCTGGTGCTCGACCGGCTCGCCGCGGACATCGAGGGCCTGATGGCCCGCGAGGGCGTCGAGCGGGACGCGGTGATCGGGCTGGGTGTCGCCTCGGCCGGCCGGCGCGGGTTCGCCCAGGGCTGGAACGTCGACACGTCGTTCTTCGACGTCTGGGAGCCGTACTCCGTCGAGGACGAGTTGGCGCAGCGGACGGGGCTCGCCACCATCCGGGAGAACGACGCGAACTGCGCGGCGCTCGGCGAGTTCTGGGTGAGCCAGGAGCTCCGTCGTGACTTCGTCACCGTGTACATGTCCCACGGCATCGGCGCGGGCATCGTGATCAACGGGTCGATCTACCGGGGGGTCTCGGGCAACGCGGGGGAGATCGGCCACACGATCGCCCTGCCCGGTGGCGAGCTGTGCTGGTGTGGCGCCCACGGCTGCCTCGAGACCGTGGCCAGTCCACGGGCCATGGTCGACCGGGTGCTGGCCGAACCCGACCTCCGTGCCGTGGTCGGTGTCGACGAAGGGACCCCGATCGGCGAGGTGTTCCGGCGTCTGACGTCCCGCGACGGCAGCAGGGACGCCAGGGTCTGTCACGTCCTCGAGACTGCCGCCGGGTACTTCGCCTCAGCGATCGGCGATCTGGTGAACACCTTCGACCTCGACCTCGTCGTCCTCGCCGGGCCGGGCTTCGCCGGCGTGGAGGAGATCTTCCTGCGGGCCGCGCAGGACCGGGTCACGAGCACGGGGTTCATGCGTGAGCTCCACCCGATCACGGTCAGGCTCGCGTCGACCGGCTCGGAGACCGCGGCGCTCGGCGCCGCGACCGTTGTCCTCCAACGGCACCTCACCCCGCACCTCGCCGCACCCGTCACCTGAGCACCCGCCTGCCCGCACCGGGCATCCCCTCCGCACGACGGCACAGGGCCGAGCGCGTCTGGACCCGGCTTCGAGCGGCCACCCGCCGCGCCGTGACACGCCAACCAGAACTATCTTTCGCAACTACTACTTTGTCGCGCGCAGCCGGGCTACGCTCCTCGCCACACAGCCCCATGGACGTGGCCTGAGGGTCCCCGTCCATCTGACGGACGGAAGACAATGATGTTTTCACAGCGAGTTCGGCGCGCCGCTCTCTCGGCCGTCGCGGGCGGCGCACTGATCGCCGCCGCACTCACCGGCTGCTCGTCGCAGGACACCTCGACCACCTCGAGCGACCAGGGGTCCGCGACGAGCGGCAAGGTCACCTGGTGGAGCTGGACGCCCGACAACGATCTCGCCGCTCGTGAGATCGCGGAGTTCAACAAGGAGTACCCGAACATCGCGGTCACCTACAAGAAGGTGCCGATCGACAACTACGCCGCCTTGCTCCGCCCCGCGCTCTCCTCCGACGACGGGCCGGACGTCTTCACGGTCAACGCGAGCGGCTCGTTCTCCGGGCAGACCTTCGCGCCCTACGCCTACGACCTCACCGCCGACACAGAGAAGCTCCTCGGGGCGGACTGGAAGTCGAAGGTCGCGCCCATCGGGGTGGAGGCGTTCACCGTGAAGGGCCGCCTGGTCGCCTCCCAGTGGGCGAAGGTCGGCGCGGGGATCATGTGGATCAACAAGGAGACGTTCGACAAGTACAAGGTCAAGGTGCCCACGAACCTCGCCGAGTGGCAGCAGGCCTGCGACACCTTCCGGTCCAACGGCCTCGGCTGCTTCCGCGAGGGCATGGCGGGCACGGCCGGCTTCGTGGTCGACACCCTCCACTCGATCATGGACAGCGTCCAGCCCGGACTGTGGACCGATCTGCTGGCGAAGAAGGCCAAGTGGACCGATCCCGGCGTCGTGCAGTCCATGCAGATCCTGCAGGACCTCACCAAGTCCAAGATCCTCGATCCCGGCGCCACCGGTATCCAGCAGTACCCCGACGTCAACAACGCCTTCCTGACCGGCAAGGTCCCGATGGTCCAGATGGGGACCTGGTACCAGCAGTACGCGTCGGTGCCCAGCATGACGGCCGCGCTGCAGGGTGCGGGTGTCGCTGCAAACACGAATAAGATCACGATCCTCCCGATCCCGTTCCCCGATGTCGCCGGCAAGGGCAACCCCTCCACCCTGTTCACCGACCCGGATGCGGGTCAGGCCGTGAACACGAAGTCGAAGGTGCGCAACGCGGCGGTGACGTTCGCGCTGTGGCTCGGGAACACGAAGAACGGCCAGCAGGTGGTGGCGAACAACCTCGACGAGTTCCCCACGCTGAAGGGCGTCGCCGTGCAGTTCGACAAGGTCACGCTCGTGAACCCGTCCGTCCAGAGGCCTCAGCTGCAGGCCATCACCAAGCAGCTGGAGGCCGCGACCGAGGTGCGGTCCTACGGCATCGGGGCCCAGCTCAGCGACGCCATCGTGCAGGCCTGCCAGCTGGTGACGAGCGGCAAGGCGCCCGCCGACGTGCTCGGCACCGTGCAGACGGCCGCCGACAGCGGCAAGTGACGGCGCACGCGGGCGGGGATCGCGAGTGACCACGATCACCCACCGGACCGGCGCGACGACTGCGAGGTCGTCGCGCCGGGGCCTGCACCGCGCGGCCGGACTGCCGTGGATCCTCCCCGCACTGGTGGTGTCGGTCGGGTTGCTCTACTACTGCATCTTCTACACGGCCTACCTCTCGACCCTCGACTGGGACGGGACCAGCCCGCTGAAGCTGGGCGTCGGCGCAGCGAACTATGGAACGATGCTGAGCGACCCGGTGTTCTGGGGGGCGCTGCAGCACACGGCGGTGTTCTTCGTCGTCTCCCTGGTGGTCCAGGTGGTCCTCGGTCTGGTCTTCGCCTGTCTGCTGCACTCCGAGCTCTACCTCAAGACCGTCTACAAGGTGCTGATCTTCATCCCGGTGGTGCTCGCGACCGCGACGGTTGCTCCGGTCTTCCGGCAGATCTACGCGCCGGACGGCACGCTGAACAGCGTCCTCGGCGCGGTCGGGCTCGGGGGCGCTGGGCGCGCGCAGGGCCCGGCGCAGGGCGA
>CAXTFU010000200.1:0-4335 GCA_964243385.1 uncultured bacterium | reverse complement strand
GGGCACGTGGCTCTCGGATCCGACCATCGCCCTGCTGATCGTGATCTCGGTGCAGATCTGGCAGTCGACCGGCGTCGTGTTCGTCCTCTACTTCGCGGCCATCGGGCAGATCGAGCCCGGGATCGTGGAGGCAGCGCGACTCGACGGCGCCGGCAACCTCCGGATCATCCGGTCGATCGTCTGGCCCGGTGTCCGGGGCACCACGATCGCCATCGCGATCCTGACCGCGATCGGATCGCTCAAGACCTTCGACATCCCGTTCCTGGTCACCTCGGGCGGCCCGAGCTACGGAACGGAGTTCCTCGGCACGCAGATCTACCGGGTCAGCATCTCGTTCGCCCAGGTCGGCTACGGGGCGTCTCTGTCGATGGTGCTGCTCGTCCTCGCGCTCACCGCAGCCGTGATCATCAATGTCGGAGCACGGCGGGGGAGCAGAGGCGATGTTTGAGACCAGACGCCTGCGCACCCGGCTGCTGCTGCAGCTGCTGCTGACCGTGATGGTCATCCCGTTCGTGTTCCCGCTGGTCGCGATGGTTCAGGGGTCACTCGCGGGAGCGGGCTGGGCCAACTACCGCACGGTGTTGTCGTTGCCGCTGCTGCCGGGCTTCTTCCGGAACAGCGCGCTGGTCGCCGCGACCGTGATCGTCATCGTGCTCCTCTGCACGATGACGGCGGCGTTCGGCTTCTCGAAGCTGCACATCAGGGGCAAGGAGTTCTTCTTCTGGCTGGTGCTCGCCTGCCTCACCCTCCCGGGGGTGGTGCTGCTCGCACCGCTGTTCGCAACGGTCACGCGGGTCGGCGCCTACAACTCACTGTGGGCGGTCATCCTTCCGCTCGCGGCCCTGCAGATCCCGTTCACGACGCTGCTGGCGCGCAACTTCGTCGACGGGATCCCCAACGAGTTGCTCGAGGCGGCCCGGGTCGACGGGGCGAACACGGGGCGGACCTTCTGGCACGTCCTGCTCCCGCTCAGCCGGCCGATCATGGCTGCGATCCTCGTGCTCGTCTTCATCAACTCGTGGAACGAGTTCCTCCTCGCCCTGCTGTTCCTGCAGACGCCGGACCAGCAGACGATCACCCTCGTCCCGCAGTACTTCGTCGGGCAGTACAACAACGACCAGACGAAGGTCCTCGCCGCGGCCGTCCTGACCGGGCTGCCCGTCGTCATCGCCTACATCGGGTTGCAGCGGTTCTTCGAACGCGGCCTCGCGGCTGGCGCGCTCAAGTAGTCCGCCCGCGCCGCACCCTCTCCGACCTCACACCGAAGGAACCCTCATGCCGCACGCCCGTATCGACCTCCACCGCGTCCACAAGCCCCGTCTGCCCGAGTTCAGCGAAGCTGTCCTCGCCGGGATGGTGCGCGGGTTCGACATGCCCGCCGACGACCTGTTCCAGAAGTTCACGCTGCACGACGAGGGCGAGCTGGTCTACTCGCCCACGTTCCCGAAGCAGCAGCGGACGGACATCATCTTCGTCGAGATCACCGCTCAGGTCGGGTTCACCGACGAGCAGAAGCAGGCGACCTTCGTCGCGATCGCCGACGAGTTCGAGAAGCTGGGCATCAAGCGGGACAACATCCTGTGCGTCATCCTCGAGGTGCACGGCGCCGCCTGGCACGCAGCCGAGAGCGTCCCGGCGTGACCCGCGACCGACCGGACCAGAAGGACGCTCCGGCGCCGGGGTACCGCCTGCTCGCGCCGGGTCAGATCGCGCGCATCCACGTCCACGACGCCGTCAGCGGCGAGGACACGGTCGTCCACGAGAGCCGCGAGGTGCTGCTCGAGGCCCCGAACTGGTCCGCCTCGGGCGACGCGCTGCTGCTGAACGGCGACGGCGTCCTCTGGTCCCTGGATCCTGTCGTCGGCGCCGAACCGAAGCGGATCGAGCACGAGGCGCTGCCGGAGATCAACAACGACCACGTGCTCGACCCCGACGGCGTGCACATCTACCTGTCGGCGGCCGACCACCACATCTACCGGGCCGCGGTCGCCGGCGGCCCGGTGTCGCGGGTGACCTCCGAGCAGGACGTGTGGCACTTCCTGCACGGTGTCTCACCGGACGGGAAGCGGCTCGCGTTCGTGCGGATGGCGTCGTTCCAGGAGCCCGGTCGCCTCGCCGTCATCGCTGCCACGGGCGGCGCGACCACGCTGGTCGACACCGGTGAGGGCCACATCGACGGACCCGAGTGGTCGCCCGACGGGTCGTGGCTGTACTTCAACACCGAGCGCTGGGCGGGGGAGCCCGGGCAGGCCCAACTCGCCCGCGTGCCGGATGGCGGCGGTGAGGTGGAGCGCCTCCTCACCAGCGGCACCGTCGACTGGTTCCCGCACCTGTCCCCGGACGGCACTGCTGCGGTGTACATCGAGTTCCCGAGGGGGACGGTGGGACACCCTGCGGACAAGGACGTCGCGCTCGTCGTGGTCGACCCCGCGGACTGGTCCGCTCCGCGGGAGCGGATCCGGATCCCGGGCGGCCAGGGGACCATCAACGTCAACAGCTGGGCGCCCGATTCGCGACGGTTCTCCTACGTCTCCTACCCGACGGACGGCTGAGGCGTGCCGGAGCGCGACAGTGCGGACCTGTCCGTCCTCTTCCTGGGCGGAACCGGCACGATCAGCGCGTCCTGCGTGCGGCTTTCCGTCCAGACCGGCATGCGGGTGGCCGTGCTCAACCGGGGCACCGACCGCAGGCATCGGCAGCTGCCGGACGCGGTGGACCGGATCACCGGCGACGTGACAGACGAGGCCTCGCTCGTCGGCGCACTCGAGGGGCGCTCCTTCGACGCGATCGTCGACTTCCTCGCCTACGACGAAACCGAGGCGGATCGAGCGGTCCGCGTCCTCGGGCCCCACACCCGGCAGTACGTGGCGATCTCGTCCGCCTCCGTGTACGGCAAACCCCTGCTGCAGACGCCGATCACGGAGTCGACCCCGACGCACAACCGCTTCCTCGCGTACGCGCGAGCGAAGCTGCGGCTCGAGGCGGCGCTGCGGCAGGCGTACGAGCAGCAGGGCTTCCCGGTGACCATCGTGCGGCCGTCCCACACCTACGACGACGCGAACCCGCCCCTGCCCGGCGACTGGGCGGTCGTCGACCGGATCGCCCGCGGAGCGGAGATCCCCGTGCACGGCGACGGGACCTCGCTGTGGACGATCACGCACGCGGAGGACTTCGCCGTTGGTCTCGTGGGTCTGCTCGGCAACCCGCGAGCGATCGGGGAGACCTTCCACATCACCGGGGACGACGTCCACACGTGGGACCAGATCTACACGACGGTCGCCGGGGCGCTCGGCGTTCCACCTCGGCTGGTGCACGTGCCGAGCGAGCTGTACTCGGTGGTGGCGCCGGACTGGGCCTGGTCGGACCTGCTCGTCGGCGACCTGTCGCACAGCGCCGTCTTCGACAACACGAAGATCAAGCGGTTCGTGCCCGCCTTCGGGCAGCGGCTCACCTTCCACCGCGCGGTGCACCGGATGCTGGCCCGGCGCGCGGCGCACCCGGAGCTGACCGCTCCGAACGCCGCCACCGACGCAGTGCTCGACCGCCTCGTCACCGGCTACCACGCGAGCCGCGAGGCCTTCGAGGCGCTCGCGCCCTCGAGCTGAGCACACGCCCACGCAGGCGGGCGGTCCCGGTCGGGCCGCGCGCCGTCGCGATGGCTGCCGGAGCCGGCAGGAGTGCCCCTGACCGACGGCGGGCTGGCCGCCGCACCGCGCGACCTACGATCCGGGCGTGGACGACCCGGCCGCATCCGGTGCCTCGCTGGTGCGCGCGTTCTGGCACCGGATCCAGGCCCGCGACTGGGCGGGCGTCGCCGAGCTGCTCGCCCCGGAGGTCGTGCTCGACTGGCCGGTCAGTCGTGAGCGGGTCGTGGGGGCCGCGAACGTGGTTGCGGTCAACGCCGAGTACCCCGAGGGCTGGGAGATCCGGGTCCTGCGCGTGCTCGGCCACGGCCGGGACGTCGCGTCCGAGGTCGAGGTGACGATGCCGGACGCCCCCGCCTCTCGCTCGGCCGCCTTCTGGACGGTCGCCGACGGACGGATCACGTCCGGGGTCGAGTACTGGTCCACCGTCGGCGCCGACGCGGCACCCGCATGGCGCGCGCCGTACAGCGAGCGCCTGCCATGAGGCGGCGCACCCCACACCTCCCACGTCGGTTCGCGTCCGAACCCCTGGACACCAACGGGGCGTTCGTCTACCACGCGACGTGAGCAGCAGCTGCCAGCCTTCCGGGGCTTAGGGACCTCGCACCCCTAGACAGGCCTACCTACCGGTGCTTCACTACCAATAGGTATTGGCTCAGAGAGGAGCGAGTATGAACACGAGACTTCCGGC
>CAXTFU010000199.1:0-8902 GCA_964243385.1 uncultured bacterium | reverse complement strand
CAGCCGGCGTGCGCCGGCGGCGCCGGCGGGCCCGCCGCTCGAGCGCACGGCCGCTGATCTGCGTCGGCTGCTGGTCGAGCACGAGCGCGTGCGCGCCGCCCCTGACGTCGCGGTGCGCGCCGCTCGACTGCGGGCCCTCGAAGGCGCGGTGACCGACGCTGTCGCGGACGCTGCGCGCGCGCTCGACCTCGACGGGCCGTCGCGGCGAGACCGGGTACCGCTGTCCCTCGAGCAGCTGAGGACCGAGCTCGGCCGGCTCGCCGACGCTGGAGTCGTCCTGCCAGGACACGAGCGGTTCGGGAGGTGAGTCGGAGTCGGGCGGTGCAGTGGTGGCGCAGCGCTGTCGTGTACGAGGTCTACCTCCGCAGCTTCGCGGACGGCTCTGGCGACGGGATCGGCGACCTCGCCGGGCTGCGGGCGCGCCTGCCCCACCTGGTCGACCTCGGGGTCGACGCCCTGTGGATCACGCCGTGGTACCCGTCGCCGATGGCCGACGGGGGCTACGACGTCAGCGACTACTGCGACATCGACCCGGTGTTCGGCGACCTCGCGGAGGCCGACGCCCTGGTCGCCGAAGCCCATGCCCAGGGCCTGCGCGTCATCGTCGACCTGGTCGCCAACCACACGTCTGAGCGGCACCCGTGGTTCACCGCCGCCGTGGCGGGCGGCCGCGGCAGCGCCGCCCGACAGCGGTACGTCTTCCGCGAGGGCGCCGACGGTGGAGGGTCGCCTCCCAACGACTGGATCAGTGCGTTCGGCGGGTCCGCGTGGACGCGCGTGCGTGAGCCCGACGGTGAGCTCGGGCAGTGGTACCTGCACACCTTCGCTGCTGAGCAGCCGGACCTCGACTGGACGCACGCCGGCGTCCAGGACGACATGGACGACGTGCTGCGGTGGTGGTTGGGCCGCGGCATCGACGGCATCCGGGTGGACGCGGCGCCGGCGATGGCCAAGGCGCCCGGACTGCCCGCCGCCGGGCACGCACCTGGCGCCCTGTTCGCGTCGAGCAGCTGGGTGGACAGCCCGCAGTGGGACGTCGAGGGCGTGCACGACATCCTGCGCAGGTGGCGTCGGCTGGCTGACGGCTACGACGGCGACCGCCTGTTCGTCACCGAGGCCGTGGTCAACGGCCCCGAGCGGCTGAGCCGCTACGTCCGCCCGGACGAGATGCACACGGCCTTCAACTTCGACTTCCTGAAGTCCCCGTGGGACGCCGCTCGGCTGCGGGCCGTCATCGACGCGACGCTGGCTGCGCTCGCGCCTGTCGGCGCACCCGCGACCTGGGTCCTGTCGAGCCATGACGAGACCCGGCACGTCACCCGGTTCGGCAGGACGGACAGCGCGGCAGCGACGATGGGTCACGACCGCGCGGACGCACCGGCCGACCTCCGGCTCGGGCTGCGCCGGGCCCGGGCCGCGGCGTTGCTCCTGCTGGCACTGCCTGGTGGCGCGTACCTGTACCAGGGCGAGGAGCTCGGCCTCCCGGAGGTGGAGGACCTTCCGGAACACGCCCTCCAGGACCCGACCTGGCTGCGCTCGGGACGCACCGCAAGGGGCCGGGACGGCTGCCGCGTCCCGCTGCCGTGGGGCGGCGACCGACCGCCGTTTGGCTTCGCGCCGGACGGCGTCGAGCCGTGGCTGCCCCAGCCGCTGGCCTGGCGCACCCTGACCGTCGAGGCGCAGCTCGCCGACCCGCACTCGACGCTGCACCTGTACCGGTCCGCGTTGTCCGTGCGCAGACGCCGCCTCGCCGGCGACGCGCTGGTGTGGCAGGAGGCCGGCCCCGACGTGCTCGCCTTCGACCGGGGCGAGGGGTTCCGGTGCGTCGTCAACCTGTCGTCGGAGCCCGTGCCCATCGAGCCGCACGGCGAACTGCTGCTGGCGAGCGATGCCGACGCCGGCGAGCACCTGGCGCCGGACGCTGCGGGGTGGTTCCGGCTGGACGGCTGACCGGCCGCTGAGCGCGCGCGAAGGCGTCCCGCGCTCAGTGCCCGGCGTGCTCCCCGCCGCCGGGGGCCGGGCCGTCCGGGCCGACGATCTCGAAGACGGCGGCCATGCCGATGTCGCTGTGCGTGACGATGTGGCAGTGGAACAGCGAGCGCCCGGTGAAGTCGAGGAACCGGGTGCGGAACGTGATGCTCCCGCGCGGGTCGATCGGCATCGTGTCCTGGTAGCTCTCGACCTCGACCGGCACGCCGTTGACGTGCGTCAGCTGGAACGGGTTGACGTGGATGTGGAAGGGGTGCACGAGCGGGCTCGCGTTGACGACCGTCCACTCCTCCAGAGCGCCGAGCTGCACCTGCTGGTCGACGCGGTCGGGGTCGAAGGCCCTGCCGTCGATCCGGAACCCACCGGTGATGGAGAACGTCACGGTGCGCCTGCGGTCGACCGGGTGCGGGCGCAGGTCCTGGAACGGCCGCAGGAGCGGGCTGAGGTCGGCCGGCGGGCGCGCCTTGCGCCGACCCTCGCTCACCACCGTGGCGAGCACCGTGTCGGGGGTGACGAACCCCAGGCCCTCGTCGTACGGGACGGCCCGCAGCGCGAAGCGGCCCGGTGAGGACGGCGTCACGAGGACGTCCGCGCGCATGCCCGGGGCGAGCACCACGCGGTCTCGCGACTCGGGCCGGCGGAAGAAGTGGCTGTCCTGGCCGACCATGACGAGCTCGTGGCCGGCGAGCTGCAGCTCGAAGGTCGAGTTCGGGGAGGCGTTGACCAGGCGCCAGCGCTCGGTCGAGCCGAACGGGATGTCGATCGTGGGGTTCTGCTCGCCGTTGACCAGGCGCAGCTGGGTGTACAGGACGTTCGCCAGCAGCGGCACCAGCCTGCCGGCGTCGTCCCACTCGGGCGACTGCAGGACCATCACGCGCTCGCGCATGCGGGTGATGCTGGGCCGACGCTCCGACGGCGCCCGGACGACGATCGCGCCGGCCATGCCGCCGAACAGCTGCGTGACCCCGTGCCCGTGGGGGTGCGGGTGGTACCAGTTCAGGCCCGGCGGGTGGTCGTGCGGGATGTCGAAGGAGTAGTCGAAGACCTCGCCCGGCTCGACGTGGATGAGCACGTTGTCGGAGCGGCCGGACGGCGAGACGTGGAAGCCGTGCGTGTGCAGGTTGGTGATCTCGTGCAGGCGGTTCACCAGCCGGATGTCCAGCCGGTCGCCCGGCTCGACCTCGAGCGTCGGTGCCGGGAAGCTGCCGTTGTAGACGAGCGCCCGGCGCAGCGCGCCCGCGACGACCATGGAGCGCTCCTCGGCCACCAGCGTGACGGCCAGGTGCCCGTGCCTGCTGCGCAGGACGGGAGGCTCGCCGACGCCGGTGCCCGCGTCGTCCGCGCGGGTCGCCGCGGCCGCGACGACGTCCTGCCGCACGAGGCCGGCCGCCACCGCCGCGCCGGCGCCGAGGCCGAAGAACTGCCGACGGGACACCGGGGACCGGTGCAGCGGGTCGCGGCGCGGCAGGTGCGGCAGGTGCGGCAGGTGCGGCAGGTGCATGCGGGAGGGCTCCGTTCGGGCGCGGGAGCCGTGGCGGGAGTCCGACGGCACGGGCTGCGGGCGCGACGACCCCCTGAGAGGTACCACCCCTCCCGGGGATGTAACAGGCGGGCAACAGCCAATCACGTCGCGAGCACGGGGCGCGAGCGCACTGCCGGTGCTGCCGCGACCGCGGCCAGGTGGCACGGTGGCGGTGTGCGCGTCGCCACCTGGAACGTCAACTCGGTGAAGTCCCGGCTGCCGCGGCTCCTGCCGTGGCTGGCCGACCGGGCGCCGGACGTGCTGCTGCTGCAGGAGACCAAGTGCACGGACGAGGCGTGGCCCGCCGAGGCGTTCGCGCCGCTCGGCTACGCCTCGGCGCACCTCGGCACCGGGCGCTGGAACGGCGTCGCCGTGCTGTCCCGCGTCGGGCTCGAGCACGTGACGCAGGGGCTGCCCGGGCAGCCGGCCTTCGAGGGCGTCGTCGAGCCGCGTGCCGTCGGGGTGAGCTGCGCGGGCGTCCGGCTGTGGTCGCTGTACGTCCCGAACGGGCGCAAGGCCGGCAGCGCGCACTACGCCTACAAGCTGGCGTTCCTGGATGCGCTGCGGGCGCACGCCGACCAGGAGGCGCAGGCGCTGTCGGGCTCGCCGCTCGGACTGCTCGGCGACTTCAACGTCGCGCCGACCGACGCCGACGTCTGGGACATCGCCGCCTTCGACGGCGGCACGCACGTCTCGGCCGACGAGCGGGCGGCCCTGGAGGCGCTGCGCACCGGCGTCGGTCCGGACGGCCTCACCGACCTGCTGCCGCGCGCCTCCGTGCAGCCCGGGGACGCCCGCCACCCGTTCACGTTCTGGGAGATGCGGATGCTCGGCTTCCAGAAGGGCCGGGGGATGCGGCTGGACCTCGCGCTCGTGAACCCCGCGCTCGCCGCCCGCGTGTCGGACGTGTGGGTCGACCGCGACGCCCGCCGCGGCGAGGGCCCGTCGGACCACGCGCCGCTGGTGCTCGACCTCGCGGACTGAGCTGTCGCAGGCCGGCGGTACGGTCAGCGCCCGGCACCCCGGCGACCAGAGGAGCGCGGAGCGATCACCGACGGCAGGCGCGTGCACGAGGCCGGCACGAGCACCCGCACCGCCGAGCTGGCGAGCGACGCGCTCGCCCGCAGGGCGCGAGAGCTCGACGAGGCCGACCCGCTCGGGCCGCTGCGCGACCGGTTCCTGCAGGCCGAGGGCTCGCAGGTCGTCGCCTACCTCGACGGCAACTCGCTCGGCCGTCCGCTGCGCGCGACCGCCGAGCGCCTCGAGGCCTTCGTCCGGACGACCTGGGCCGAGCGGCTGATCCGCGGCTGGACCGACGAGTGGCTCGCCTGGCCGGAGGTCCTCGGCGACCAGCTCGGCCGGGTCGCGCTCGGCGCCGCGCCCGGCCAGGTGGTGGTGGCCGACGCGACGACGGTGCTGCTCTACAAGCTGGTCCGCGCCGCGGTCGACGCGTCGCCCGGCCGGCGCGAGGTGGTGCTCGACACCGACAACTTCCCGACCGACCGGTACGTGCTGGAGGGGATCGCCGCCGAGCGCGGCCTGGTGCTGCGCTGGGTCGAGACCGACCGGGCCGCCGGCATCACCGCCGAGCAGGTGGCCGGGGTGGTCGGGCCCGACACCGCGCTGGTCGTGTTCAGCCACGTCGCCTACCGCTCGGGCTTCCTGGCCGACGCCGCGGCCGTCACGCAGGTCGCGCACGACGCCGGGGCGCTCGCGCTCTGGGACCTGTCGCACTCGGTCGGCTCGGTGCCGCTCGAGCTCGACGCCTGGGGTGTCGACCTCGCGGTCGGCTGCTCGTACAAGTACCTCAACGGAGGACCTGGCGCGCCGGCGTTCGCCTACGTCGCCGCTCGGCACCTGGCCGGGGACGCTCGCCTGCAGCAGCCGGTCTGGGGCTGGATCGGCCGGGCCGACCCCTTCGAGATGGCCCCGGGCTACGTGCCGGCCGACGGCGTGCGCAGCCTGCTCAGCGGCACGCCGCCGGTGCTCGCGATGGTGCCGCTGTCGGCGGGGCTCGACCTGCTCGAGGAGGCCGGCATCGCCGCGGTCCGCGCGAAGTCGCAGCTGCTCACGGCGTTCGCGCTCGAGCTCGTCGACGCGCTGCTCGCCGAGCACGGCGTCACGGTGGCCTCGCCCCGCGACCCCGAGCGGCGGGGGAGCCACGTGACGCTGCGCCGGCCCGACTTCCGCGGCATCACCGAGCTGCTGTGGGCGCGCGGCGTCCTCCCCGACTTCCGCGGCCCCGACGGCCTGCGCCTGGGCCTGTCGCCGCTGAGCACCAGCTTCGCCGAGGTGCACGCCGGCGTGCGCGTGCTGCGGGACGTCCTGTCCGAGCACCCGCTGGCGCCGGGCGCCGACTCCTGAGCGCCGGTCCCTGACCGCGCTGCGCTGCAGCAGCGCGCCGGCGCGGGCCCGGCCGTCGTGCGACCGGGCCCGCGCGGACGCTGGCGGCTACGCGGCGTCGGACGACGCGGCCTCCGACGGGGCGGCGGACGGCGTCTCCGTCGCCCCGTCCGCACCGCTGTCCGCACTGCTGTCCGCGTCGCCGCGACCGCGGCCGGGCAGGCAGACGTCGTCGAGCGAGGCCGTGATCCGCTCCTCCAGGCCGGCGGCGCGCTCGTCCGCCTGCGCCTGGGTGAGGTCGCCGGACGCGACGGCCGCGTCGAGGCGGGCCTGCTCGGCCTGCACGAGGGCGGCGACCAGGTCGGCCTGCTCGACGCCCTCGGCGTCGGCGATGTCGGCGAGCGTCTTGCCCGCCTCGGTCTGGGCCTGCAGCTCGTCCTCGGTGATGCCGAGGGCCGTGGCCGCCGCGGCCCGGTCGATCCGGCCGCCGCCGTGGCCGCCGCGCCCGCCCTCCGGGCGGGTCTCGGCGATCACCGTCGCGACCTCGTCGGCCTGCGCCTGCGTGATGGAGCCGTCCGACACCAGCCCCGACAGGGCGTCGGTGATGGAGTCGACGCGAGCGGTCAGGGCGGTGCTGTCGCCGGTGGCGGCGTACGACGCCGCCGGTGCCAGCACCAGGGCGCCGGTCATGCCGGCCAGGCCGATCGTGCCGGCCAGCGCGCAGGTCTTGAGCTTGGTGAGCATGTGGGCTCCTCGTCCGGACGGTCCCGTCGACCGCCTCACCGACGAGGTTGCGGTCCGGTCCTGGCACGGAGCCGTGGGCGACCTGGCAGTCCGCTGGCCGGTCCCGCGCCCGCGCGCGACCGGCGCCCGTCCGGCGGCTGGACCGGGGGGTCAGCGCAGCTCGACCTCCCGGACCGCCGACGCCGCCCGCAGTCGGGCCGGTCCGGGGCGGAACCCGTCCGGCGCCGCCCGCGGCACCGTGACCTGCCAGGTGACGGCGTAGCGCCCGTCGCGGTCGGCGGCGTCCGCCGTGCCGAGCACGACGGACGTCCGGCCCTGCTCGAGGAACAGGTCGACGTCGTCGAGCGGCGACTGCTCGCTGGGCGGGGCGCCGCAGCCGGCGCCCTGGCCGGTGTCGTCGCAGCCGAGGAAGAACCCCTCGCCGGTGACGGTGGTCCGCGCGCCGAGGTCCAGGACCACCGGTGCCTCCGCGCCGAGGTGCGGGCCGCCGCAGCTGGCCGAGGCGGCGCCGGCCGGGCCGAGCCCGAGCAGGCCCGCGACGGCGCCCAACCCGCAGACCGTGCGAAGGGTCCCCACAGCGGTCGGACGCGCACCCGGCCGGGGCGGTTCCGTCGTCCGGGCGGCGGGCCGGACGACGGAGCGGCGGTCCGGCGGGTCGCCCGGCCCGCGGCGTCACGGTGACCGTCCCGACGGGACGGCGCCCCGGGTGGACGCCTGCTCTGGGGCGGCCGTTCGGCCGCAGGCCACCCGCGCGCCACCTGCGCGCGGCACGGTCTGCTCCCGCTGACCTGGAGGAACCGTGTCCCGAACGCTGTCCCGAACGCTGCCGGTGGTGGCTGCTGCTGCCGCCGCCTCCCTGCTCGTCCTGCCCGCCCTGTCCGCGTCCGCCGCGCCCGCGGACGACCCGGTCCTGCTCGCGCGGGCCGTCCTGCCGGCCACCACCCTCGGCCCCGGCCCGGTGTCCGGCACGGCCCTCGGCGGCACGCCGTCGAACGGCATCGTGCCGCCGTTCGCCGGCCAGCCGGTGCAGGGCTTCAGCGCCCTGGTCGAGGACGGCCCGCGGGGCTACCTCGCGCTGTCCGACAACGGCTACGGCGCCAAGGCCAACAGCGCCGACTTCCTGCTGCGCGCGCACCGCATCCGGCCCGACTTCCGCCTGGGCACCGTCGAGGTGCGCGGCTTCGTCGGCTTCTCGGACCCGCGCGGGCTGGCCGGCCAGCCGCTGACCCGGGCGGACCGGCAGCTCACCGGAGCCGACTTCGACCCCGAGTCGCTGCGCCGCATGCCCGACGGCACCTTCTGGGTCGGTGAGGAGTTCGGCCCGTCGCTGCTGCACTTCTCCGCGCGGGGCGAGCTGCTCAGCGCGCCGGTGCGCTTCCCCGTCCCGGAGCGGCTGTCCGCCTACGCCCGCGGCCGGGCGCTCGTCACCAGCCCGGACGCCCCCGAGCTCGCCGTCCCGAACCCGGCGACCGCGCCGGCGGGCACCGCGCAGCCGGCCACCGTGCCGTCCGCGACCGCCGCCGCGCAGGCCAACCTGGGGAGCAGCCGCGGCATCGAGGGCATGGCGCTGTCCTCGGACGGCCGCACGCTGTACCCGAGCCTGGAGGGCGCGCTCACCGACGACCGCGACCAGCGGCGGCGCACCGTCTACCGGTTCGACGTGCGCACGGAGCGCTTCCTGCCCCGGACGGCCGACCTCCGGCTGGGTGCGGCCGGGGACTCGATCGGCGACCTGACGGCGGCCGGGCCCGACACGCTGCTCGTCATCGCGCGCGACAACGCCCAGGGTGCGGCGGCGCGCACCAAGGACGTCCTGTCGGTCGACGTCTCGCGGTTCTCGGGCTACCTGCCGACGACCCCGCTCGTCGACCTGCTGTCGATCTCGAACCCCGCCCCGCAGGTCGGCGGCCCGGCGACACCGGGGACCGTCGGGCTCGGCGACCCGTTCGCCTTCCCGTTCCAGACGATCGAGAGCCTGCTCGTCGTCGACCGGCGCACGCTGGTCGTCGCGAACGACAACAACTTCCCGTTCTCGAGCGGCCGCCGGCCCGGCGCGCCGGACGACAACGAGCTCATCTCGATCCGCCTGCCGCGGCCGCTCCCGCGCCTGCGCTAGGCAGCGGCGCGGGCGTCTGAGGGGTCCTCAGGCGCCCGCGCCGGTCCGGGCCGGTCGGCGGGACCGGTCATCGTCCTCATGTGCCGCCCCACCTCAGACGCGCACTGTCGGTGCACACCACCGACACGTCCGAGGAGCACGACATGGGACCCGCGATGCTGCTGCCGTACGAGACCGAGCTCGCCTAC
>CAXTFU010000198.1:1629-8903 GCA_964243385.1 uncultured bacterium | reverse complement strand
CACATCGCTCGTCCCCGCCATGTCCGCGCCGCTCGACGCGGTGCGCACGGGCTCGTGCGTGATCACGATGTGTGCAGGACCGTCGGCCTGGCGCGGCCGACGGCGTTGATCGAGACGGCAGACCGCGACTGAGGAGGCCGAGGCGGTGAAGGGGCCGTCTTGACCCTTCGACCGACGCCCCGCACACATCGGTTACCCACGTCCTGCTGCCCGCCGCTCGGGGCGGGACCACGCAGCGCCACAGCGATCACGACGTTTACGCGACCGTCGATCCGCCCAGCTGGCACGCCCCAGCCGCGCTCGACGCCTTCACGGCGCTGACGGCGCGCTGGGCGCCCGTCGGTCCCGGCCCTCCAGCCGACCTCTCGGCACGCATCGGTCGTCCTCGCCGCGCTGCTCGCCGCTCGGCGCCGCGCTGACGGCCTCGTCCGCGATCACGACGTGTGCGTGACGGTCGACTTGCCGGCTCACACCGCAATGCCGCGCCCAGGCTGGCCGCCGCCCTGCGTACCGCCGCCCGACCTGCGTGCCGCCGCGCCCGGACCGCCGCCCGACCTGCGCAATGCCGCCCCCCCGGCGCACCGCCGCCGCCCACCCTGCGCAATGCCGCGTCCGGCGTACCGCCGCCGCCGGCCTGCACAATGCCGCGTCCGCGTACCGTCGCCGCCGGCCCTGCGCACCGCCGCGTCCGGCGTACCGCCGCCGCCCGCCCTGGGCACCGGCGCACCGCCGCCGCCCTGCGGACCGCCGCGGCCAAGTCATCGAACTCAGGTGGGCGGGCCGGCCGAGCGCGTCTCGGCACCGGAACCCGTCTCCTCCGGCTCCTTCTCCTTCTTGCGCAGGAGCACGGCCGTGCCGGCGAGCAGCACGACCGTCCCGGCCAGCAGGCCGATCTCGACCATCGCGCGGGCGAACTGCGGGCCCTTGTCGATGTAGTCGTCGGCGGCCGTCACCGACAGGACGATGATCTCCTTGATGCTCGCCAGGATGCCGGCGATGAGGAACGGCTCCGCCAGGATCTGCCGCTCCTTGAGCGTGGTGCGCACCGCGTACAGCAGCTCGACGAAGATGAACACGAGCAGCAGCGAGTCGAGCAGCGTGACCAGGGCGTTGGGGTCGTCGTCCGGCAGCGTGGCGTAGAGCTCGATGGCGGCGCGGACGAGGACCCCGCCCGCAGCGACGGCGAGCAGCACGGCGATCGAGACGTAGATGGCGTCCTCGACGACCACCAGGACGCGGTTGCCCAGCCGGACGTGCGCCGGGGACTCGTCCGGCTCGGTCTCGTCGGGGACGGGCACTCTGGGGAGGGACACCCGGAGATCATGCCCGAGCCGGCGATCAGCTGGGGATGAAGCTGGCTCCCACGATGATCGCGACCATGACGACGAACAGGCCGAGGATCGACAGCGCGATGATCATCGGCGTGCGGTTGCCGCTGACCGGGCCCATGTTCGGGGTGTTCTTGCGGTCGTCGCCGACCGCGCCGGACATCGAGTCGGCCATCGCGGGACTGTCGCCCGGCTCGACGCCTCCGCCCCTGCCGAGTCCCGCCGTGACGGCCGGGTCAGGGTCGCCGCTCTCACTGGTCTTCGCTCGCTCGTCCTGGGCCACAGTGCGTTCGTCCCCGTCACAGCCCGGGACGAACCTCCGTCAGGCGGTGCGTCGCGCGGCCCAGGCACGGGCGAGCCCGGGCAGGGCGACGGCCGCGCGGCGTCCACGGCCGACGGCGACCCGCTGGCCGAGCACCTGGTAGTCAGCCCGCTCGATCTCGTCCAGGATGCCGCCGTACAGCGCCAGCGCCGTCTCGATGCAGGGACGGCTCGTCGGGTGCAGCAGGCGCACGCCCGAGGCCGCGCTGCGGTAGAGCTCGCGGGTGCGCGCCACCTCGAAGGAGAGCAGCCGGCGCACCGGACCGTCGACGACGCCGTGCTGCAGGTGCTCGCGGGTGACCCCGAACGCCCGCAGGTCCTCCATCGGGAGGTACACCCGCCCGCGGCGCAGGTCCTCGCCGACGTCGCGCAGGAAGTTGCTGAGCTGGAAGGCGATGCCGAGGTCGCAGGCGTACGGGTCGGCGACCTCGCGCGGCACGAGCGGCTCCAGGACGGGCACCATCTCCAGGCCGATCACGGCGGCCGAGCCGTAGACGTAGACCATGAGGTCGTCCCACGTCTCGTACGAGGTGACGGTGAGGTCCATGCGCATGCTGGCCAGGAACGCCTCGACGTACGCCATCGGGACGTCCCAGCGCCGCACGGTGTCGACGACCGCGCGGCTGATCGGGTGCTCGCTGCCGCCTGCCGCGACGTCGGCCACGAACTGCTCGCCCCAGCCGACCAGCCAGTCGGCCTTCTCGGCGTCGGTGAGCGTGCTGGCCAGGTCGTCGACGATCTCGTCGGCGTAGCGCGCGAAGCCGTACAGCGCGTGCACGTACGGGCGCTTCCACGCGGGCAGCAGCAGCGTGGCGAGGTAGTAGGTGCGCCCGTGCTGGGCGTTCAGGCGCCGGCAGGCCTCGTAGGACTCCCGCAGGGCCGGGTCCGAGATGCCGGCGGCGTTCAGCTCCTTGGCGCTCATCGCGCAGCAGTCTCCCAGACCGGCGTCGCGGCGCCCGTCCGTCGACCGCCCGGCAGGTGGCCTCGGGTCGCGGTGACGCACACGTCGTGATCGGCCGGGCCGCTGCGGGGCCGCTCGGCACCGCCTGCGCCCACCCGACGGCGATCACGTCGTGTACCCACCGGTCGCCTGTCCAGGTCGGCCCGCAGCCTGGCCGTCGGCGGATGCTGCAGCCTCGGCCAACCGGCCGGCACACGTCAGGATCGACTCGGGACGACGCCGCGCCCGTCCTGTCGCGCAGGAGCCCGAGGCTGATCGCGACGTGTGCACAGCCGTGGCGTCGCCGTCCACAGTCGGTGGCGCGGGGGTCGCTGCAGAGCCGTCGGCGGTGGAGGGTCCGGACGGTGACGGTCGTGCCCCCGGAGGTCCTCGCGCTGCTGGCCCGCCAGGGAGGGCTCGCCCGGCGCCGAGACCTGCGGGCCGCCGGCCTGCGTCGCGCGGCGCTCGACCGGGCCCTCAGGGGCGGGATCCTGCGCGCGCTGCACCGAGACGTCCTGTCCGCGCGGGCGGACGTGCCGCCGGACGAGACGCTGCGCTGCGCCGTGGTGGGGCTGGACGGCGTGGCGAGCGGTACGAGCGCCGCTGCGGTCTGGGGCTTCGAGCTCGTCGAGCGCCCCGACGAGCACCACGTCACCGTCGGCCGGGACCGCTCCCGAGCGCGCTGGCGCGGGACCGTCGTGCACCGGAGCGACCTGCGGCCGGAGGACGTGCGCGTGCGCGACGGCGTCGCCGTGACCGCGCCGACGCGCACGGTCCTGGACCTGTGCCGCTCCCTGCCGCTGCCGGAGGCGGTGGCCGCAGCGGACTCCGCCATGCGACTGGGACTCGTCACCGCGGACGAGCTGACATCAGCGTGCGTTGCTCTGCCCGCAGCACGGGGACGGGCGCGGGTGGCCCGCGTGGTCCGGCTCGTCGATCCGGCCTGCGGGTCCGTCCTGGAGTCGCTGTGCCGGGTCCTGCTCGTCCTGGCCGGCGTCGGTCCGCCCGAGACACAGCTGCTCGTGCGCGGCCGCGGCGGCCGCCTGCTCGGGCGCGTGGACTTCGCCTGGCCGGTTGCCCGGCTCGTCGTCGAGGTCGACGGGTACGCGTTCCACGCCGACCGCGCGAGCTACCGGGCGGACCGCCGGCGCACGAACGCCCTCGTCCTGGAGGGCTGGCGAGTGCTCCGCTTCAGCTGGGAGGACGTGCGCGACCAGCCGGAGCAGGTGGTCGCTGCGGTGCGGGCTGCACTCGCCGCGTGACCGCCCGGCACACGTCGTGCGCCGGCAGCTGCCGACGGTCCGCGTTGGGGCTCGCGGACCGGTCCTACAGCGATCAGGACGTGTGCAGCCGTGCAGCTCGTGGCCCGCTCCGGGCTCGTGCGGCCCGCCGCACCCACGACGTCCGTGGCGGGATCGGTTCGCAGCAGGTCGGGCGGTCCGGCGGTGCGGCACACGACGTGGTCCCCCGCGCCGAGCGTCCGCTGTGCGGTCGGCGCCTGCGCTGGACGCAGCGATCAGGACGTGTGCGGGCGGACCGGGTCGAGGTGCGGCTCGGGCCGGTCGCGACGGACCTCGCGGCGCAGGACGAGCAGCCCGACGGAGGCCGCGAGGACGGTCGGCAGCCCGTACAGGGGCGGGCGGACGACGTTGCGGCCGCTCGGCGCGATCATGACGCAGAGCACGAGCGAGAGCGCGCCGAGCGCGGTGACGACCCGCGGCGGAACCACTCCGGCCGTGGTGCCCGGCCCGGCGGCCGCGGTGCCCGGCCCTCCGGCCGTGGTGCCCGGCCCGGCGGCGGTGGTGCCCGGCCCGGCGGCGGTGGTGCCCGGCCCGGCGGCCGTGGTGCCCGGCCCGGCGGCCGTGGTGCCCGGCCCGGCGGCCGCGGCGAGCACGACGGTGCCCCAGAGCAGGTACCAGGGCTGGACGACCGGCAGCAGCACCGCGACGGCGAGCAGCGCGAGACCGAGGGCGCGCAGCGGGCCGAGGCGGTCGGCGCGCAGCAGCAGCAGCCCGCCGACCACGACCGCCGCGACGAGGCCCGCCGCGAGCACCGCGTCGAGGGCTCCGACGGCCGTGCCGAGCCCGGTCAGCGGGGAGAACAGCGACAGCCGGGCGCGTCCGGTGTCCAGCGTCCCGAGCCAGCCCCAGCCGAGGCCGCTCAGCACGGTTACGACGACGGCCGTCCCGGCGGACGCGGTCAGGACGATCCCCGCAGCGCGGACGCGCTCCGGCACGGTTCGGGTGTGCAGCAGCGGCAGGAAGGCCAGGCCGGCCAGCGCCGGGATCTTGACGAGCGCCCCGCAGGTGACCAGGGCGGCGGCCAGGCTCAGCGCTCGGCGTCCGGACGCCGTCGGAGGTCTGCGTCCGGACGGCGGCGTCGTGCGGACTGCTGCCGCTGGCGGCTGCGGGCGACGGTCGGCCTGCGGCTCGGCGGGACCCCTCGACACGCGTTCCTGGCCCGGCGCTCCCCGTCCGGACGTCCCCGCGGCGACGGCCAGGCCCGCGGCGACCAGGCCCAGCATGAGCGCGTCGTTGTGGCCGCCGGCGACGAGGTGCAGCAGGACGAGGGGGTTCGCGACCCCGAGCCAGAGCGCCCGCGCCGGGTCCGGCGCCAGCCGCAGCAGCGCCCAGGCCGTCAGCAGGACGCCGGCGACGGCCAGCAGGCGGAGCCCGACGAGCGCAGGCACGAGCGCGTCACCGGTGACCCGCACGACCGCTCCGGCGAGCACGAGCCACACCGGGCCGTAAGGGGCGGGCGCATCGAGCCACACGTCGTCGACGCCCGCGGACAGCGGCCCGGGAAGGGCGCCCGGGCCGTCGGCGTACGGGTCGCGGCCGGCCGCCACGAGCGCCGCCTGTCCGGCGTAGGCGTAGAGGTCGCGGCTGAACAGGGGAGGGGTGAGCAGCAGCGGCGCCGCCCAGAGCGCGCACGCCTGCCGCTGGTGCGCGAGGCCGCGGTCGCGGGAGGCCCACCACGCCCCGCCGAGCAGCAGGCCCCCCAGCACGCACAGGGCGAGCGCCGGTCCGGTCGCCGAGCGCAGCAGCCCCCAGCCGGAGGGCGGCAGGGCGCCGACGCCCGTCCCGCCCAGCGCGAGCAGGACGCTGCCGAGCGCGCCGGCGGCGAGCAGCCGGCCGGAGGTCACCGCACGAGGATGCCAGCGCCGCGCGGCCGCCGGGCCGCCTGCGTCGGCGGTCGGGCGCGTCGTCGGCGAAACGGTCGCCGGCCGGACCGGCACCCGGCGCGGCGTCGTCGGCAAGTCGGGACAGCGGCCGGACCAGCTCCAGACAGGACCGGCTCACCGGCCGGTCGTCGGCGAAGCGGCTCGCTGCGCGCTCGAGCCCGCCAGCCGGCCGCGTCATCGGCCGGTCCGGCAGCCGGCGCGGCCTCGTCGGCGGTCCGGGTCACCGACAGGACCGGCTCCGACAGGACCGGCTCCGACAGGACCGGCTCTCCGACAGGACCGGCTCTTCGACAGGACCGGCTCTTCGACAGGACCGGCTCTTCGACAGGACCGGCTCACCGGCCGGACCGCACTCGGCGCGGCGGTCGGCGGCGGACCGGTCACCGGCCGGACCACCGGCACCGGGCCTGGCGTCGGCGGCGGACCGCTTCAGCAGCCGGACCGGCACCCGTCCCGGACCCGGACCGGCACCTGGCCCGGATCGGCACCCGACCCGGCATCGACTCCGGACCGGGCCACCGCCCGGACCGGGCCACCGTCCGGACCCGCCGCCGTCGGCGGACCGTCTACCGGCCGGACCGGCGGCGTCCGCCCTTGACGCCCAGGCTGACGTCGCCGCGCTCCCCGACCAGCTCGAGGAGCGCCCGCGCGACGTCGCTGTCGGCCGGCGCTCCCGAGCTGAGCACGAGCAGCTCGCGCTGCCAGTCGATGCCGGCGGTGAGCAGGTACGTCCCGGCGCGGGGGTGCCAGTCGAAGCGCAGCACGCGCTCGAGGAGCGCTCTGAGCTCTCCTGGCGGGGTGGCGACCGGCTGGTACCGGACCAGGTCCGCCTTGCCGGCGCCGAGCTGCTGGCGCAGCGCGCGGTCCCAGGCGGCGACGTCGGCGGTCGCCGCGTCGTAGCGGCAGACCATCCGCGCGCCCTCGTACCGGACCTCGAGCAGGCCGGCTGCGAGCTGCTGCTGGGACAGGGAGAGCTCGTCGAGGTCCGACGGACGGCCGACCGCGATCGCCGTCAGCGCAGCGGAGAGCTCCTCCGCCGTCGAGAGGTCGAGCCGCGGCGGGCGGGCGTCGTCGGTCATGCGCGCAGTGTGCCCGCTCCCGCGCAGCGGTCCGGCGCGCGTTGCGCGGGCCTCGTCCCGGGGGGGCGTGCAACCGGGGTCCGGGGTCGTGCGTCGGACGGGACGTGGGCACCCTCGGAGCGAGCGCGCTGGGCTTCCTGGCCTTCCTGCTGCTGACCCCCGTCCGGCAGGTCGGCGGCGGCATCGTCGACTGCGTCTCGGGGGTCCCGTGCCCGCAGCCGGCGACGCACTGCTCGGGTGTCCTCGGTCTGCAGGACGCGCTCGGGCCGCTGAGCTGCAGCCCGTGGGCGGCGGTCGGCGCGGGCCTGCTCGTGGCGCTGCTGGTGCGAGCCGTCGGCCGGGAGCGCGCTCGTTGACCCTCGCAGCGGATGGAGGTCAGCCGAGTCCACCCGGCTCGACCGCTCCTCCACGCGGCGCCGGGG
>CAXTFU010000198.1:0-1619 GCA_964243385.1 uncultured bacterium | reverse complement strand
CGCACGGACGCCGCCCGGGTCAGGCCCCGGCGACCGCCGCGGGGGCGGACGACGCGGCGTCCGGCACGCCGACCGGTCCGGCGCCGGTGGCCAGGCGCAGGGCGCGGGAGCGGTAGCTGCGGTCCTTGCCGAGGATGCGCTCGGCGGCCAGGCGTCCGGACACCAGCACCATCGGCACCCCGACGCCGGGCTGGGTACCGGACCCCGCGAACACGACGCCCTCGACCTTCGGCGCGAGGTTCACCGGGCGGAACGGCCCGGTCTGCAGGAACGAGTGCGCAGCGGCGAACGGCGCGCCCTGCTCCATGCCCCGGCGCTGCCAGTCGGCGGGCGTCGTGACGTCCTCGACCTCGATCGCGTCGCCGAAGCCGACGTAGCCGCGCGCCTCGAGGTGGGCGACGGCCTCGTCGCGGTAGCGGGGCCCGACGACACCCCAGTCGATGCCGGCGCTGGCGTTCGGGGTGGGGAGCAGCACGTAGTAGATGTGCTTGCCGTCGGGCGCGAGCGACGGGTCGCTGCGGGTGGGGTTCGTGACGAGGATCGACGGGTCGCTCATGAGCGTCTTCTGGTCGATCAGCTCGTCGAACACGCCGCTCCACGACCGGCCGAAGTGGATGTTGTGGTGCGCGGTCTTCGTGTACGCCTGCGACGACCCGGCGAGCAGCAGGAAGCACGAGGGCGAGTAGTCCAGCGACCGCACCCGCCGAGGGGTGGCCTCCGGCGGCAGCAGCTCGCGGTAGGCGACCGGCAGGTCGGGGTTCAGCACGACGACGTCGGCGGGGATGCGCTCGCCGTCCTCGGTCTCGACGCCGACGGCGCGGCCGTGCTCGACGAGCACGCGGCGCACGCTCGTGCCGTAGCGCAGCTCGACGCCGTGCTTCTCGGCCGCACCGGCGAGCGCCCGGGGCACGGCGTGCATGCCGCCCTTGGGGAAGAACACGCCCGCGACGGAGTCCATGTAGGCGATGACGGCGTAGATGGCGAGCGCGTCGTAGGGCGACAGGCCGGCGTACATCGACTGGAACGACAGCACCCGCTGCGTGCGCGGGTCCTTGAGGTAGCTCTCGACCTTGGGCGCGAGCCGCCCGAAGCCGCCGATCGCCGCGAGCCGCGCCAGGTTCGGCGTCAGCAGGTCGAAGGGCGAGTCGATGTTGCGGTCGATGAAGTCGGCCATCTCGTAGCGGTAGAGCTTGGAGACGAAGTCGACGTAGCGCAGGTAGCCCTGCGCCTCGGCCGGCCCGCAGACCCGCTCGACCTCGTCGGCCATCGCCCCGGCGTCGGCCTTCACGTCGAGCGTCGAGCCGTCGGGGTAGTACGCCCGGTACAGCGGGTCGACCGGCTCGAGCTCGAGCCAGTCCTCGAGCTTCTCGCCGACGCAGTCGAGCGCGTCCGCGATGAGGTCGGGCATGGTGAGGACGGTCGGTCCGGTGTCGAAGCGGTAGGCGCCGGTGCCGTCCGGCGAGGGCACCTCCAGCAGGCCGTTGCGCCCGCCGGGGATCGCCTCGCGCTCGAGGACGGTCACCTCCCGGCCCGCTCCGACCAGGCGCAGGGCGGCGGACAGCCCGGCCAGTCCTGCTCCGACGATCACGACGCGGTCGGTCCTGCCGGGCACGGTCTTC
>CAXTFU010000197.1:0-8921 GCA_964243385.1 uncultured bacterium | reverse complement strand
GGACGTCGTCGAGCTCCTCCAGCCCGACGTCCGCGCCGGTCGGGACGTCCGCGAGCTCGGAGTAGGGCTCGGTCGAGAACTGCACGAGGGCCCGCAGCTCGCCGGTCTTCACGTGCTCGGCGATGGCGTCCGCCGAGAAGACGGTGTAGTCCGTGTCGCCGCGGATCACCGAGGTGATCGCCTCGGCGCTGCCCTCGTGCGGCACGGGCGTCAGCTCGATGCCGGCCGCGTCGGCTGCGACGACCCCGTTGACGAAGTTCGGGCTGCCGAGGCCGGCCGTCGCGAAGGTGAGCGGCTTCTTCTCGCTGGCCGCGACGAGGTCGTCCATGGTCTCGACGTCGGAGTCGGCCGCCACGGCGAAGGTCGCTGCGCGGGAGTTGACCGCCCCGAGCATCGTGAGCTCGGTGAGGTCGTAGTCGACGTCCTGGACGCTCTGCAGCGCCGCGAGGCCGTTCGGCTCGAGCAGGTGGAACAGGTAGCCGTCCGGGTCGGCGTTCTGCAGCTGGCTGACCGCGACGCGTCCGCCGGCGCCGTCGACGTTCTCGATCACCACGGTCTGGCCGAGCTCCTCCTCGAGCAGCGGCACGAGGAAGCGGCCGTACTCGTCGTGCCCACCGCCGGGGGTCCGGCCGATGAGCATCGTGAGGTTCTTGTCCGGGAAGCCGTCGCAGTCCGCCGAGTCACCCGCGGCGGCGGCCGGCTCTGCGGGATCGGCGTCGTCGCTGCCGCAGGCGGTCACGGCGAGCAGGCCCGCTGCGAGCAGGCCGATCGTCCGGACGCGCGCACGTCGCGTGGGTCGAGTCATGTCCAGGTCCTGTCTGTCGAGTCGTCCCGGATCGGCCCCCGGGACGAGCTGGGAGTGGCGTGCACGGGTGGCGGTGGTCGTCAGGTGCGGCGGTGCGGCTGGGCGTCTGGTGCGGCTGGGCGTCCGTGCGGCTGGGTCGTCAGGTGCGGCGGAGCGCCGGCGTGTGCGGTGTCGGACCGTCGGCGGTGTCTCCGCCGTTGCCGCTCCAGCCCGAGCGCTCGATCGCGGTCAGGCCACGTCGGACGAGGGACTGCGTGAGCGCGACGGCGAGGTCCTCGTCCCGGTCGCGGTAGGCCTGCAGGAGCCGCGCGTGGTCCGAGAGCGAGGGCATCAGCCGGCCGGGGAGCGACAGGCTGACGTGCCGGAGCTGCAGCGTGCGCAGGCTGAGGCCGTCGAGCAGCCGGCACAGCGCCTGGTTGCGGGAGATGGCGGCCTCGGCGTTGCGGAACCGCACGTTCGACCAGAAGTAGGAGTCGACGTCGTCGTCGGCAGCCGCCCGCTCGAGGGCGTCCTGGATGCGCTGCAGCTGCGACAGGTCCGCGTCGTCGGCGTGCCGCACCACCTCGCGACTGACCATCGCGTACAGCACCGAGCGCAGCTCGTACAGCTCGCGGACCTCCCGCAGGCCGAGGCGGGCCACCCGTGGGCGGCGCCGTGCCGACATCTCCACGAAGCCCTCGCGCTCGAGGGCCAGCAGCGCCTCGCGGACGGGCGTCCGGCTGGTGCCGAACGAGCGGGAGAGGTCGACCGAGTTCAGGTCGTCCCCCGGCTGGAGCCGCCCCTCGATGATGTCGGTGCCGACCGACAGCATGACCTCGTGGACGGTGCTGCTCTTCTCGCCGTGGCGGCCCAGGACGCGGAGCAGCTCCTGGTGCCCGCTGCTGCGGCCGGTCAGCGACGGCAGCCCGTTCGCGGGCGCTCCGTCCGGTGCGTCCTCGTCGACGCCGACCCGGTCAGAGGCCGGCGAGGACATCCGGCCACTTCTTCGTGACGTGCGCGATGAGCGCCTCGCTGGCCTCGGCCACCTGCGGGAAGCCGTCGAGGCGCTCCCACGGACGGCAGGCGTCGATCACGGCGCGGGTGTTGAAGGCGGCGGCCCCCTGCGCCCGCAGCGGATCGACCCGGCTGCCCCAGGTGTCCCGCATGACCTCGATGTCACGACCGGGCTCGGTCCTCGTGCAGACGGCCCACATGACGTCGTTCAGGCTCCGCGGGTTGACGTCTCCGTCGACCACGACGACGAACTTGTTCATGTAGGCGGCCGAGGGCAGCGACGACGTCAGGTAGCCGGCCTGGCGAGCGTGACCGGCGTACTTCTGGTGCACCGCGACGGCCAGCAGCTGCCGTCCGCCGCCCACCTCGTGCGCCCAGACGCCCTCGACGCCCGGCAGGCCGGTCCCGATGAGGCTGTCCTGGATCATGGCGCTCTTCATGACGCTGCGCATGTACGAGTAGTCGTGCGGAGGCTTGCCGGGGGGCGCCCCGAGCAGGATGGGATCGTCGCGGTGGTAGATCCGCTCGACGTCCAGGGTGAGCACGAGGTCCGTGCCGCCGCTGTAGTAGCCGGTCCACTCGCCGAAGGGCCCCTCCGGCTCGACGCGCTCGGGGTACAGCCAGCCCTCGACGCAGAACTCCGAGGTGGCGGGGAGCGGCAGGCCGGTCACCTCCCCGTGGACGACCTCGACGGGGCGGCCGAGCACCGCACCGGCGTAGTCGAGCTCCGAGACGCCGGCGGGGACCTCGGTCCCGGCCACGATCAGCAGCAGTGGGTCGTGCCCGAGCGACGCGGTGACGGGGGCGCGACCCTCCCTGGCGAACCAGTCCCGCACGTGCTGGGCACCGTGCTTGCCGGACTCGATGTTGATGCTGGCTGCCGCGCCGTCGTTCTGCACCTGCATGCGGTAGGCGCCGGCGTTCACCTCGCCGGTGCTCGGGTCGCTGGTGAACACCGCGCAGCCGGTGCCGATGAAGCGGCCGCCGTCCTGCTCGTGCCAGCGCGGCACGGGGAAGGCCAGCAGGTCGGCCTTGCCGCGCTCCACCACGTTCTCGAGCACCGGGCCGCTGTCGACGACGCGGGCGCGGTGCTGCCCGGCCGCGGCGGCCCACTGGGCCGGCCGGCCGCGCAGCGCCTCCACCAGGTCCCGGTCGGACAGGTCCGTCCCGAGGCGGAGGGTCATGCCCAGGCGCTGCGCGTTCGACATGGAGGCGGTGAGCACGCGCAGCCCCCGCGCGTAGCCGGGCACGGCGTCGAACAGCAGCGCCGGCGGGGACAGGCGCTTGTAGTTGGCCTCCGAGACGGCGCCGATCTCGAGGTCCCACTCCGCGCCCTCGACCCGGCGGAGCTCGCCGAGGCTGTCCGCCAGGCGCAGCCAGTCCCGCAGGTCGTTGACGTCCGACACGTTCGACACCCGACGGTGCTCCCTTCGGTCGGACACCTCGCGTGTCCGGTCGTCACCCGACGTCGTCACCCGACGCTGTCACGTCGACACTTCGCTGCGGGTGCTGGTGATGCGGGACACAACCTAGGCGTACATCGCGCCCGGTGTAAACACCGAGTGTCGACACCTGGCCCGCACGCCCGTCCGGGTCCGCTGCGTCGAGCTCCGTCAGCCCGTCCGGACGAGGCGCCGGGCGAGCTCGTCCGCGACCACGTCCAGAAAGCCCTGCGTGGTCTGAGACGGCTGCTCGGGGCCGACCAGCACGGCCAGGTCCCGAGTCATCGTCCCGGCCTCGACCGTCGCCGTGCAGGCCCGCTCGAGGGTGCTCGCGAAGTGCGCGACCTCGGGCGTGTCGTCCATGCGCGCGCGGTGCTGGAGCGCGCGCGTCCAGGCGAAGATCGACGCGATCGGGTTCGTCGAGGTCTGCCTGCCCTGCTGGTGCTGCCGGAAGTGGCGGGTGACCGTGCCGTGTGCCGCCTCGGTCTCGACCGTCCTGCCGTCCGGGGTCATGAGGACGGAGGTCATCAGCCCCAGGGAGCCGAAGCCCTGCGCCACGATGTCGGACTGCACGTCCCCGTCGTAGTTCTTGCAGGCCCAGACGTAGCCGCCCTCCCACTTGAGCGCTGCGGCGACCATGTCGTCGATGAGGCGGTGCTCGTAGGTGAGGCCGGCAGCGGCGAAGTCGGCTCGGAACTCCGCGTCGAAGACCTCCGCGAACAGGTCCTTGAAGCGCCCGTCGTAGGTCTTCAGGACCGTGTTCTTGGTGGACAGGTAGACCGGGTAGCCCCGCTCGAGGCCGTAGCGCAGGGACGCGCGCGCGAAGCCGCGGATGGAGTCGTCCAGGTTGTACATCGCCAGGGCGACGCCGGCGCCGCCGAACTCGTAGACGGTGTGCTCGACGGGTGCGCTGCCGTCGGCCGGCGTGAAGGTGAGCGTCAGCGTGCCCTCGCCGGGCACGCTGACGTCCGTCGCGCGGTACTGGTCGCCGAAGGCGTGCCGCCCGATGACGATCGGCTTGGTCCAGCCGGGCACCAGGCGCGGGATGTTCGAGATCACGATCGGCTCGCGGAAGATGACCCCGTCGAGGATGTTGCGGATCGTGCCGTTCGGCGACCGCCACATCCGCTTCAGGCCGAACTCCTGCACCCGCGCCAGGTCCGGGGTGATGGTGGCGCACTTGACGGCGACACCGTGCCGCAGGGCCGCCCGCGCCGCGTCGACGGTGACCTGGTCCTCGGTCGCGTCGCGCGACGCGATCCCCAGGTCGTAGTAGTCGAGGTCGACGTCCAGGTGCGGCAGGACGAGCTGCTCCTTGATGTGCGACCAGATGACGCGCGTCATCTCGTCGCCGTCCATCTCGACGATCGGCCGAGCGACCTTGATCTTGCCCATGCGGGACGGCTCCTCTGGACGGTGGCTCCGCAGCGCACCCGGCGCTGCGCCTGCAGCGCGTGTCGTCGCCGCGCTGCTGGCACAGGGGACGCCTGCGACAGCGGACTCAAGCACAGCAGCCGGCCGGTCCCGCTCCGTGCGACGGGTCGCGCGCACGGGTCGCGCGCACGGGTCGCGACGGTGCACGACGGGACGACCTGCGGCTCGCCGGGCTCGACAGGCGTCGTACGGTTCGCCCGCAGCGCAGGACGGACCTGGCGGCACGCCCTGCCGGAACGCGCGGGGCCGGGACGAGGGAGCCTTTCGTGACCACCCACCGCATCGCGGTCATCCCCGGCGACGGCATCGGTCAGGAGGTGATGCCGCCTGCGCAGCGCGTGCTCGAGGAGGTGGGGCGCGCGCACGGCTTCGGCTTCTCCTGGACGCAGCTCGACTGGAGCTGCGAGCGCTACGCCCGGCTGGGCTCGATGATGCCGGAGACCGGCATCGAGCAGCTGCGGGAGCACGAGCAGGTGTTCCTCGGCGCGGTGGGCTATCCCGGCGTCCCCGACCACGTGTCGCTGTGGGGGCTGCTCATCCCGATCCGCCGGGCGTTCCGGCAGTACGTCAACCTGCGTCCGGTCAAGCTCCTGCGCGGCATGCGGAGCCCGCTGCGCGACGTCGCGGACGGCGGCATCGACATGCTCGTGGTCCGGGAGAACAGCGAGGGCGAGTACTCCGAGCTGGGTGGCCGCTTCGGCCGCGGGACGCCGGGGGAGTTCGCGGTGCAGGAGTCGGTCTTCACGCGCACGGGCGTCGAGCGCGTCACGCGCTTCGCGCTGGACCTCGCCCAGACGCGGTCCGGCCGGCTCGCCTCGGCCACCAAGTCCAACGGGATCATCCACACGATGCCGTTCTGGGACGAGGTCGTGCGCGAGCAGGTCGCCGCGCGGCCCGGCGTGGAGCTCACCGAGTACCACGTCGACGCGCTCGCGGCGCTGTTCGTCCTCGACCCGGGCCGGTTCGACGTCGTCGTCGCGTCGAACCTGTTCGGCGACATCCTCACCGACATCGGCGGTGCGGTCATGGGCAGCATCGGCATCGCCCCGAGCGCCAACCTGAACCCCGAGCGCGACTTCCCGTCGATGTTCGAGCCGGTGCACGGCTCGGCCCCCGACATCGCCGGGCAGGGCCGGGCCAATCCGCTGGGACAGGTGTGGTCCGGGGCGCTGATGCTCGACGAGCTCGGTCATCCCGAGGCTGCGGCGCAGGTCCTCGCCGCGATGGAGTCGGTGCTCGCCGACACGGGCGTGCGCACGGCCGACCTCGGCGGCACGGCCAGCACCGACGAGGTCGCGGACGAGCTGCTCCGGGCGCTTCGCAGGAGCGCGACCCCCACGAGCTGACCCCTCCGCGCGGGGCCAGGCTCCGAGGCCCCGTCCCGCCGTCCGGTCGACCGCCCGGCGGCGCACCGGCGCCGGCCGGGCGCCCCACTGCCGGCGCCGGGTCTTCGGCCGCGCGCTGCTGCCGCCGAGAAGCACCACCCCGCGGTCGAGCCCGTCCGGGCGGTGCCGCCCGGCGGGCTCGCGCTCGCCGTGTGCACGAGCGGGTGAACGGCCCGGGAGTGCGCGCGGGGGCGGCCGGACGGTTGTCAGATCGTCACCTCCGGCGCAGTTGACCAACTGTGAGGCAGGTCATAGGTTGGTGCAGTCGCCAAGACGGTGTCTCGCTGGTCAAGACAAACGACGCACGACACCTCGGCACCGCTGCCCGCTCGCCCCCCGACCTGGAGGCTCCATGAGGCTCGCCCGGACTCGCGTGAGGAGTGCAGCAGCGCTCACGCTGCTGCTCTGCGCTGCTGCCTGCGGTGGCGGCGGTGATGAGGAGACGCCCGCGTCCGCCGACAGCTCGGAGCGGCTCTCCATCAAGTTCGGCACGCCCAGCGACACCCTGTCGAGCTCCTTCTACGCCTTTGTCGCGGCCCAGGAGCTCGGCTACTGGGAGGACGAGAACCTGGACGTCGAGCTCGTGCCCGGCTCCGGCAGCGGCGCGCTCGTCGAGCAGATGGTGGCGGGCAACCTCGACGCCGGCGCACCGTCGCTGCCCGCCGTCGTGGAGGGGCTCGGGGCCGGGCTGAAGATCGTCAACCCCTACACCATCAGCTACGGCAGCATCTTCTCCATCTGGGTCCCGGCGGACAGCGACATCCAGAGCGTCGAGGAGCTCAAGGGCAAGACCATCGGCAACGCCGAGGCCGGCGGCGGTGAGGTGGCGGTGCTGAACGCCGCCCTCGAGGAGGCGGGGATCGACCCGGTCACCGAGGTGAAGCTCATCCCCATCGGCGCCGGTGAGGCCACGACGCTCGACGCCATCGAGAGCGGTCGTGTCGACGCGTACTCGTCCTCGCGCAACGACGGGTTCTCGCTGGAGGTCTCCGGCGTCGAGCTCCGCGACATCACGCCGGAGGAGTACAAGAACTACCCGGGCCGGGCCATCGTCACGACGCCGGAGGGCCTGGAGGCCAAGCGCGAGGAGATCACCCGCCTGGCGCGGGGGGTGGCCAAGGCGACGGTGTTCTGCGACGCCAACCGCGAGGCGTGCCAGGGCTTCCTGCAGGAGGCCCTGCCCGAGCAGTGGGTCGGCGCCGAGGAGGGCAAGCCGTCGCAGGGGAGCCTGCAGTACGAGGAGGCGATCAGGACCTCCACGGTCCCCGAGGACGAGCAGGTCGGCCGCCACTACGCCGACGAGTTCGAGAGCTTCAAGGAGACGGTCGGCTCCACCGCCGAGGGCTTCAACGACTTCGCGGTCAGCGACTTCATCACCGAGGACCTGCTGGACGACATCAACGACTTCGACCGCGCGGCGATCGTCAAGGACGCCGAGGCCTTCGAGTGACCGGGAGCCGGACCCTGCCCATGACCTCCTCCTCGCCGCCCGCCCGGGGTGCCGCTGCCCCCGTCCCTGCCGTGTTCGAGGTCGAGAACCTCTACAAGGTGTTCCAGACCGAGAAGGACTCGGTCATGGCGCTGCGGGACATCAACCTGGACGTCCGACCCGGGGAGTTCCTGTCCTTCGTCGGTCCGAGCGGGTGCGGCAAGTCCACGCTGCTCAACATCATCGCCGGCCTGCTGCCCCCCAGCCACGGCCAGGTCCGCTTCCGGGGCCGGAGCGTCGACGGCCCGACGCGCGACGTCGGCATGATGTTCCAGACGTCGGTGCTGTTCCCGTGGCGGACGATCCTGCAGAACGTCCTCATGCCGGTCGAGATCTTCGGGTGGGACAAGAAGGAGCACACGCCGCGAGCGCTCGAGCTCCTGGAGGCCGTCGGGCTCGGCTCGTTCACCGGCTCGTACCCGTCGCAGCTGTCCGGCGGCATGCAGCAGCGGGCCTCGCTGGCGCGGGTGCTGCTCTACGACCCCGAGGTGCTGCTGCTCGACGAGCCCTTCGGGGCCCTCGACGAGTTCACCCGGGAGAACATGAACCTCGAGCTGCTCAAGATCTGGACCCGGACCGGCAAGACGGTCATCTTCGTGACCCACAACATCAACGAGGCGGTGTTCCTGTCCGACCGCGTCGTGGTGATGACGCCGCGGCCGGGTGAGGTCGCACGGGTGCTCGACGTGGACCTGCCCCGCCCCCGCCTGCTGGAGGTCATGAAGGACCGGCGGTTCGCCGACCAGGTCTTCGAGATCCGCGAGCTGCTGGGCGTCGCATGACCCGCCCCGAGGACGTCACCGCGCCGCCTCCGGAGGCGACGGCGTGGCCCGAGACGCCCGCCCAGGCGGTGATGCAGCTGCCCGGCTCCACCAAGCTCGCCAACCGTCCGATGGACGAGCTCGAGGAACGGTTGCTCGCCGCCCGCGCGCCCGCCAGCACCCGACGCGCCGTCGTGGTCGCCATCTCGGCCGCCACCTGCCTGGCCCTGCTCGGCGTCTGGTACGCCCTGCCGAACCTGGGGCTGGTCAACCCGCTGCTGCTGCCCGACCCGGTGCAGGTCGCGCAGGGCTTCGGCGAGCTCGTCAGCGCCGGCTTCCTGACCAAGCACCTCACCGTGACGCTCAAGGAGGTGGGGATCGGCTTCGTCATCGGCGCCTCCGCCGGCTTCCTGCTCGGGACGGCGCTCGGCATCGTGCCGTTCCTGCGTCGCGTCTGCTCGCCCTACGTCCTGGCGCTGCAGTCCCTGCCCAAGGTGGTCCTCGCGCCGCTCATCATCGGCTGGCTCGGCTTCGGCGTCGAGAGCAAGATCGCCACGGCGGCCGCCATCTGCTTCTTCCCGCTGATGATCAACACGATGGTCGGGCTGACGC
>CAXTFU010000196.1:6711-8939 GCA_964243385.1 uncultured bacterium | reverse complement strand
CCCCCGGGGCGAGCGCCGCCCCGGACGCCGACGCGCCGTCGCCGGACGCGACGCGCAACGCGGCGGCCGGGCCGTCCGCCCTGCCGGCCGCGGCCACGCTGGCGCTGCGCGCCGAGGGCCGCTCCTGGATCAGCGTCCGCAACCGCGGCGGCTACCGCCTGTTCGAGGGGACCGTCGAGCGGGGCTGGACGCGCACCTTCGCCGACCCGGTCAAGGTGAGCGTGCGGGTCGGCAACGCCGCGGCGCTGCGGGCCACCTGCGCCGAGGTCCCCGGCGCGGCCGGGGGCGAGGGCGTCGCGGTGACGCTGACGTGCACGCCGCAGGGGCTGGCCCGGCCGTAGACTCTCCTGGTGCTGCCTCCCGCTGACCGCCGCGTCGCCCTGGTCACCCTGGGGTGCGCCCGCAACGAGGTCGACTCCGAGGAGCTCGCCGGTCGGCTCGACACCGCCGGCTGGCAGCTCGTCGACGCCTCCGAGCAGGCGAGCGCCGACGTCGTCGTCGTGAACACGTGCGGCTTCGTCGAGAGCGCCAAGAAGGACAGCATCGACACGCTGCTGGCGGCGTCCGACACCGGTGCGAAGGTCGTGGCGGTCGGCTGCCTGGCCGAGCGGTACGGCGAGCAGCTCGCCGCCCAGCTGCCCGAGGCCGACGCCGTGCTCGGCTTCGACGCCTACGCCGAGCTGCCTGCGTCGCTGAGCGCGGTGCTCGCGGGGGAGCGGCCGGCGAGCCACACCCCCGGCGACCGCCGCAAGCTCCTGCCGATCAGCCCGGTCGAGCGGGCCCGGGTGGTCGAGCCCGGCGCCATCGACATCGGCCTGCCCGGCCACGCCGGCGGCCCGACCGTCGTGCGCCGCCGGCTCGACGACAGCCCGGTCGCGCCGCTGAAGCTGGCGAGCGGCTGCGACCGCCGCTGCACGTTCTGCGCGATCCCGAGCTTCCGCGGCGCGTTCGTCTCGCGCCGCCCGTCCGACGTGCTCGCCGAGGCGCGCTGGCTCGCCGAGCACGGCGTCCGCGAGCTCGTGCTCGTCAGCGAGAACTCGACGTCGTACGGCAAGGACCTCGGCGACCTGCGCCTGCTCGAGACGCTGCTGCCCGAGCTCGCCGGCCTCGAGGGCATCGAGCGCGTCCGGCTGTCCTACCTGCAGCCCGCCGAGATGCGGCCCAGCCTGGTCGAGGTCCTGACGAGCACCCCGGGCGTCGCGCCGTACTTCGACATGAGCTTCCAGCACTCCTCCGGTCCGGTGCTGCGCCGCATGCGCCGCTTCGGCGACACCGACCGCTTCCTCGACCTGCTCGCGCAGATCCGCGCCGGCAACCCGACCGCCGCCGTCCGCAGCAACGTCATCGTCGGCTTCCCCGGCGAGACCGAGGCCGACGTCGCCGAGCTCGAGCGCTTCCTCGACGCCGCCGGCCTGGACGCCGTCGGGGTGTTCGGCTACTCCGACGAGGACGGCACCGAGGCCGAGCGCCTGCCCGACCACCTGAGCCAGGACGTGGTGGACGAGCGCGTCGCGCGCCTGACCGCGCTCGTCGAGGAGCTCACGAGCCAGCGGGCCGAGGAGCGGCACGGCGAGCTCGTCGAGGTCCTCGTCGACGCCGTCCCGGGCCGCGACGCCGACGGCGTGCGGTCCGTCGAGGGCCGCACCGCCGGGCAGGCGCCCGAGGTCGACGGCTCGACCACCCTGCTGGGCGCCGGCACCGAGCACCTGGTCGCCGGCGACCTCGTGCTGGCGCGCGTCGTCGGCAGCGAGGGCGTCGACCTCGTCGCCGAGCTCGTCGAGGTGACCAGCCCGGCGCGCCGCCCGGTCGTGGCGTCGGCGTGACGGCCCCGGTCGTCAGCGCCTGGAACCTCGCGAACTACCTGACCGTCCTGCGCCTGCTGCTGGTGCCGGTCTTCGTCCTGCTGCTGCTCGGCCACGACGGCACCGACGCGGCCTGGCGCTACGGCGCGGCGGCCGTCTTCCTCGCCGCCGTCTGGACCGACTGGGTCGACGGGCAGGTCGCGCGCAGCCGCGGGCTCGTCACGAGCTTCGGCAAGCTCGTCGACCCCATCGCCGACAAGGCCCTCATCGGCGCGGCGTTCGTCGGCCTGTCCCTGCTCGACGAGCTGCCGTGGGAGGTGACGCTGCTCGTGCTGGCCCGCGAGCTCGGCGTCACGCTGCTGCGGTTCTTCGTCATCCGGCACGGCGTCATGCCGGCCAGCCACGGCGGCAAGCTCAAGACGACCC
>CAXTFU010000196.1:0-6701 GCA_964243385.1 uncultured bacterium | reverse complement strand
CGACCCTGCAGGCCGTCGCCATCGTGCTCTACGTGCTGCCGCTCGACGGCGCGCTCGGCACCGTGCGGGCCGTCGTGATGGGCCTCGCCGTCGTCGTCACCGTCGTGACGGGCGTCGACTACGTGCTGCGGGCGCTCGTCCTGCGGCGCACCTCCGACCGCGCGGCCATGAAGCGCGCCCGCAAGGGCAACGCCGGTCCGGGCGGCGCGTCCGTCCGGCGCGGCTAGACCTCCGCCCGCCGGGGCAGGGCAGCAGCGCGGCGACGGCGCCGCGCGAGGAGGCACGGTGCTGAGGTCTGCGGTCGTGGCGGTCGGCGACGAGCTGCTGCTGGGCGACATCGTGAACGGCAACGCCGCCTGGCTGGGCGAGCGCCTCGCGGCGGCCGGCGCGCCCGTCGTGCACTCCTCGATGGTCGGCGACGACGTCGAGCGCATCGCCACCGCGGTCCGGCGCGCGCTCGACGACGCCGACGTCGTCGTGCTGACCGGCGGCCTGGGGCCGACCTCGGACGACCTCACCCGCGACGCGGTCGCCGCCGTCGCCGGTGTGCCGCTCGAGCGCTCGCCCGAGCTGGAGCAGTCGCTGCGCGACCGCTTCGCCGCCTACCGCTTCGAGATGCCGGTGGCGGTGCTCCGGCAGGCCGACGTGCCGCGCGGCGCGCAGCCGCTCGACAACCCGGTCGGCACGGCGCCCGGCCTGCGGCTCGAGCTCGGCGGGCAGCTCGTGTTCGCCCTGCCCGGGCCGCCGCACGAGCTCGCCGCGACCGCGACGTCCGTGCTGGCGGAGGTCGGCCGGCGCAGCGGCGAGGTGTCGCTGACCCGGACGCTGCACTGCGCCGGCTCCGGCGAGAGCAACGTGGCCGAGCTCGTCGAGCGGACGATCACCGTGCCGGAGGGCGTCGACCTGGCCTACCTCGCGGGCGGCGCGGTCGTGCGCGTCCGGCTGACCACCGTCGCCGCCACGACCGAGGACGCCGACCGGGTGCTGGCACCGCTCGTCGCGCAGCTCGAGCAGGCCCTCGGCGACACCGTGTTCGGCCGCGACGGCGACACGCTCGCCGGGGTGGTCCTGCGCCGGCTCGTCGCCGCGGGGGAGACCGTCGCGGTCGCCGAGTCGCTGACGGGCGGCCTGCTGGGGGCGGCGCTCACCGAGCTGCCCGGCAGCAGCGCGGCCTTCCGGGGCGGCCTGCAGGTCTACGCGACCGAGCAGAAGGCCCAGCTCGCCGGCGTGCCGCAGGCGGTGCTCGACGAGCACGGCGCGGTGTCGCGGCAGACGGCGCAGGCCCTCGCCACCGGCGTGCGCGACCGGCTCGGCGCGACCTGGGGCGTCGGCGTCACGGGCGTCGCCGGGCCGGACGAGCAGGAGGGCCAGCCGGTCGGCACCGTGCACGTCGCGGTCGCCGGCCCGTCCGGCGTCCGCGTCGCCGCCGTCCGGCTGCCCGGTGACCGTGCGCGGGTGCGCCTGCTGGCCGTGACGACGGCGCTCGACCTGCTCCGCCGGCAGCTGTCCCGGGAATCCGCCGGAGCGTGACGGGCGTTCTGCTCAGAGCGGACGACAGGCGTCATGCCGCCGGTGGCGGGCAGGCGCCTGACGAGTAGCCTGGAGGTCCGGACGAGGAGGTGGCGACGTGGCGGTGCTCCGCACCCTGCTGGGTGAGGCCCTGCGCACCACTCGGCTGCGCCAGGAGCGCACGCTCCGCGAGGTCTCCTCGGCGGCTCGCGTCAGCCTGGGCTACCTGTCCGAGGTCGAGCGCGGGCAGAAGGAGGCCTCGTCGGAGCTGCTGGCCAGCATCTGCCGGGCCCTCGGCGTCCGGCTGTCCGACGTCCTGCGCGAGGTCAGCGAGAACCTGTCGGTCCTCGAGCCCGAGCCCACGCCGGTGCACGTCCCCGACACGATCCCGGTGGGCCTGCCGCCGCTCGAGCCGGTCGGCGCCGACGGCCCGACGGCCACCCTGCGCGCGTCCGTCCGCGACGTCCGCGACGTCGTCGCCGCAGCCTGACCCGTCCGGCGCCGCAGCGCGAAGCGCACGAGCCGCAGGGCCCGGGCGCGCACGGCAGGGTCGGCGGCCAGCAGCAGCCCGTCGGTGACGAGCACGCACGTCAGGACGAAGAACAGCCCCTCCTCGACCGGCAGGCCGAGCACGTGCAGCCCGGTCGAGCTCGCGGGGCTGATCGCCCAGATCCCGTCGGCCAGCGCAAGCCGGTCGGCGGCGCACAGCCAGAGCGCGACCGGGAGGGCGACGCGCAGCCGTGCTGGGCGCGCGCGGGCGAGCACGTCCCCTGCGACCGCGCGCTGCAGGGCCATCGGCGGGCCGACCCACACCAGCAGCAGCCCCAGGTAGCGGAGCCAGCCGCCCGCGGCGGCGAGGCCGACGCCGGCCGCCGCGACGGCGAGCCAGCCGAGCGCGCCGCGCAGCCGCAGCGCCGGTGCCGTGCGACCTCGCTCCCGCGCGTCGGCGCGCGGGAGGCCGCCGGTGCGGGTCGCCCAGGCGGCGACGAGCAGCACCTCGAGCACGACGAAGCCGTACTCCTCGGCCGGGACCGAGCCGATCCGTGCGACGACGGCGTCCGGGGCGTAGGTCCACACGCCGGTGCGGACGAGGTGCTCGTCCCAGGGAGCGGTCCACGCCAGGGCGACGACCGCCAGCACGGCGGCCGGTCCGAGCAGCGGGCGCCACGGACGCCCGGCGGCGAGCAGCGCGGCGGGCAGGGCGACCAGCAGCAGGTCGAAGGCCAGGTAGCTCATGGTGCTCCCGCCGAGCGTCGGGGAGCCGGGCGCCGCGGGCACGGCGTCCGGACGAGGCGGGCCGCGCTGCGGCCGACCGCCTGCGCCGGTCCGGGGCCGCGAGCGCGGCCCCGAACCGGTTCGCTCAGGCGCGGACGCGCTCCCGTCCCGGCTCGGCGGTGATCCCGCTGACGGCGTCGACGTCGTCGAAGGCCGGGTCCTCCACCTCGCTCTTCACACGGGCGATCTTGTAGATGACCAGTGCGAAGGCGGCCTTGGCGAGGATGTCGGCGATCGAGTAGCCAGCCTGCCGCAGCACGAACGCGTTCGGCCCGTCGAAGCCGAGCACCGGCATGAGGTAGGCGATCGGGTAGACGCCCCACAGGCCGACCAGCATGATCCGCAGCTTGCCGACCGTGCCGCGCACCTGCGCGGGCTGCCGCTCGAGCGACGCGCTGAGCTCGACGAACAGGACGTACAGGATGTAGAGGAACGGGATCGTCGACAGCGTGCCCCACAGCAGGCGCGGTCCCGTGTCGGTGGTGATCTCGCCGGGGTACCCGAGCGCGATCATGAGCGCGCTGGCGATGACGAGCTTGGTGAGCAGGCTCTTCTGCACCGAGCGGGCCAGGGCGAGGACCGCGATCGTCTCGACCAGCAGCAGCGGGACGGTCAGGAACCAGTCGACGTACCGGTAGCCCTCGTTGAACGGGATGTTCGTGAGGACGTAGGTCCCGGCGCCGCCCTGCGCCTCGGTCTCGTAGCTGTCCCTGAAGTTGTCGAAGATCCGGATGTAGTGGTACGTCGCGATGAAGCAGACCATCGCCGAGACGATGATCGCGTTGCGGTAGCGGGGCAGCACTCGGCGCTGCGAGAGCACGAGGTACAGCCCGGTGAAGCCGAGGCTGGCGATCGCCAGCGACAGCAGGTTGTAGACGGTGGCGTACTGGTCCGAGGAGATCTCGTTGACCTGGATCCCTGCAGCGAGAAGCACGACGGCTCCCTAGGAGTCGGTGCCGGCCTGACCGGCACGGAGGCGAGCGGGGAAGCGCCAGACGGGCGTCCCCGGTCCCGAGGCGGGTCCGCGACAGCGGGCTCTCGGCGGGGCAAGGGGACTGTGGCCCTGTCGCAAGACTCGCGCAACTCGAACAACGGCTGGCGCGATTCGTCGATCCCTGACACGCTGCGGCCGTGACCCTGACCCCGTCCGCCATGGACGTCAGCGGACCCGCAGCCCGCGGGTCCGCCGGCGCCCGGCCGGGGGCCCGCGCCGTCCTGGTCCCCTCATCCCCGGACGGTCGTCCCGACGGTGACCGGGCCTGGGTGGTGCCCTCTGCCCGGCGGCTCGGGGCGCTGTGCGCCGTGGCGCTCGCCGCCGCTGCGGCCGTCGGGCTCCTCGTGCCGGACGCCGGCCGGGCCGGGCCGGCGCTGCTCGTCGTCGCCGGGCTCGTCGGCCTGCCGCACGGCGCGGTCGACCACCTGGCGCTCGACTGGTCGCGCGGTCGCGACGCGGCGCCGACGAACCGCCTGCTCGCCGCCTACGTCGCCGGAGCGGTCGCGACCGCCGCCCTCGCGCTGGCGTTCCCGGTGCCGGCGGTGCTCGCCCTGCTGGCGCTCTCCGTGCTGCACTTCGCCGAGGGGGAGGCCGCGTTCGACCGGCTGCGCGGCGGCGCCGGGCTCCGCCTGCCGGCCCTGTCGCTCGGCCTGTCCGTCGTCGCCCTGCCCGTGCTGCTGCGTCCCGAGCCGGTGCGGCCGCTGCTGGCGGCGCTCGACCCCGGACTGCCCGGCGTGCTCGCGCCGCTGCGCGCACCGGTGCTCGCCGCCACGGCCCTGCTCGTGCTCGCCGGCCTCGCCGTCGCCGCCGCGCACCGCGCCTGGACGGTCCTGGCCGAGCTGGCCCTCGTCGCGGGTTCGGCGCTCGTCGTCCCGCCGCTGCTGGTGTTCGCCGTCTGGTTCGGTGCCTGGCACGCGCCGCGCCACGTGCTGCGCCTGCTCGCCCTGCAGCCGGACGGCACGCTGCCGGTGCGGTTGCGGCGGCTCGTCCGGGCGGCGCTGCTCCCGACCGCCGCAGCCGTCAGCGGGCTGGCCGCCCTGGCGCTCGGCGGGCGCGGGCTGCCCGCGGCCGTGCTCGTGGTGCTGCTCGCGCTCACCGTCCCGCACGCCGTCGTGGTCGCGCGCATCGGTCGGGCCGCGGGCGCCTGAGCTGACGTCCGGTCAGGTGCGGCCGGTCAGCTGCTGCTGGTCAGCTGCGGCCGGTCAGGTGCGGCTGGGCGCCGGGCGGGCGGCCAGCCGGAAGGCGCTGAGCAGCGCGGCCAGCCGGGGCAGCAGCCACTGCGCCCCGACCACGGACGCGAACGCGAGCAGCAGCGCGCCGGTGACCAGCGCGTGGACGAGGAGCAAGGTCGTCAACAGGTGCCTCCTGGGTGGCGTCGGCGTCCCCGCCCTGCGGGTGGCAGGGGCGGACAGGCGGTCGCACGCGGTGGTGACCGCGCCCGGCCACCGTGCCAGGGACGTGTGACACGGCGGCGCCGACCGCGTGAACCCGCGGTGTCGGCGGGCCGCGTCCGGCGCCGGCGCGCGTCCGGTGCCGACCTGGGCTGCCGGTTCCGGCCCGGGCCTGTCAGACTGGCCGCACTGCACCACCTGTAGAGGAGCTCTTGCGATGGCCAACCCGTTCACCCGCGGCTGGAAGTACTTCCTGGCCCTGCTGTCCGGCAAGCTGGACGAGCACGCGGACCCCAAGATCCAGATCCAGCAGGCGATCGAGGAGGCGCAGCGCACGCACCAGCAGCTCACCCAGCAGGCGGCGGCCGTCATCGGCAACCAGCGCCAGCTGGAGATGAAGCTGGCGCGGCAGATGAGCGAGGTCGAGAAGCTGCAGGGCTCGGCCCGCCAGGCGCTCGTGCTCGCCGACCAGGCGCGCGCGGCCGGTGACGTTGCCAAGGCGCAGCGCTACGAGGAGACGGCGACCACCTTCGCCACGCAGCTCGTCGCGGCCGAGCAGACGATGGAGAACCTCAAGGGCATGCACGACCAGGCCCTGCGCGCGGCCGAGCAGGCCAAGGACGCGGTCGAGCAGAACGCCAACCGGCTGCAGCGCAAGCTCGCCGAGCGCAGCCAGCTGCTCACCCAGCTCGAGCAGGCCAAGATGCAGGAGCAGGTCTCGGCGAGCCTGTCGTCGATGTCCGAGCTGTCGGCGCCGGGCAGCACGCCGAACCTCAACGAGGTCCGCGACAAGATCGAGGCCCGCTACGCCAAGGCCCTCGGCCAGGCCGAGCTCGCCGAGAACTCCGTCGAGGGGCGCATGCGCGAGGTCGAGCAGAGCTCGCTGGAGTTCGCCGGCACGTCACGCCTGGACCAGATCCGCGCGAGCATGGCGGGCAACGAGCTGTCGGCGCCGCCGGCCGCATCGGCCCCACCGCTGACCAGCGGCACCTCCACCCCGGTCGCCGACAGCGACGCCGACAAGGCGTAGCGACCGTGGGCGGGGAGTGCGGGGACGACCGGCGCCTGGCTCGGCGGCTGACCCGTGAGGCCCGCACCTCGGCCAGAGCCGCCGCGTACGCGCAGGCGGCCCAGACCCGGGCGACGAGCCGCCGGGTGCGCCGGGTCGCGCGGGCCCGTCGTGCGTTGCCGGTGTACGGCGGGACGCTCGCCGCCAGCGCCGGGCTGATGGCCGCGACGAGCTTCGACACGCTCGCCGGCGGCGTCGGCTTCGTCGCCGTCCTCGGCTCGTTCCGGGCGGTGGCCGTCCTGATCGGCCCGCCGCCGCCGTCCGTGCGGGCCCTGCCCGCCGCGCAGCCGGCCGTCGCCCCTCCGCCCGACCCGCGCAGCGCCGCGTGGCCGGCCGTCCGCCGGCTCGAGAGCGTCCGCCAGGAGCTCGTCCGGCTCATCCCGCTCGTCGCCCCGGCCGGCCGGTCGGCGGCCGACGAGGCGTGGCGCGCCGCGGGGGAGGCCGACGCCGCGCTGCGCTGGCA
>CAXTFU010000195.1:0-8991 GCA_964243385.1 uncultured bacterium | reverse complement strand
CGCCGGTGGAGGTGCGCTTCGCCGGCACCGCGGCCCGGCTCGACGCCGTGGGGCTGGACCGCGACGCCCGGGTCGTCGTCCCGGACGACGTCCGGCGCGGCGGCTGGTACGCCCCGGGACCGCAGCCGGGCGACCGCGCCGGCTCGGCGGTCCTGGTCGGGCACGCCGACGACGAGGACCAGGGGCTCGGCGCCTTTGCCGGCTTGCGGGACCTCGCCGCCGGTGCTGAGGTCGTGGTCCGCACCGCGTCGGGGCGCTCCCTCGCCTACGAGGTCGTCGCGTTCGAGCGGTTCCCCAAGGCGGAGGTGCCCATGGACCGGCTGTTCGCCGTGGACGGCCAGCACCGGCTGGTCCTCGTCAGCTGCGGCGGCGCGTTCGACGAGCGCCGCCGGACCTACGCCGACAACGTCGTGGTCACCGCGGTCCCCGCCCCGTGAGCACCGGTCCGACGAGCACCGTCACGTGAGCCCGTCCCCTCCTCTGCGCACCGCCCCGCCGACGGGCACGTGCCGGCGATGACGACCGTCGGTGCGCTCGCCCGGTCCGACGACGAGGACGTGCGTCTCGCGCAGGCCTTCGTCGCCGGCGACGAGCGCGCGCTGCGGCAGGCCTACGACCGGTGGGGCGGGCTGGTGCACGCCTTCTGCGTCCGCAGCCTCGCCAGCCGGGCCGACGCCGAGGAGGCCACCGCCCAGGTCTTCGTGAACGCCTGGCGCGGCCGCGGCGGCTTCGACGCCGGCCGCGGGTCGCTGGCCGGGTGGCTGCTCGGCATCGCGCGCCGCGCCGTCGCCGACCAGTACCGCGCGGCCGAGCGCGAGCAGGCGGTGCTCGCCGCGCTCGAGCAGGCGCAGCCCCCGGAGCCCGAGCCGACGCCGGACGAGCTCGTCGACCGGCTCCTCGTCACCGACGCGATGGCGCAGCTGCGCCCCGAGCAGCGCCGGGCCGTCGGGCTCGCCTTCTACGACGGGCTGACGCACGAGCAGGTGGCGAGTGCGATGGGCCTGCCGCTGGGCACGGCCAAGACGCACATCCGCCGCGGGCTGGCGGTCCTGAGACGACGGCTGGAGGTGGACGGTGCAGCACCCCAGTGAGGACGACCTCGCGCTGGTCGCCCTCGGCGAGCCGGTCGTCGACGTCTCCCAGCACGTCGCCTCCTGCCCGCACTGCGACGCCGAGCTCAAGGCGCTGACGGCGACCGTGCACACCGCCCGGCGGGCCGACCTGTCGCTGCCGTCCCCGCCGCCGCAGGCCGTCTGGGAGCGCATCGCGGACGAGCTGGGGGTCGACCCGTCGCTGGAGGTGGCGGCGCCCGCCTCCGTGCAGGACGCCGGGGCCGGCTCGTCCCGGCGGACCACCCGGCGGCCCTGGCGCGGTCGCGCGCTGGCCGGTGCGCTCACGGTCGTCGGCGTCGCGGCCGCCGGGCTGCTCGTGCTCGGGCTGCTCGACCCGCCGCTGTTCGGCGACCCGGTCGCCACCCCGCTGGCCGCCCTGGACGGCAGCGGCGCCTCCGGCGACGTGCTGCTCGCCGACGACCGCGACGAGCGCTCGCTGCTCGTCGAGACGGCCGGGCTGCCGCGCCCGGACGGCTTCTACGAGGTGTGGCTGCTCGACGTCGACGGCGAGCGCCTCGTGGCGCTGGGCGCCCTCGACGCCAGCGGCCAGGGACGGCTCACCGTCCCGGACGGGGTCGAGATCGCCGAGTACCCGGTCGTCGACGTCAGCCTCGAGCCCGACGACGGCGACCCGGGCCACTCCGGCAACAGCATCCTGCGCGGCGACCTGCCGACCTGACCGGTCAGGCGCGCACGGCCGCCAGCGCGGCGGCGACCTGCGCGGCGACGGCCGCGTTGTTCTCGGCCAGGGCGAGGTTCGCCGGGACGCTCCCGCCCTCGGTCTCGCGCCCGACCCGCTCCAGGACGAACGGCGTGACCGCGGCGCCGGTGATCCCGGCGTCGGTCGCGGCGTCCAGGGCGGCGGTCAGCGCGGCGTCGTGCCGCGCCCGGTCGAGCTCGTCGGCGACCGGGATCGGGACGGTGAGCAGCACGCCGGTCCGCTCGCGCGAGCGGAAGCGCAGGACGCGCGCCACCTCGTCCGCCGACTGCACGACGTGCGGGACGGGCAGGCCGCTCGAGCGGACGTAGAACGCCGGGAAGTCGGGCGCCTGCCAGCCGAGCACCGGGACGCCGGCCGTCTCGAGGTGCTCCAGCGTGCGGGCCAGGTCCAGGAACGACTTCGCGCCCGCGCACACGGTCACCACCGGGTGCGAGGCGAGCGCGTCGAGGTCGGCCGACACGTCGCCGCTGAGCTCGACCCCGCGGTGGACGCCGCCGATGCCGCCGGTCGCGAAGACCGAGATGCCGGCGCGGGCGGCGAGCGCGACGCTGGCCGACACGGTCGTGACCCCGACCTCCCAGGCCTGCGCCGCGGCGACGGCGAGGTCGCGCTCGGCCACCTTGCGCGTCCCGAGCAGCACGCGCTGCTCGTCCTCTGGGTTGAGGCCGACCCGCCAGCGGCCGTCGAGCACCGCCGTGACGGCCGGGACGGCGCCGCCGGCCTCGACCGCGGCCTTGCAGCGGCGCAGGGCCTCGGCGTTGGACGGGACGGGCAGCCCCAGCGTCGAGTAGATCGTCGACTCCATGGCGACGACGGGGACGCCGTCGTCGAGGGCCTGCTGCACCTCGGGCGAGACGTGCAGCAGGTCCGGTCCGGCGGTCATGCGTGCTCCTGCGGGTCGAGGGTGCCGGCCCCCGGGGAGCTCAGCACGAGACGGGCGAGCGCGTGCCCCCGTTCGACGCGGGCGCGCGGCTCCAGACCCTCCATCCTCGCGGACAGCCAGCCGGCGGCGAAGGCGTCGCCGGCTCCGGTCGAGTCGCGCACGCCCTCGACCGGGTCGACCGGGACGACGAGCCGCGAGCCGTCCGCCCCGAGCACGGTCGTCGGGGAGGCGCCGTCCTTGCGCACCACGGTCACCCCGTGCAGCGGCGTCCGGTCCAGGTCGAGCTCGCGCGCCTCGTCCGCGTTCACGAACAGCGCGACGGGGCGGACCTGCTCGACCAGCGCCCGGAACGCGCCGACGCCGATGGCCCGCAGCACCGCCCAGGACGACGCGTCCAGGCTCACCTCGACGCCGCGGCGCGCGGCTGCGTCGAGCAGCGCCCGCACGCTGCCGGCCGTCCGCCCCTCGTGCAGCCCGTACGCCGGCACGTGCAGCACCGCGACGTCGTCGAGCTCGGCCTCGGCGACCGGGTGCAGCTCGGCGGCGGCGCCGCGGTCGGGCAGGAACGTGCGCTCGCCGTCGACGTCGACGAGCACGACGATGGTGCCGGTGCGGCCGCGGCGCTGCACCCGGACGTCGACCCCGGCCGCCGCCAGCTCGGCGACCAGCTGCCGGCCGAGCGCGTCGGCGCCGACGCACCCGAGGAAGCGCGTCGCGACGAGCGGCGCCGCGGCGACGGCGACGTTGGCGGCGCTGCCGCCGCGCGCGCGGAAGACGCGCGCGGGCGTGTCGCTGCCCCGGGCGAACGGGCCGGTCGGCCAGACGACGACGTCCTCGACGAGGTCGCCGACGACGGCGAGGCAGGGGCGCACCGCCGAACCGTACGGGCAGACGGCCGCCGTCCCGGCTAGCGTCCGGCGGGTGCCCGCCGTCGACCTGTTCGCGCCGTCCGACCCGGCCTTCGTGGCGCACCCGTACGAGGCCTACGCCGCCCTGCGCCGCGGCCCCCGGGTGGTCCACGACCCGCGCACCGACCGCTGGCTCGTGAGCCGGCACGCCGACGTCGACGCGCTGCTGCGCGACCGGCGCCTCGGCCGCAGCTACCTGCACGTCGCGACGCACGCCGAGCTGGGTCGCCCCGAGGAGCCGCCGGAGCACGCGCCGTTCTGGCACGTCATCCGCAACGGCATGCTCGACGTCGAGCCGCCCGACCACACCCGCCTGCGGCGCCTGGTGAGCCGGGCCTTCACGCCGCGCACCGTGGAGCGGCTGCGCGGGACGGTGCAGCAGATCACCGACCTCCTCGTCGACGACGCGCTCGCCCAGGGCACGTTCGACCTGCTCGCCACGGTCGCCGAGCCGCTGCCGGTGACCGTCATCGCCGAGATGCTCGGCGTGCCCGCGGCCGACCAGCACCTGCTGCGGCCGTGGTCGGCCGACATCTGCGGCATGTACGAGCTCGACCCGTCCGACCAGACCGCCGCGGCGGCCGTGCGCGCCTGCCAGGAGTTCGGCGGGTACCTCGTCGCGCTCAGCCGCGAGCGCCGCGCCCGCCCGCAGGACGACCTGCTGAGCGCGCTCGTGCAGGTGGTCGACGAGGGCGACGTGCTCACCGAGGACGAGCTGGTCGGCACCTGCGTCCTGCTGCTGAACGCCGGCCACGAGGCGACCGTGAACGTCACGGGCAACGGCTGGTGGTCGCTGTTCCGCAACCCCGACCAGCTGGCCCGGCTGCGGGCGGACCCCTCGCTGCTGCCGACCGCGGTCGAGGAGCTGATGCGCTGGGACACGCCCCTGCAGCTGTTCGAGCGGTGGGTGCTGGAGGACCTCGAGATCGGCGGCGTGCCCGTGCCGCGGGGCGCCGAGCTGGGGCTGCTGTTCGGCTCGGCGAACCGCGACCCCGAGGTCTTCGCGGACGCCGACGCGCTGGACGTCGGCCGCGACCCGAACCCGCACGTGTCCTTCGGGGCGGGCGTGCACTTCTGCCTCGGCGCCCCGCTGGCCCGCCTGGAGCTGCAGACGTCCTTCGGCACGGTGCTGCGCCGCCTGCCGCACCTCGAGCTGGTCGAGGAGCCGACGTGGGGACCGGGGTACGTCATCCGCGGTCTGCAGGCCCTGCACGTCCGGGCCTGAGCCCGCTGCCGCGGTGCGGGCGTGGCAGAGTGCGAGCGCCCCGGCCAGCAGTCCCGATCGCCCGAAGAGCAGAGGTGCACGTGAGCCAGTCGCAGTCGTCCGGCGTGGTGTTCCCCCGAGGCGACGACGGTCGCCGCAGCACCACGGCGACCGGCAGGGCCGTCTGGGCGGACGCCGTCCGCGACGTCGACGCCGCGCTGGCCGCCCGGATCGACGCCGCGACCGACTGGCGCAGCGCCTACGTCGAGGACGTCGTCCGGGTGACCGCGGCCGGGACGTCGAGCCCCGCCGCCGCCGTCGGCGTCGCCCGGGCGGGCCTCGCGTCGCTCGCGCGGCGCATGCGCTTCGAGCGCGGCGAGCAGAGCACCTCGATCGCCGAGGCGGTCGCGGCGGGGGACGGCCCGGCGCTCGGCACGATCCGGACGACGGGGTCCGCCGAGCGGGTCGCCGAGCTCGTCGTGCCGTACGCCGGCGAGCAGCTGCGCGGCGATGCCCTGCTGCGGCAGCTCGACGACTGGCTGGCCCGCGGCACGATCGAGCCGTCCTGCGCCGAGGCGCTGCGCCGGGTCGTCGCGCACCCCGAGTGGCTGGACCTGCGCGACCGCGCCTTCGCCCTGCTCGGTGCGGCCGCCGAGCTCGGGCCGGTCAGCCCGCTGCTGCGCTGGGGCGCGCACGTCGCAGCCGTCGACCTGCCCGTGCCGCGGCTGCAGGACCGGCTGCGGACCGCCGCGCGCGAGGGCGCCGGCACGCTCGACCTGCCGCTCGCCGCCGGGCCGGACGGTCCGACCGGCGCCGACCTGCTCGAGCAGACCCCGGCGATCGCGGCCTGGCTGGCGCGGGCCGGCGACGGCCTGCCGCTGACCGTCGGCAGTTACGCCTACGCCGACGGCGCCACCCACGTGCAGGTCGCGGTCGCCAGCGACGCCGTCGTCGAGCACCTGCTGCGGTCCGGGCGCGACGTCTCCTACGCGGAGCTCGCCACGCCCACCGACGCCTACGCCGTCGGGCCCGAGGTCGTCGGGGCGGCGCGGGCCGTCTACGCCCGGCGCGGCTGGCTCGGGACGCTGCAGCGGCCCGCGCAGCTGCTGAGCCGCGGGGCGCTGTACTCCCCGGCGTACCGCGTGACCGTGCAGCGCCAGGACGGCAGCGAGGTCGGCATCGCCGACGTGCTGGTGCCGCAGCAGGGCCCGAACTACACGCTCGCCAAGCGCCTGCAGCGCTGGCGGGCGGTGGCCGCGCACGCCGACGGCACCGTCGTGTCGGCGAACGTCGCGCCGGCCACGAGCACCCGGTCGGTCACCAAGAACCGCCTGCTGGCCGCGGCCTACGCGGGCGCGAGCGCGTTCGGCGTCGAGGTGTTCCCGCCGGCGACCAGCCGGGTGCTCATGGCCGCGCTGCTCGTGCACGACCTGCGCACCGGCGGCACCGACACCGCCCACCCCGACGACCTGTTCGCGACCCAGGCGGCGCACGGCGGGCTGTGGCGGACGGCGTACGCGCCGCGCTCGGTGCTGGGGCTCGCGGCCGTGCGCGGCCTGCCGTCGGCGTTCCGCCGCTGAGCGTCTCAGGAGCTGAGCGGCCTGACGCGGGATGGTCGTCGAGCTGGCTGGCGACGTGCTCGGCGTCGGGTTGGGGGAACACGGGGTTGGGACGCCGTGCGGGGAGGCCGAGCGCCCCGTCCTCCGCGTCGGCCCGCTGTCCTGGCTCCGATGGCGAAGGCGGCGAGCGCCCACACCGCCGAGGAGCTGGCGAGACAGGCCCACGGGTACCGAAGGGCGCGCTATGCGAGGAGGTCCCCGGGCCCGAGCAGGGCACCTGCCGCGGCCGCAGTCGACAGGGGCAGTCGGGACGGCTCGGGCCGGGCGGCCCCGGCTCGCGACGCGGTGCCGGTCACCCGGCGGGCAGGGCGTCGGGGTCGGGGGTGATGACGCCGGGGGGAAGGCAGACTGCGGTGAGCACGGTGCCGACCGCGAAGATGGCAGCTCCGAACCAGTAGACCGTCGAGGAGCCGTGGACTGCGGCGGCCTCGAGCACCGCTCGGCCGGCCGGGGAGTCCGGCGCTGCGGTGAGGTTGTCGCTGATGTAGTCGGTGCCGGCGGAAGCCGCGATGGTGCTGAGGAAGGCGATGCCGATGGACCCTCCGACCTGCTGCATGGTGTTGACCAGGCCGGAGGCGACTCCAGCGTCCTCCTCGCGTACGCCCAGCGTCCCGAGGCTGATCCCGACGCCGAACACGATGCCGGTTCCGAGGCCGAAGACGACCATGGCCGGGAGCAGGTCGGAGGCGTAGCTGGCCTCGGTGCCCAGGCGCGTGAGCAGCAGCAGGGCCAGGCCGCTGAGCGCGAGTCCGGCCGGGAGCAGGATGCGCGTGGCGACGCGGGGGAGCAGGAGCTGGGTGCCGGCGGCGGCGGCGACGATGACACCTGCGGTCAGGGGCAGGAACGCCAGCCCGCTCTTGACGGCGGAGTAGCCCAGGGAGGTCTGCATGGAGTAGGTGACGAACAGGAACATCGCGAACATGCCGATCGCGGTCATGAGCAGCGCGATCAGCGCTCCGGCACGCACGCGGTCAGCCAGGATCCGCAGCGGCAGCAGCGGGTGCGCGACGCGTCGCTCCAGTGCGACGAAGGCCGCGATGAGCACGATGCCGACCGTCAGCAGGCAGACGGTGGTCGGGTCGGACCAGCCGTCGGTCTCGGCGCGGGCCATGCCGTAGACGGTGGCGAACAGACCGGTGCTGATGGTGACGGTGCCGGGCAGGTCGATGCGAGGTCGGGGGGCAGCCGCGTCGCGGACGTCAAGGGCGATGTAGGCGAGGGCGCCGGCGAACGCGAGCGCGGCGAAGGCGACGTTGACGTACATCGTCCACCGCCACGACAGGTACTCGGTGAGCGCGCCGCCCAGGAGCAGGCCGACGGCTGCGCCGCCGCCGCCGATGGCGCCGAAGACCCCGAAGGCGACGGCGCGGCCCTTGGGGTCGGTGAAGCTCGCGGCGAGCAGCGACAAGGCGGCCGGGGCCAGCAGTGCCGCGAAGGCGCCCTGCACGCCTCGCGCTGCGATCAGGACGGCCGTGTCGGGTGCCGCGCCGGCGACCGCGGAGATCGCGGCGAAGCCGGCCAGGCCCAGCAGCAGGGTCCGGCGGCGGCCCAGGATGTCGGCGATCTTGCCGCCCAGCAGCAGCAGGGTGCCGAAGGCGAGTGCGTAGGCGGTGATGACCCACTGGCGGGTGGCGTCGGAGAAGCCGAGGTCTCGCTGTGCGCTGGGCAAGGCGATGTTCACGATCGTGGAGTCGAGCACGATCATCAGCTGTGCGATGCACAGGACCGCCAGGACCAGCCACTGCCGGGCTGGGATCGAGCCTTGCCCGCGCCTGGGGTCGACACGGACATGGGTGCCCTGGGGGGCGGCGGTGCCGGTCATGAGGGGCTCCGAGGGTTGCGTCTGGGGTGGCTGGGGGGAGTGGTCCCGAGGTCGCCGCTCCGGCGGTGCGGGGGCGACGTCGCCTGCCGGCGGTCAGCTGAAGTCCGCGCGGTGGTCGCGGACGTAGGTGGCCAGGTCGGTCGCTGGCCGTCCGATGAGCTCGTTCAGGTCGTCGGAGTGGTCGCGCACGCCGTCGAGGCCATGCCGGACCACGTGGGCGAACTGGTCGACGAGGCCGCGGGCCTGCCAGTGCGAGCTGCCGGCGGCGCGCAGCCCCAGGTACATCACCGGGCCGGGCAGGTGCAGGTAGCGGACCCTGCGACCGAGCTCGTCGGTGAGGACGCCCGCGACCTGGGGGAACGACAGCGGCGGCGTACCGGTCAGGAGGTATCCGCGACCGTCGGGTCCCGGGCCGCCGTGGGTGGTGGGGTCGCGCAGCACCCGGGCTGCGGCCGCGGCGACGTCGATGCTGGCGATCCAGGTGGTGGCGCCGCGTCCGCTGGTGCCGGGCAGGACGCCTCGCCGGATGAGCGGCGCGACCGGCCTGAGGTTGGTCATGAAGCAGGTCGGCTTCAGCAGGGTCCACGCCAGGCCGCTGTCGCGCAGGTGCGCGTCCGCGCGGGCGTGGTCGGCTGCCCACGGCACGGACGACTGCGCGTTGGCGTCCGACGCCGAGACCTTGACGACGTGCCGCACGCCTGCCTCGCGTGCCACGTCGATGG
>CAXTFU010000194.1:0-9043 GCA_964243385.1 uncultured bacterium | reverse complement strand
GGGCCAGGGCGAGCACGAGGCCGGGCTCGGTCTCGCCCTCGCCGGTGCCCTGCAGGGGCGTGACGTGCGAGGCGGCGGCGCGCAGCAGCCGGCGCACCGACGGCCGCTCGGCGCGTCGCGAACGGTTGATCGACTCCCACGCCGGCACGTCCGGCGGCGTGAAGGGTGCCGGCGCCTCGAGGTCCGGCAGCCGGGCACGGTCGGTCAGCACGACCTCGAGCACCTCGGCAGCGATCGACCGCAGGTCCTCGGGGGCGATGACGGCATCGAGCAGGCCGTGCTCCAGCAGGTGTTCCGCGACCTGCACGCCCGGCGGGAAGGCCTCGCCGTAGAGCGCCTCGTACACGCGCGGGCCGAGGAAGCCGATCAGTGCGCCGGGCTCGGCCGCAGTGATGTGCCCGAGCGAGCCCCACGAGGCGAGCACCCCGCCGGTGGTCGGGTGGCGGAGGTAGACGAGGTAGGGCAGGCGGGCACGGCGGTGCGCCTCGACCGCTGCCGAGATCTTCACCATCTGCAGGAACGCGACGGCGCCCTCCTGCATCCGGGTCCCGCCGGAGGTCGGCGAGGCGAGCAGCGGCAGGCGCTCCGCGGTCGCCCGCTCGACGGCCGCGACGAGCCGCTCGGCGGCAGCCACCCCGATCGACCCGGCCAGGAAGGCGAACTCGCACGCGACCACCGCGACGCGGTGACCCTCGACCGTGCCGACGCCGGTCAGCACCGCCTCGTCCAGCCCGGTGCGCTCGCGGGCCTGCGCCAGCTCGCGCGCGTAGGACGGCGCCACCGGCTCGGGCTGCCGGGCGGGTGTGTCCCAGGACGTCCAGCTGCCCGGGTCGAGCACGCGGTCGAGCAGCTCGCGGGCGCCGGGGCGGTCCGGCCGGGTCACCCCGCCGCCGACCCGCCGGGCGTCGCCGCACCGCCGACAGCCGGTCCACCCGCCCCGCCCGACGAGCCCGACGCCGCCCCGTCCGACGCGCCCGACGAACCCGACGAACCCGACGAGCCCGACGCCGCACCGTCCGACGCGCCGACGGTCCGGTCCTGCTCGTCGAGCCAGGCCCGCACGGCGGCGTCGTGCTCGCCGAGCACGGGCGGCGGACGGTGCGCGACCGGCGGGGTGCCGTCGAAGCGCAGCGGCGGCCCGGGCAGGGTGATCGTCCCGAGCGTGCTGTGGTCGACGTCGACCAGCAGGCCCTGCGACCGCGTCTGGTCCCACTCGTAGACGCGGTCGAGCGTGCGCACCTCGCCGGCCGGGACCCCGGCCCGCTCGAGCTCGGCGAGCACGTCGTCGACCGAGCGGTCGGTGAAGGCGGCGTCGATGAGCTCTCGCAGCTCCTGACGTCGCTCGACCCGGGTGGTGTTGACGGCGAACCGCGGGTCACCCGGGTCGAGCCCGACGACGGGGGCGAAGCGCCGCCACAGGCTCTCGCTGCCGACGGCCACCTGGACGATGGCGTCGCGACAGGTGAAGGCGCCGTAGGGCGACAACGAGGGGTGGTGGTTGCCCTGCGCGCGCGGCACTTCCCCCGCCACCGTGTACCGGGTGCCCTGGAAGGCGTGCACGCCGACGATCGCGGCGAGCAGCGAGGTGCGCACGACCGTTCCCCGGCCGGTGCGGGCCCGGTCGGCGAGCGCCGCCGCGACGCCGTAGGCCCCGTACATGCCGGCCAGCAGGTCGCCGACCGGCACGCCGACGCGGGTCGGCGAGTCGGCGTCGGGACCGGTCAGCGACATGAGCCCCGCCTCGCCCTGCGCGATCTGGTCGTAGCCGGCCCGCCCTCCCTCTGGGCCGTCGTGGCCGAACCCCGTGATCGACAGGATCACGAGCTGCGGGTTGAGCTCCTGCAGCTGCGCCATCGAGAAGCCGAGCCGGTCGAGCACCCCGGTGCGGAAGTTCTCCACGAGCACGTCCGCGTGCCGGACGAGGCGGGTGAGCGTCGCGCGGCCGTCGTCGCTCTTGAGGTCGAGCTCGATCGACTCCTTGTTGCGGTTGCAGGACAGGAAGTAGGTCGACTCCCGCGCGTCCTGCGGCCCGACGAACGGCGGGCCCCAGCCCCGGGTGTCGTCGCCGGTGCCGGGCGACTCGACCTTGATGACCCGCGCGCCGAGGTCGCCGAGCATCATCGCGGCGTGCGGCCCGGCGAGCGCGCGCGACAGGTCCACGACGACGACGCCGGCGAGCGGTCCGCCCTGTGCGTCCTGATCGGCCATGGGGTCCTCCGGGGGGTCGTCGAGCGGGTGGGCTGCGTGGTGCTGCGCAGGCTAGGCACCGTCCGCCGGGGGCGCCGCGCCGGGTGCGGTCGACGGCTCGAGCCAGTCGAGTGGCGAGCTCGTCGCGCCGCCGGACAGCCGGGCGTAGCCGGGCCCGCGGTCGAAGAACGGCGTCGGGCCGCGCTGGGCCCGCAGCCGCGCCCGCAGCGCCTCGGTGGCCGGTGCGTCGAGCTCCGGTGCCTCCTGCTCGCCGGCCAGCACGACGCCGTAGTCGTCCCGCGCAGCCGCGAACGAGACCTTGCCCCAGAGCACGTCCCGCACGACGTGCTCGACGGCGCGGTCGAGCGGGTCGCCCCAGCCGCCGCCGCCGGTCGTCCGGATGCGGATCAGCTCGCCCGCCCGAACCGGCTCGTCGTCGACGAGGCCGTCGAGGACGCGCTCGTGCGGCCCGCCCGGGTCGACGACGACCGAGAAGGACGCGCCGGCACGTCCGCCGCGAACGCCCCAGCAGGACAGGATCGAGCGGTCGGCGATCGACATGAACGAGCCGTCGCGCAGCATCCGGAGCTGCTTGTCGTAGCCCAGGCCGCCGCGGAACTGCCCCGGCCCGCCCGAGTCCTGCGCCAGCCCCAGGCGCTCGACGAGGAACGGGAAGCGCGACTCGGTGAACTCCGTCGGGAGGTTCCGCGAGTCGGGCACGACGTGGATCGTGTCCTCGCCGTCGGCGTACCAGCGTCCGCCGGAGCCACCGCCGAGGACCTCGCGCATCAGGTACGGCGCGCCCTCGGCGTCGGTGCCGTAGACGCCCGTGTAGCGGATCGTCTCCTGGTCTGCGGGCATGCGACCGTCGACGGCCTTGGCGAGCACGCCCGCCAGCACGCCGAGCAGGCGCAGGATGACGAACGTCCGGGCGTTCACCGGCGCCGGGAAGACCGGTGTGAGCAGCGTCCCCTTGTTGGGGAACCGCATCTCGATGAGCGGCACCACGCCCTCGTTGACGTCGAGCTCGGCCATCCGCTCGGGGGTGTCGGCGAGGTTGCGCAGGATCGGCGCCAGCCACTTCTTCAGGAAGTTGCCGTCGGCGTAGTCGCCGCAGTGGTTGATCGGGCCCCGGGCCTGCCTGCTCGTGCCGGTGAAGTCGATGAGCAGCCTGTCCGGCGTCTTGGTGAGGGTGATGCGCTGCGTGTGCAGCTGCGGCTCGTCGACGCCGTCGTGCTCGGCGTAGTCCTCCCAGACGTACTCGCCGTCCGGGATCTTCGACAGGATCTCGCGCCGGTAGGTCTCGGTGGTGCTCGCCAGCAGGGCGTCGAAGCAGCCCTCGACCGCCTCGCGCCCGTAGCGCTCGAACAGCTCGGCGAGCCGGCGCGCGCCCATGAGGCAGGCCGAGCACTCCGCGTCGAGGTCGGCCGCGAGCGAGTCGGGCATGCGCGAGTTGCGCACCATGATCGTCAGCGCGGCCTCGTTCGGGACGCCCTGGTCCCACAGCCTGATCGGAGGGACCATGAGGCCCTCCTGGTAGATCTCCGTCGCGCCGCTCGGCATCGACCCGGGGCAGCAGCCGCCGATGTCGTCGTGGTGGCCGAACGCCTGCACGAAGGCGACGACCTCGCCCTCGGCGAAGACGGGGACCGTCACGCACAGGTCGGGCAGGTGCCCGATGCCGCCCTCCGAGCGGTACACGTCGTTGTGGAAGAAGACGTCGCCCGGCCGCATGGTCTCGAGCGGGAAGTCGCGCACGACCGGGTGCACCAGCGCCGAGTACGACCGGCCGGTGAGCTTGCGCAGCCTGCGGTCGTGGATGCCGGCCCGGTAGTCGTGCGCGTCGCGGATCATCGGAGACCGCGAGGTGCGGCCGATGGCCGTCTCGACCTCCTTCTCGATCGAGGCGAGGCTGCCCTCGACGATCTCGATGAGCACCGGGTCGACCGGAGGAGGAGCGGCGCTCACGGCCGCTCCTCGCGCCCGACGCGCAGGTTGCCGTAGGCGTCGACGCGAGCCGAGAAGCCCGGGTGCAGCGGCACGGTGGAGCCGAACTCCTCCACGACGGCCGGTCCGTGCAGCAGGTCGCCGGGCGCCAGGGACGGACGCCAGTACACGGGGGTCTCCCGCACGTCCTCGAAGTGCACCGGACGGGTGCCGGTGCGGGCCCGCCCGACGTCGCCGTCCCCCGGCGGCAGCTCGCGCAGGGCAGGCCGGCGGATCGGCCCGATGCCGGACACGCGCAGGTTCACCCACTCGACCTGCTGCCGCTCGTCGCCGCGGAAGCAGTAGCCGTAGAGCTGCTCGTGCGCAGCGTGGAAGGCCTCGGCCACCGCGTCGGCGAGCGCGGCGTCGACCGGTCCATCCGGCACCGGCACGCGCACCTCGAAGGCCTGGCCGAAGTAGCGCAGGTCCGCCGAGCGCACGACCCGGTGCTGGGCGGCCGGGAAGCCCTCCGCCGACAGGGCGCCGGTGGCCTGGGCCTGCAGCGCGTCGAGCCCTGCCTGCACGGACGGGAGGTCGAGGTCGCGGTGACGGCTCACGGCGGTCTGCACGTAGTCGTTGCGGACGTCGACGGTGAGCAGCCCGAAGGCCGAGACGTTGCCCGGGTCGCGCGGGACGAGGGCGCCCCGCAGGCCCAGGACGTCGACGAGCCGGCAGACCAGCAGCGAGCCCGACCCGCCGAAGGTGGCGAGGGTGAAGTCGCGGACGTCCAGGCCGCGCTTGACGGTGATCTGGCGCAGGGCGTTGGCCTGGTTCCAGGCCGAGATCTCGAGGACGCCGGTCGCGCACGCCTCGAGCCCGAGCCCGAGGTCGTCGGCCAGCCGCGCGAGGCCCGCCCGGGCCGCTGCGACGTCGAGCGGGATCTCGCCGCCGAGCAGGTGCGGCGGGATGCGGCCGAGCAGGACGTGCGCGTCGGTGACCGTCGGCTCCGTGCCGCCGCGGCCGTAGCAGAGCGGCCCCGGGTCGGCGCCGGCCGAGCGCGGGCCGACCTTGAGCGCCCCCTCCGGGGACACCCAGGCCACTGAGCCACCGCCCGCCCCGACGGTGACGACGTCGATCATCGGGATCTTGGACGGGAACCGTCCGATCGTGCCTTCGGTCGTCAGGGTGGGCTCCCCGCCGAGGACGACGGACACGTCGGTCGAGGTGCCGCCGCCGTCGCAGGTCAGCAGCCGGTCGACGCCCGCCCGGGTCGCGAGGAACGCGGCACCGAGCGCGCCGGCCGCCGGCCCGGACAGCACGGTCGTGATCGGCTGGTGGACCACCTCCTCGGCCGACAGCACGCCGCCGTTCGACTTCATCACCCAGAACGGCAGCCGCGACCGGTCCGCAGCACCGGTCGTGGCGGTGACGGCGTCGAGCCGCGTCCGGATGCCCTGCACGTAGCGGGCGACCTTCGGCTTCACCGCCGCGTCGACGAGCGTGGTCATGCTGCGCTCGTACTCGCGGTACTCGGGCAGGACGTCGCACGACAGCGACACCACCGCGTCCGGGTGCTCCCGGCGGAGCACCTCGCGCATCCGCCGCTCGTGGCCCGGGTCGGCGTAGGAGTGCAGGAAGCAGACGGCCAGCGTGCCGACGCCCTGCTCGCGGAACCACCGCGCCACCCGGACGGCGCCCGCCTCGTCGAAGGGCCGCACCTCGTGCCCGCGGTGGTCGAGCCGGCCGCGCACGGTCTTGACGAGGTCCGCCGGCACGATGCGGTCGGGCTTGACCCAGAAGTAGCTGTTGCCGTAGCCGTCCGGCACCGACTGGCGGGCGATCTCGAGCACGTGCTCGTAGCCCTCGGTGGTGATGAAGCCGATCCGGTCGAGCTCGCCCTGCAGGAGCTGGTTGGTGGCGACCGTCGTGCCGTGGCTGACCGCCGCGACGTCGGCCCCGCTCGCGCCGAGCAGCGCCAGCACCTTGTCGACGCCGTCGAGGAAGCCGTCGGCGGGGTCGGCCGGCGTGGAGGGCGTCTTGGTCGTCACGAGCTCGCCGGTGGCCTCGTCGATGGCCACGACATCGGTGAAGGTGCCACCGGTGTCGATGCCGATGCGGATGCGCCGCGAGGCGGGGGCGTCCGGGAGGGCTGCGGTCATCGGTCCGCTCCTGTCAGACGCCACCCGGCCGAGGCGGTCCGTGCGGGACTCGCGCGGCCCGGCCAGTCAACGACCCGTTCCTGCGGGACGCCCCGGCAAGTCCTGCCAAGGACGTCCGAGGGCCTTGGTCGGAGTGCGGACGAGGCGGCGCCCGTCCCGGTCGGTCCGCACTGCCCCGACTGCCGGCCGGACTGCCGGCCGGACTGCCGACCGGGCTGCCGGCTGCGCTGGGAGCGGGACTCCTGGCCGGACTGCCGGCCGGACTGCCATCTGCGCTGAGAGGGGGACTGCCGGCCGGCCTGCCTGCCGGACTGCCGGCCTGCCTGCCGGCCGGACTGCCGGCCGGACTGCCGGCTGGCCGGACGTCCGCCGCTCGCGGTGCTTGTCCACCGGCTCGGCGGACCGCCACGCACACGACGCCATCCACTGGTGCCGCCGCCGCTGCCCGATGAGCGTGGCCGTCCAGCCGCCGCGATCAGGACGTGTGCCTGCCGGGTGATCCGCCGCGCGCGAGCCGCCTGGCCTGCGCCCCTGGCCGCGCGGCTGCCCGGCGCCGTGCTCCGGCCGGTCTTGTGCACCGGGCGGCGGGCGTCTGCCGGTCAGGCGGACCGGCGCGCACACGACGTGATCCACTCGGGCCGCCGCCGTGGCCCGATGAGCGTGGCCGTCCAGCCGCCGCGACCAGGATGTGTGCCGGCCGGGTGATCCGCCGCGCGCGAGCCGGCTGGCCTGTGCCCCCCTGGCCGCCCGGCTGCCGGCGCGGTGCTCCGGCCGGTCTTGGGCACCTGCGGCGGGCGTCTGCCGGTCATGCGGACCGGCGCGCACATGACGTGATCTACTCGTGCCGCCGCCGCGGCCCGTCGAGCGTGGCCGTGCAGCCGCCGCGATCAGGACGTGTGCCGGCCGGGTGATCCGCCGCGCGCGAGCCGCCTGGCCTGCGCCCTTGGCCGCGCCGCTGCCCGGCGCGGTGCTCCGGCGGGGTCCCGGGCCTCGCGCCGGGCGGCTGCTGCTGGTCAGGCGGACCGCCACGCACACGACGTGATCCATTCGCGCCGCCGCCGTGGCTCGATGAGCGTGGACGTCCAGCCGCCCCCGACTGGGATGTGTGCCGGCGTGTGCGACCGCGGCGTGAGCCCGCCGGGTCAGGGCCGCGTGCGGACGAGCGGCGTGCATGACCGCGGCGTGTGCCCGTCGGGTCAGGGCCGCGCGCGGCCGATCGGCGTGTGCGACCGCGGCGTGAGCCCGCCGGGTCAGGGCCGCGTGCGGACGAGCGGCGCGCACGACCACGGTGAGAGCCCGCCGGATCAGCGTCGGGTGCGGACGAGCGGCGTGTGCGACCGCGGCGTGAGCCCGCCGGGTCAGGGCCGTGCGCGGACGAGTCGGCGTGCGGGACTGCGGCGGACGCCGCCGGGCGATCGGCGCGTGGGGCAGAGGCGCCGGGTGCGAGCGCAGCGGGACGCCAGCCGCCCGGCCGGGCTGTCAGTCGACGATCGTGCCCTCGCGACTGGCGGCCGACGGGTCGTGCGCCGCGGACGGTCCACCGTGCGGGAACGACGTCCTCGCCGGGCGCTCGAGGTCGTCGCGGTAGCGCCGCACGACGTCGAGGTTGCGGTCGGACAGGTGGTCGAACACCTGCGGGACGCTCGAGCCCGGCGTCAGCGACGCCATCGCGCGGTCGGGCTCCAGCCGGGCGCTCACCCACGACTCGTGCGTCGCCGCGCGCGCCACCACCTCGGCGATCGGCGTGACGATGAGCGAGTTGCCGAAGTACAGGACCCCGCCGGGATCGGCGCCAGTGGCGTTCGCCGCCACCAGGTAGACGTGGTTGTCGTAGGCGCGGGCGCGCGTCGTCAGCTCCCAGATGTCGGCCGAGCGCAGGAGCGCTGAGGGCCGCGCGATGATCTCGGCTCCCTGCACGGCCTGGATGCGGCACAGCTCGGGGTAGTCGCCGTCGAAGCAGATGATCATGCCGATGCGCCCGAGGCAGGTCTCGACGACGCACACCTCGTCGCCGGGCGTCACCCACCCGCCCAGCGAACGGCGCTCGGACGCGAACGGCTGGGTCTTGCGGTAGACGCCCAGCACCGCGCCGTCGGGCCCGATCAGGACGGAGGCGTTGTACACGATCCCGCGCTCGGGGCCGCGCTCGTAGGTGCCCCACACCAGGTGCACGCCCAGGCGGCGGGCGACGTCCTGCAGCGGCTCGGTGACCGGTCCCGGCACCTCGCTGACGAGGTCCCAGAGCTCCTCCGGCGGGCAGTCGGGCGTGAAGCCGGTCGACGCGCTCTCCGGCAGGACGACGAGCTCGGCGCCGGTCGCCGACACGCACCGCTCGACCCATTCGACGGCGTGCTCGAGGTTGGCCTTGACCGTGTCGGGACTCAGCGGCCCGGGACGCGGGGCGAGCTGCAGAGCGGCGGCGGTGAAGGAGCGCATGGCGCGAGTCTCCTCGGGCGGGGCGGGTGCGTCAGGTCGTCGTGCAGTCGTGCGGTCGTGCGGTCGTGCGGTCGTGCGGTCGAGCCGTCGTGGGAGCCGGCGGGCCGCCTCACCGTCGTGCGGTCGCGCCGTCGAGCCGTCTAGCGGTCGAGCCGTGCTGGAGCCGGCGGGCCGACTCACCGTCGTGCCGTCAGCCGTCGTGCCGTCAGCCGTCGAGCCGTGCTGGACCCGGTGGGCCGACTCGCCGTCGTGCCGTCCTGCGGTCGTGCGGTGCGCCGAGCGGTCTAGCCGTCGTGGGAGCCGTCGTGCCGTCGTGCCGTCGTGCCGTCGTGCCG
>CAXTFU010000193.1:0-9049 GCA_964243385.1 uncultured bacterium | reverse complement strand
CCTCTCGACGGACGGAGCGCCCGGAGCGGGCACTGTCCGCATCGGCACCCCGACCCGCCCGGCTGGAGCCCGCGCCGGTCAGCTCACCCGGTCGGGGCCGTCACCGAGCCCCCTCGTGGGCGGTCACCAAGCCCCCTTGGGGGCAGTCAGCGAGCACCCTTGGGGGCGAAGGCCCGCGACACCAGCCGGGCGACGGCGTTGAGCAGCAGCACGATGATCATCAGCACGAGCGCGGCCGTCCACCCCCGCTCGAGGCTGAACTCCGGCCGCGAGCCGGGCTGGGTGAACGAGTAGAAGGTGAACACCGGCAGCGTCTGCATGCGCGCGTTGAACGGGTCGGCGTTGAGGCTGGCCGTCGTGCCGGCGATGAGCAGCAGCGGGGCCGTCTCGCCGATGACGCGGGCGATGGCGAGCGTCACGCCGGTGCCGATGCCGGCCGCGGCGACGGGGAGCACGACGCGCAGGATGGTGCGCCACTTCGGCACGCCGAGCGCGTACGACGCCTCGCGCAGCTCGGCGGGCACGAGCTTGAGCATCTCCTCGCCAGACCGCACGACGACCGGCGTCATGAGCACCGACAGCGCGACCGCGCCGCCGATGCCGAAGCGCACGCCGGGGCCGACGATGAGCGTGAACAGCGCGTAGGCGAACAGCCCGGCGACGATCGACGGGATGCCGGTCATGACGTCGACGAGGAACGTCACCCAGCGCGCGAGGCGGCCGCGGCCGTACTCGACCAGGTAGATGGCCGTCAGCAGGCCGACCGGGACGGAGATCACCGCGGCCAGCGCGGTGATGACGAGCGTGCCGACGATGGCGTGCTGGGCGCCACCGCCCTCGCCGACGACGTTGCGCATCGTCAGGGCGAAGAAGTCGAGGTCGAAGCGCGCGATCCCGCGGCTGACGACGGTCCAGATGACCGACACCAGCGGGATGAGCGTCGCGACGAACATCGCGGTGACGACGGTGGTGACGGTGCGGTCGGCGGCGCGGCGCTTGCCCTCGACCGACCGCGAGACGAGGCTGAGCACCACGGTGAACACGAGGACGGCGACCACGCCGGTCGTGATCGGACCGCCGCCGACGAAGGCGCGCACCGCCAGGGCGACGACGACCGCGAGGGCCAGCAGCGCCGGCGGCACCCACCGCGGCAGCGGGCGGGAGTGCTGGGGCTGCGGCAGCCGGGTGTCGGCGCCGGGCGGGCGGGTGGGCGCAGAGGTGGTCATCCGGCAGCTCCGTCGAAGTCGGACCGGCGGGCCAGCACGGCCCGGGCGGCGAAGTTGACGGCGAAGGTGAGCACGAACAGCACCAGGCCGGTCAGGACGAGCAGGTTGACCTCGAGGCCGTTCGCCTCCTGGAACTGCCCGGCGATGTTGGCCGGGATGGTCGAGGGGTTCGACTGGCTGATGAGGTTGAACGAGAAGCCGCCCGACGACGACAGGACGAGCAGCACGGCGATCGTCTCGCCGAGGGCGCGTCCGAGACCGAGCATCGCGCCGCTCACCATGCCCGAGCGCGCGTACGGCAGGACCGCCATGCGGATCATCTCCCAGCGCGTGGCGCCGAGCGCGAGCGAGGCCTCCTCGTGCAGCTTGGGCGTCTGGAGGAACACCTCGCGGTTGATCGCCGCCATGATCGGCAGGATCATCACCGCCAGGACGATGCCGGCGGTGAGGATCGTGCGGCCGGTCGACGAGGCCGGCCCGGCGAAGATCGGCAGCCAGCTGGCGTGCTCGGCCAGCCAGCCGTACGTCGGGACGAGGTACGGCGCGAGCACCAGCGCGCCCCAGGCGCCGTAGATGATGCTCGGGATCGCCGCGAGCAGGTCGATGACGTAGCCGAGCGAGCGGGCCAGCCGGCGGTCGGCGTAGTGCGAGATGTAGAGCGCGATGCCGATCGAGAACGGCGTGGCGATGAGCAGGGCCAGCGCGGCGGCCAGCAGCGTCCCGAACAGCAGCGGGGCGACGTAGCCCGCCAGGCTGTCGATCTCCATCTCGCGCGGGTCGGCGGTGAGCGCCGGGAACGCCTCGGTGAGCAGGAACAGCGCCACCGCGGCCAGCACGACCAGGATGAAGATGCCCGAGCCCGTCGACAGCCCGGAGAAGATCCGGTCACCGAGGCGCTGCGGGGTCCGGGCGCGGTCCGGGCGCGGGGCGTCCGGCGGCAGCGAGGGCGAGACCTGCGGCGTCAGCCCGGTGGTCGGCGTCGGGGTCGGGGTCGGTGTGGTCACCGCGTGACCTCTCGTGAGGCGGGTCGGGACGGGACGTGCGCCGGTCCGGGCACCCCGTGGTGGGGCGCCCGGACCGGCGTGGCAGTGCAGTCGATCACGCGCCGCCGATGGCCTCGATGGAGGCCTGCACCTCGGTGCGCAGCGACTCGGACAGCGGCGCGCTGCCCGCGTTCTCCGCCGCGGCGGCCTGGCCGTCCTCGCTGGCGATGTAGCCCAGGAAGCCCTTGACGAGCTCGTCCTTGGCGTCGTCCTCGTAGTCGGTGCAGGCCAGCGAGTAGCTGACGAGGACCAGCGGGTACTCCTCGGCGTTGGTCGTCTCGCGGGCGAGCTCGATCGCGATGTCGCCCTCCTCGCGGCCCTCCGCACGGGGCGACGCCTCGACGACGGCCGCGGCGCGCTCCGGGCTGTACTCGACGAACCCGTCGCCCACGCCGATCAGCGCGGTGCCGAGGTCCTGCACCTGGCTGGCGTCGGCGTAGCCGATGGTGCCGTTGCCGCCCTCGATGGCCTGCACGACGCCGGAGGTGCCGTTGGCCGCCTCGCCGCCCTTGACCGGGAAGACGCCGTCGGGCTCGTACGGCCAGTCCGCAGCGGCGGTGGCGGCGAGGTACTCGGTGAAGTTCTCGGTCGTGCCCGAGTCGTCCGAGCGGTTGACCGGCGTGATGGCCAGGTCGGGCAGCTCGGCGTCGGGGTTGTCGGCCGCGATCGCCGGGTCGTTCCAGTTGCTGATCTTCTGGTTGAAGATCTGCGCGATGGTGGCCGGCTTCAGGTTGAGGGTGTCGACGCCCTCGAGGTTGAAGGCGACGGCGATCGGGCTGATGTACAGCGGGAGGTCCACGACGCTGGCGCCGCTGGCGCAGCGCGCGGCAGCCGCGGTGAGCTCCTCGGGGTCCATGGCGCGGTCCGAGCCGGCGAAGTCGACGCCGCCCTCGGTGAAGGCGTCACGACCGCCGCCGGAGCCGACCGGGTCGTAGTTGATGGTGGCGTCGGGGTTGTCGGTCTGGAAGCCGGCGACCCAGGCCTCCATCGCCGAGGTCTGCGACGACGCACCGGCGCCGGCGAGCTCGCCGGTCAGGGCCTCGGCGGCCGCGTCGGGAGCGGGGTCTTCTTCATCGGAACCGCCGCAGGCGGCGAGCGCCAGGGTGCCCGCCGTCAGCACGGCGGCGAGGCGGGTGGAGCGGTGGAGCTTCACGATGTCTTCCCTCTCAGGGTGCACGTCGGTGAGCCGGCCCCAGGTCGGGCCGGCGTTCCGGATGGACGGTAGGCAGGACAGGTGAAGCGGTGGTCGGCCCCGGATGAACAGCAGGCGAACGGCGCCGAGGACCTTGAGCGACCGCCTGGCGAACGTCACCCGTCCGGGTGGTGAACGACCTCGGGCGCCTCGTGCGCCGCCGCGCCGCCACCCGCAGGACACCTCGCGTACACCGAGCGTCCGGGACACCGACAGGGAAGCCCCGTACGGTCGGTCGGCGTTGCGCGACGTGCAACCCCGTCCGCGCTCCCCACTCCTGGAAGGGTCCCCGTGGCCAAGCGCATCACCCTCGACCACGTGAACGCCTACTACGGCGCGTTCCACGCGATCGACGACCTCTCGATGGTCATCGAGGAGCGGTCCATCACCGCGTTCATCGGGCCGTCCGGCTGCGGCAAGTCGACCGCGCTGCGGACCATCAACCGCATGCACGAGGTCATCCCGGGCGCCCGTGTCGAGGGCCGGATCGCCCTCGACGACGAGGACGTCTACGCCTCGGGGGTCGACCCGGTCGACGTCCGGCGCAAGGTCGGCATGGTCTTCCAGCGGCCGAACCCCTTCCCGACCATGTCGATCTACGAGAACGTCGTGGCCGGCATGAAGCTCAACGGCCGTGTCTCCAAGGCCGTCACGGACGACGTGGTCGAGGAGTCGCTGCGGGGCGCGAACCTCTGGAACGAGGTCAAGGACCGGCTCGACCGCCCGGGCGCCGGGCTGTCCGGTGGCCAGCAGCAGCGCCTGTGCATCGCGCGGGCCATCGCGGTGAAGCCCGAGGTGCTGCTCATGGACGAGCCGTGCTCGGCGCTCGACCCCATCTCGACGCTCGCCATCGAGGACCTGATGGAGAAGCTCAAGAAGGACTACACGATCGTGATCGTCACCCACAACATGCAGCAGGCGGCGCGGGTGTCGGACCGGACGGGCTTCTTCAGCATCGAGAAGACGGGCGAGCCGGGCCGGCTGGTCGAGCTCTCCGACACCCAGAAGATCTTCAGCAACCCGGGCGAGAAGCGCACCGAGGACTACATCACCGGCCGCTTCGGCTAGCAGCTCGTCCGGCCCGCCCGGCCCGGCCCGCCTCGCCCGCCCCGGCGGGGCCCGCTGATGGCGCTTGTCTGTCCGCACCGACGTCGCGGGCGCTCCCGGACGTCGGTGCGGACAGACAAGCGCCCCAGCAGCACCGAGCACAGGGCTCGCGGGGGCAGACGCGACCGTCGAGCGACGCCGGTCAGGCAGCGGCGGCGTGCGGTGCGAGCGCGAGGCGTGCGCTGGCGGGGACGTCGGTGATGACCGCGTCCACGCCGAGGCCGGCGAGCCGGCGCAGTGACCGGCCGGCGTTCACCGTCCACGGGACGACGCCGACGCCGACCGCGTGCGCGCGGGCGACGGCGGCCGGCTCGGCGAGCAGCGCCCCGACGTGCGGGTGGACCTGGTCGTGGCCGGCGTCGAGAGCCCGGCGCAGCAGGCGGGTGGGCAGGTCGGTGACGTCGCCGAGCAGCGCGGTGCGCAGGCCCAGGGCCGCCGGGGCGGTGTCCTGCACCGCGTCGACCAGCGCGAGCGAGAACGACGAGACGGTGACGTCGAGCGGCATCCCGGCGGCCACCAGAGCGCTCAGCACCTCGTGCAGGGCGCAGGCGGTCGGGGCCGTCTCCCCCGACGGCGTCGCCTTGAGCTCGAGCACGATCGGGCGCCCGTCGACGACGGCCAGCAGGTCCTCGGCACGGGCGAGGGGCACGCCCCGCTCGGCGCAGGCGCCGTGCAGCTCGGCCCAGGAGGTGTCCGCCACCTCGAGCGACGAGCCGACGACGCGCGACAGGTCGCGGTCGTGGCACACCACGAGCACACCGTCGCGAGACAGGCGCAGGTCGACCTCGACGCCGTCGGCGCCCGCCAGCAGCGAGGCCCGGACGGCCGGGGCGGTGTTCTCGACAGGGGTCCGGTGCGGCGCACCGGGCCCGGAGCGCGCGGCGGGGACGGCGGCGGACGGGGCGGTGGAACGGCCACGGTGGGCGTACAGGCGCACGCTGTCAGCCTCGGCCCCCGAGGTGTCGTCCGGCTGAGATCGCCGTGACGGCAGGTCGGACGTCGTGCGCTGCTCGGACGGCCGCTGTTCGCCCACGGTCCACCATCGGCGTGCGGGGCGTCGACCTGAGGCCCCACGCCGATGGTGGAGCGAGGGCCGGAGGTCAGCCGGGCGTCAGGACGCGGGCGAGGGCGCCGGCTGGGCGCCGCCCGCGGCGGGAGCACCGCCGGTGGCGCCCTGAAGCGCGGCGAGCAGCGGCGCGCCGTCGCGGACCTCGGCGGCGGGCGGTGCGGTGACGTCGACCGCGGTGCCGAAGTCGAACAGCTCGAGCACCGTCGAGCTCTCGACGGCGTTGCCCTGGGTGGCCTCGCTCGCCGCCAGGGAGATCGTCTGGACGAGCTTGACCAGGCGGCCCTCCTCGTCCAGGTAGGCCTCGAACGGCACGGTCTTCGCCGAGCTCAGCGAGGTCTCGAGGACCTCCTTGGCCGACCCCGTCGCAGCCTCGACGGCCTGACTGACGTCGAGCGTGCCGCGGTAGTGGGTCGTGGTGGCACCGCGGACCTCGGCCTCGCCGACCTCCTCGACGTCGGTGAGCCCCTGCAGCGCCTGCAGCGCAGCCGTCGGGTCGGTGCTGCTGCCGAGCGAGGTGCCGGCGACCTCGCTGAGCGCCACCTTGTAGAAGCCCGGCTGCTGCGGCAGGGCGAGGTAGAGGTCGTCGCCGACGATGCGCTCCTCGATCGTCCCGCCACCGCCTGCGGTGCCGTCCGCGCCCGGGACGGAGAACGACAGCTCGCCGGTGCCGGCGTCGTGGTCGAACGCGCCCTCCCCGGCGAAGACGACCTCCTGGTCGGCGACCGTGGTGGTGCTCGACACGCTGACCTTCGAGCTGCCCGACTCGGCGGTCGACGCGGCGCTCGCCTGCAGCAGCTCGTCGAGGTCCTGCGCCTGCTCGGTGCTGCCTCCCCCACCGCCGCCGCTCCCGCCGCACCCGGCCAGCAGGGCGGTGCCGAGGGCGAGCGCGGCGAGCGGGCGCCCGGGCAGGCGTCGGACACGCAGCGGGCGGGCGGGCCGGGTCAGGGGGCGCATCGGCCCAGTCTCCCACGGGCAGCGCGGACGGGCGGTGGGCCGCCAGGGGATCGAACCCTGAACCCGCGGGGTAAAAGCCCGCTGCTCTGCCAGTTGAGCTAGCAGCCCGGTGCGCAGACGAGGGACGAGCCCCCGCGCACACGGTAGCCACCCCGGCCGGTCCGGCGCACCCCGCGCTCCTGCGGCGCGGCATGCTGGGCCGGTGACCGACCTCACCTGCACCGCGTCGACCTCGATCGCCTGCTCGCCGGAGCAGGTCTACGCGCTCGTCTCCGACGTCACCCGCACGGGCGAGTTCAGCCCGATCTGCCGGGCCTGCTGGTGGGACGAGGGCGCCGGTCCCCGACCGGGCGCCTGGTTCACCGGGCGCAACGAGACCCCCGAGCGGACCTGGGAGACGCGCTCCCAGGTGGTCGTCGCCGAGCCGGGACGCGAGTTCACCTTCCACGTCGGTCAGGGCTGGGTGCGCTGGAGCTACCTGATCGAGCCGGCGGACGGCGGCTGCACGCTCACCGAGCGCTGGGCGGTCCTGCCGGCCGGGGTGGCCGGCTTCGCCGAGCGCTACGGCGACCAGGCCGAGGCGCAGCTCGCCGAGCGCTCCGCCGCAGCGCACCGCGGCATCCCGGTCACCCTCGCCGCGATCAAGCGGACCGCCGAGGCGGAGGCGCGCCGCGTAGGCTGAGCGCAGCGCGCGCCCTCCCGGAGCGCGCCCCCCTGCGTCCTCACAGATCGGCCGACTGCGCTGCTCCGCCTCCGTCCCGTCCGCTGGGAGCGCGGGACCCGCCGTCGGCGCCGGCTGCTGCTGGCGCTCGAGATGGCCGCGGTCGGCACGCTCGGCGCCCTGCTCGCCGTGCTGGTGGCCGGCAGCGTCACCCGCGACGTCGGGCCGTTCTCGGCCGACCTGTCGCTGCGCCCGTCGCTCAGCGGTGGGACGGAGGTCGCGGTGCCGCCGCTCGGCCAGCTGCAGCTCGACACGCACGACGGACCGGTGCAGCTCGAGGTCGGCATCCGCCAGCTGCGTGCGGACGCCGCCCGCGCCATCGCCCAGCGGCCGGACCAGCTCCGCGGGCTGGGCGCGGACGTCGACAGCGACCTGCGCGAGGGCGTGCGCGACCTCATCGCCCGCACGATCGTCGTGACGGTGCTCGGCGCCGCCGCCCTCGGGCTGCTCGTCTTCCGGCGGCTCGGGCGCACGCTCGTCGCCGCCGGCTCGGGCCTGGCGGCGCTGCTGGTCATCGGCGGCGTCACCGCCGTCACCGCCGACGAGCGGGCGCTCGCCGAGCCGAGGTTCACCGGGCTGCTGGCCTCCGCACCGGGTGCGGTCGGCGACGTCCGCGACATCATCGCCAGCTTCGACGCCTACGGCCTGCAGCTCGGGCGCCTGGTCAGCAACGTGACCGAGCTCTACTCGGTCACGAGCCGCCTGCCGACGTACGTCCCGGACGACGGGACGATCCGCGTCCTGCACGTCAGCGACCTGCACCTCAGCCCGACGGCGTACGAGATCATCGGCTCGGTCGTCGAGCAGTTCCGCATCGACGTCGTCGTCGACACCGGGGACAGCACCGACCTCGGCACGCCCGCCGAGACCCGCTACGTCGACGCCATCGGGCGCCTGGACCTGCCGTACGTGTGGATCCGCGGCAACCACGACAGCCGCATCGTGCAGGCCGCGGTCGAGCGCCAGCCCAACGCCACGGTGTTGGACGGCCCGCAGGTCGTCGAGGTCGCCGGCGTGCGGTTCCTCGGCCAGGGCGACCCGCGCTTCATCCGCGACGCCGAGACGCGCGGCCAGGCCCCGCCCGAGGTGCTGGAGCTCGTCGGCGAGCAGCTGCGCGAGGCGTACGAGCAGGCCGGCGACCCGCCCGACCTGGTGCTCACCCACGATCCCGCCACCGCCGGCCCGCTGCTCGGCACCGCGCCCGTGGTGCTGTCCGGGCACACGCACGAGCGCCGGACCGACACCGAGGACGGCACGACGCTCGTCGTCCAGGGTTCGACCGGGGGCGCCGGGCTGCGCGCGCTCGACGACGAGGAGCCGACGCCGGTGACCCTGTCGGTGCTCTACCTCGACCCGGACGACCAGCAGCTCCAGGCGTTCGACGACATCACCCTCGGCGGGCTCGGCAGCAGCGACGCCCGGATCAGCCGCACCGTGGTCGCCGAGCCGCCGGCCGCGTCCCCGGCCCCCTCGCCGAGCACCGGAGGCGGCTGAGCTCGCCCGGCCAGCCGCGGCGGCCGTCCGCTATGCTCTGCGTCGTCCCCGACGGCCAGACGGCGGAGGCACGCTGTCCGGCCTCGGCAGGCAGCGGTCCCCATCGTCCAGCGGCCCAGGACTCCACCCTTTCAAGGTGGCTACGCGGGTTCGAATCCCGTTGGGGGCACAGCACCAAGGCCTGTTCCTAGGCCCCGTAGCGCAGTTGGTTAGCGCGCCGCCCTGTCACGGCGGAGGTCGCGG
>CAXTFU010000192.1:0-9080 GCA_964243385.1 uncultured bacterium | reverse complement strand
CCTCCGGACCGACCGTCGCCCGGTAGGCGTCGAGCAGCGTGCCGGTGTCCGCGGGCAGGTCGACCGGGACGAGCCGCGCGCCGCGGTCGACCAGCCGGGCCAGGCCGTCGGCGCAGGTGGCCGCGACCGACGCGTCGACGTCGTCCCAGAGCACGCTCGTCGGCAGGCCGATGCGGACGCCGGTGCAGTCGTCCGGGCCGGCGTCGGGGTAGTCCGGGACGGGCTCGTCACGGGACCAGGGGTCGCCGGGGTCGTGGCCGGCGAGCAGCCGCAGCAGCAGGCTGACGTCGCGCAGCCGCCGCGCCATCGGCCCGACCGTGTCGAGCGACGGCGCCAGCGGCAGGACCCCCGCGGACGACACCCGGCCGTGCGCGGGCCGCAGCGACGAGGTGCCGCACAGCGCCGACGGCAGCCGCAGTGAGCCGCCGGTGTCGGTGCCGACCGCGGCCGGGACGCAGCGGGCGGCCAGCGCGGCGGCCGAGCCCCCGGACGAGCCGCCAGGGGTCCGGCGCAGGTCCCACGGGTTGCGCGTCGGGGCCGACCCCGTCCCGTAGGCGAACTCGTGCAGCGCCGTCTTGCCGAGCAGGCCCGCGCCCGCCTGCGCCAGCCGCGTCCAGACGGCCGCGTCGACGCCCGGGTCGTGGCCGGCCAGCACGCGGCTCGACGCGGTCGTCGGCGTGCCGGCCGTCAGGCACAGGTCCTTGAGCGCGACGGGCACGCCGGCCAGCACGCCGGTCGGCCGGCCCGCCGCGCGGTCGGCGTCCGCCCGCTCGGCCGCCTGCAGGGCCAGCTCGGGGGTCAGCCGGACGAAGGCCCGCACCTGCGGCTCGACCTGCGCGACGCGCGCCAGGCAGGCCTCGACCAGCTCGCGGGCCGACAGCATGCGGCGCTCCAGCAGCGGGAGCAGCTCGACCAGGGTCAGCTCGGCCGGGTCGGTCACCGACCGGAGCGTAGGGGCGGCGACCGGACCGGTGAGCGAGGCCGTGCAGGCGCTCAAGTCCGGCCCAGGAATGCCGAAGAGGTGTGCGACGCTGTACCGGTCAGCAGCCCGCCCTGCGGCTGCCCGGCGCGCGTTGCGCCCCGGTCCCCCGGTCGAGCTCGCAACGAGGCGAGCACGCCACACCACCACCCCGCCACACCACCCCGCCGCACGGACTCGCGTCCGCCTGCCGGCGCACAGGAAGGAACGTCATGAACGACGACTTCGGACCCTGGGACGACTGAGTCCCCAGGCACGACGGGCCGCCGCGCAGCACCGCTGCCGGCGGCCCGTCGGCGTCTCGGGGGGCCTGTCGTCCGCCCGTCGGACCGTCCGCGTCCCTGCGGCGCGCTCGTCTGCCGGCACAGACGTCCGAACGGCCTCGGGACGTCGGTGCGGACAGACAGGGGCTCGGGTCCCTCAGCCGTCCAGCGAGGCTCCGTCGTGGGCGACGGCGGCGGCGAGGGCGGCGGCCAGGTCGCCGCGCGGCTCGACGAGCACGTCGCCGAGCCCCTGCCAGTCGGCGGCCCGGCGCAGCTCATCGGCCAGCGCCTCGGCGGTCTCGTCGGGCGGGCAGCCGGGCTCGAGCCAGGCGGCCCGCACCCGCAGCACACCGGCCTGGCGGTCGGCCTTGAGGTCGACCCGCGCGCGGAGCAGCTCGTCGTGCAGGAACGGCAGGACGTAGTAGCCGTGCACGCGCTGATCGGCCGGCACGTAGATCTCGATGCGGTAGTCGAAGCCGAACAGCCGGCTCGTCCGCGACCGCTCCCACACCAGCGGGTCGAACGGCGACAGCAGCGCGGTCGCCCGCACCCGGCGCGGCACGTGCGCCTCGGGCGACATGTAGGCGGGCGTGCGCCACCCCTCGACCTCGACGCGCAGCAGCTCGCCCTCCTCGACGAGCGAGCGGACGGCGGTGGCGCCCTCGTCGGTGCGCAGCCGGAAGTAGTCGCGCAGGTCCTTCTCCGTGGCGACGCCGTGCGCCCGGGCCGCGATCCGGACGAGCTCGCGCTGGGCCTGCGCCCGGTCCGGCGTCGGCAGGGCGAGCACGGACGCGGGCAGCACCCGCTCGGTGAGGTCGTAGACCCGCTCGAACCCCCGTCGGCTCGCGGTCGTGATGCGCCCCGACCAGAACAGGTACTCCAAAGCGACCTTCGTCCGCGACCAGTCCCACCACGGCCCGCCCGGGCGCTCGCCCTCGTGCAGGTCGCACGCCGACGACGGCCCGGCGTCGGCGAGCCGCCGCAGGACGTGCGCGACGAACTCCGGCTCGTCGCGCATCACCCGCAGCGGACCGCCCCAGCCCTCCTCGAGCGCCTCCGCCCGCGTCATCCGCCAGCGCAGCAGCGGGTGCGTGGCGAGCGGCAGCAGCGACGCCTCGTGCCCCCAGTACTCGAACAGCTCGCGGTCCGCGGCGCGCGGTCCGTACGACGCCCGCTCGAGCAGCGCCTTGGGGTACGGGCCCAGCCGGGAGAACACCGGCAGGTAGTGCGCCCGCTCGAAGACGTTCACCGAGTCCATCTGCAGCAGCGCCGTGCGCCCGACGACCCGCCGCAGGTGCCGCCGGTCGGCGGCCCCGGACGGGCGCCGGTCGCCGAAGCCCTGCGCGTGCAGGGCGGTGCGGCGGGCAGCCCGCAGCGAGAGCCGCTCCACCTACTCGGCGCGCGAGGTCGACGTGTCGCCGCTGTCGCTGCCGCCGACCCAGACCGACTTGGCGTTGCAGAACTCGCGGATGCCGAGGTCGGCCAGCTCGCGCCCGTAGCCGCTGTCCTTCACCCCGCCGAACGGCAGCTCGGGGTAGGACGCGGTCATCCCGTTGATGAAGACCATCCCGGCGTCGAGCTCGGTGGCGAAGCGCTCCTGCTCGTCCGGGTCGTTCGTCCAGGCGTTGCTGCCGAGCCCGAACTCGGTGTCGTTGGCGAGCTCGAGCGCCTCGTCCAGGTCCTTCGCCCGGTGCAGCACGGCGACCGGTCCGAACACCTCCTCGCCGTACAGGCGCATGTCCTGGGTGACGCCCGTGATGAGCGTCGGCGGGTAGAAGAAGCCCGGACCGCCCGGCGCGGCACCGCCGAGCACGACGGTCGCGCCCTTGCCGACGGCCTCGTCGACGAGTTCCGCGACGCCGTCGCGCCCGCTCTCGGTCGCCAGCGGCCCGACGTCGGTCGCGTCGTCGGTCGGGTCGCCGACGACCAGGGCCGACAGCGCGTCGGCGAACAGCCGCTCGAACTGCTCGGCGACGTCCTGGTGGACGATGAAGCGCTTCGCGGCGATGCAGCTCTGGCCGTTGTTCTGGCAGCGGGCGACCGCGGCGACCTTCGCGGCCTGCTCGAGGTCGGCCGAGGGCATGACGACGAACGGGTCGCTGCCGCCCAGCTCGAGCACCGTGTGCTTCAGGACGTCGCCGGCGACCGCGGCGACCGACTTGCCGGCCGGCGTCGAGCCGGTCAGGGTCGCCGCCACCACCCGCGGGTCGCGGAGCACCCGCTCCACCTCGGCGCTGCCGATGAGTAGCGTCTGGAAGACGTCGGCCGGGAAGCCGGCCCGCGCCAAGACGTCCTGCATGTACAGGGCGGTCTGCGGCACGTTGCTCGAGTGCTTGAGCAGCCCGACGTTGCCCGCCATGAGCGCGGGAGCCGCGAACCGCATCGCCTGCCAGAGCGGGAAGTTCCACGGCATGATCGCCAGCACCGGCCCGATCGGCTGCCACCGGACGTAGGCCCGCTGCGCCTTGACCGCCGCGGCGTCGGCCTCGCGGTCGGCCAGGATCTCGGCCGCGTGCTCGGCGTAGTAGCGGCAGGCCGCCGCGCACTTGGCGACCTCGGCGAGCGCGGCCTTCACCGTCTTGCCCATCTCGAGCGTCATGAGCTCGGCAGTCGCCTGCGCCTCCGCGTCGAGCAGGTCGGCGGCGGCACGCAGCCAGCCGGCGCGCTGCTCGAACGATGTCCGGCGGTAGGACGCGAACGCCGCGGACGCGCGCGCCAGGCGGTCGTCGAGCTCGGCCTCGGACAGCGCGTCGAAGGTCTTCACGACCTCGCCGGTCGTGGGGTTGGTGGTCGCGATGGGCATGCGCGCTCCTCGGGTGTGCTTCTCGGCTGTCGACCCTAGGCTTCCCCCTCGTGGCCGATGTGAGCGTGCGTCCTGCCCGGCCCGAGGACGCCGAGCGGGTGGCCCGCGTGCAGCTGTCGACGTGGCGCACCGCGTACGCCGACCTGCTGCCCGCCGAGGCCCTCGAAGTGCCCGAGGTGCAGGCCGCGGCGCTGTGGCTCGGCGCGGTCGAGTCGCCGCCGACGCCCCAGCACCGGCTGCTCGTCGCGCTCGAGCGGGACGAGCTGGTCGGCTTCGCCGCGAGCGGGCCCGCGGCCGACGAGGGCCTCGACCCGGCGACCGCCGTCGAGCTGCTGACCCTGCTCGTCGAGCCGCGGTGGGGACGCCGCGGCCATGCCTCGCGGCTCGTCGCGGCGAGCGTCGAGCACTGGCGCGGCGCCGGCTTCGCCACCGCGGTCGTCTGGGCCTGGGAGCGCGACCCGGCGACGCGGTCGTTCCTGACCGGTTCGGGCTGGGAGCCGGACGGCGCCGTGCGCGGCCTCGACACCGGCGCGCGCGTGCAGCGCCAGCTCCGCCTGCACACCGACCTGCGGGAGGCCTGATGTTCACCGGCTTCCCGGAGGAGGCGCTCGTGTTCTACGAGGGCCTCGAGGCCGACAACACCAAGGCGTACTGGGCCGACCACCGCGAGGTGTACGAGCGCGCGGTGAAGGAGCCGCTGCAGGCGCTGCTCACCGAGCTCGGGCCGGAGTTCGGCGTGGCGAAGGTCTTCCGGCCCTACCGCGACGTCCGCTTCAGCAAGGACAAGACGCCGTACAAGACGCACGCGGCCGCCGTCGTCGAGGAGGACGGCGCGCTGTACCTGCAGCTCGGCGCCGACGGCCTCTACGTCGGGGGCGGGTCCTGGCACCAGGCCCCCGACCAGGTGCAGCGGCTGCGGGCCGCCGTCGCGGACGACCTGTCCGGCCAGGAGCTGCAGGCGGTGCTGCACGGCTTGCGGACCTGGGAGGTGATCGGCGAGCGCCTCGTGCGCGTGCCCAGGCCGTGGACCGCCGACCACCCCCGGGCGGACCTGCTCCGGCACAAGAGCCTGGCCGTCGGCCTGCGGTTCGAGCCGGCCGAGTGGCTGCACGAGCCGGAGTGCGTGAAGCGGGTGGCGCGGGCGTGGCGCAGGGTCCGGCCGCTGAACGCCTGGCTGGCGCGGCACGTCGGTCCGAGCACCGCCCCGGCCCCGCCGCGCGGCAGCCGCTGACCCGCTACGTCAACGGGGGTTGACAGACTGCCGGAAGTCGTCAACCATGGTTGACATGAGCGAGACGACGGAGGTGGCCGCGGCCGCCTCGAGCAAGGACCCGGCCGTCGGCCTGGCGGCGGTGACGTCGCTGCGCACGCTGCTGGAGTCGCTCGAGGAGCTGCAGGTCGCCAACGCCCGCGCTCAGGGGTGGACGTGGGAGCAGATCGCCGTCCAGCTGCACGTCAGTCGCCAGGCGGTCCACAAGAAGTACCGCCGGCACGGGTTCTGAGAGGACTGCGCCGTGTTCGAGAGGTTCACCGACAAGGCAAGGGCGCTCGCCGAGGGCGCTCAGCTGGAGGCGCAGGGCGCCGGTGCGTCCAGCGTCCGCAGCGAGCACGTGCTCGCTGCGCTGCTCACCGGTCCGGCCAGCGTGGGCCAGGCCACCCTGGTCGGCCTCGGGGTCGACCTGCTGGCGCTGCTGCGCGTGGCGCGAGCCGTCCCCGACGGTCCCGAGGCGTCCGCCCGACCGGCCGTCGACGACGCGGCGGCGCTCGCGGCCCTGGGCATCGACCTGGACGAGGTGCGCCGTCAGATCGAGGAGACGTTCGGCCCGGGAGCGCTCGAGCGGACCCGCGCCGGCCGCGGCACCGGCGGCGTCAAGAGCCGCCCGCGCTGGGACCGCTCGGCGAAGAAGGTGCTCGAGCTGTCGCTGCGCGAGGCCCTGCGGATGAAGCACAACTCCATCGGCACCGAGCACGTGCTGCTCGGCCTGCTGCACCCCGGGACCGGCGCCGGGCAGCAGGTCCTGGCCGACGCCGGGGTGCGCCTCGATGCCGCCCGTCTCGTGGTCGCGGACCTGCTGCGCGACCGGCGAGCGGGCTGACCAGGCTGCTCCCTACTTGCTGGAGGCCCGCTTGTACTGCCAGCTCGCGAGCGGGATGAAGACCGCGAGGATGCCGACGATCCACAGCAGCGTGTAGATGACCGGGTGCTGCATCGACCAGGCGTCCGCCGGCGGCAGCTCCGGGCTCGTGTTGCCGAACAGCTCCCGGATGGCCTGCGTGAGGGTGGAGACCGGGTTCCAGTCGGCGATCGTCCGCAGCACGCTCGGGAAGTTGTTCGTCGGCACGAACGTGTTGGCGATGAACGTCGCCGGGAACAGGATGATGAACGAGGCGTTCTGCACGACCTCCGGTGTCGGCACGATGAGCCCGACGTAGGCCATGATCCACGAGACGGCGTACGAGAACAGCAGCAGCAGGGCGAAGCCGGCGACGGCCTCGAGGAACGACTCGCGGATGCGCCAGCCGACCAGCAGCCCGGTCAGGGACATCACCGTGACGCTCAGCGCGTTCAGCAGCACGTCGCTGGCGGTGCGGCCCAGCAGCATCGCGCTGCGCGACATCGGCAGCGACCGGAAGCGGTCGATGATGCCCTTCTGCATGTCGTCGGCGATGCCGGCGCCCGTGAAGGTCGCGCCGAACACGACCGTCTGGGCGAAGATCCCCGCGATGAGGAACTCCCGGTAGTTGATGCCGGGGATGTCGATCGCGCTGCCGAAGACGTAGGCGAACAGCAGGATGAACATGATCGGCTGGATCGTCGTGAAGACCAGCAGCTCGGGCACCCGCTTGACCTTGATGAGGTTGCGCTTCGCGACGACCGCGCCGTCGGCCAGCGTCTCGGTGAGGGCGGTCATGCCGGCACCCCCTCGGCGGCGGCGGCCTCGGCCGCGTGCCCGGTCAGCGTCAGGAACACGTCGTCGAGCGTCGGGCGGCGCAGGCCGACGTCGAGGACCTCGATGCCGGCGGCGTCGAGCCGCGCGAGCGCCTCGACGAGCACCTTGCCGCCGCCGCTCACCGGTGCGGTGAGCCGCCGGACGTGGTCCTCGACCAGCACCTCGCCGGTCGCGAGGGTCGACAGCACCTCGCGCGCCGGGGCGAGCTCTGCGTGCGTCTGCACGACGACCTCGACGCGCTCGCCGCCGACCTGCGCCTTGAGCTCGTCGGCAGTGCCCTTGGCGATGACCCGACCGCGGTCGATGACGACGATCTCGTCGGCCAGGCGGTCGGCCTCCTCGAGGTACTGCGTCGTGAGCAGCAGGGTCGTGCCCCCGGCGACGAGCTCGCGGATGACGTCCCACATCTCCACGCGGGAGCGCGGGTCGAGGCCGGTCGTCGGCTCGTCGAGGAACAGCACCGACGGCGCGGCGACCAGGGAGCCGGCGAGGTCGAGGCGGCGCCGCATGCCGCCGGAGTAGGTCTTCACCGGCCGGTCGCCGGCGTCGCTGAGCGAGAAGCGCTCGAGCAGCTCGCGCGCCCGCTCGCGGGCGCGGGTGCGGCCCAGCCGGTACAGCCGTCCGATCATGTCGAGGTTCTCGAAGCCGGTGAGGTACTCGTCGACGGCGGCGTACTGCCCGGACAGCCCGATGCGCTCGCGCACGCCGCGCGGGTTCGCGAAGACGTCGACCCCCGCGACGGTCGCGCTCCCCTCGTCGGCGATCAGCAGCGTGGTGAGCACGCGCACGGCGGTCGTCTTGCCGGCCCCGTTCGGGCCGAGCAGCCCGAGCACCGTCCCCTCCGGGACGGTGAGGTCGAGCCCGTCGAGCGCGGTCACCTCGCCGTAGCGCTTGACCAGGCCGCGAGCCACGATGACGTCGGTCATGCATCCCCCTCCGGAACGGCCGGACGCCGCTCCTCGCTGACGGTAGGACCGCCCTCCGACAGTTCTCTCATCGCTGTCACGAGCGGCGGCTCCGGCGCTGCGCGAGCGCCGGCAGCACGACGGCCAGGAACGCGCCGGCGACCGCCAGGTGCATGACCTCCAGCGCGACGACCGTCAGCACCTGCTCGGCCGCGAGGACGGGGTTGAGCGCGAACAGGAGCAGCCCCACCACGACGAGGCCCAGCACCAGCCGCTCGGGCCGCCGGCTGCGGCGCGCGAACAGCGCGGTCAGCAGCACGCCGACGGCCGCGGCCAGGCCAGCGACGCCCGCCGCCTGCGGGGCGCCGACGCGCACCTGCGCCGAGCCGGGGGGCTCGACGAGGTAGTCGGCGCCCGCGAGGTCGAACAGGACGTGCACGACGAGGGCGGCCACCGCAGCGGCCACCACCGCGAGCACCCCCGTCCGCACGAGCGACGGCGCCGCGCCGCTGCCCGTCCCACCCTGCACCTGCGTGCTGCTGTCGCTCACGGGGTCCCCCTCGAGACGTCGCCAGGGACCGTACGGTGCCAGACGATCCGTCACAAGACGATCACGCTGTGGGCGGACGGAACCGTGCGAGGACACCGGCCAGGTCCTGCGGCCGACCGGCCCGCGCAGCCGACCGCGTCCACGGCGGGAGGCCGACAAGGCCGCCGCACGTCGACTGCACAGCCGCGCGCCCGCAGCGCAGGCGACCACGTCACGGCGGGCAGGCCGGCAGCAGGCCGGCGTCGGAGCGCCGCGACCGCCTCGCGCAGTGCGGCGACCGCCGACCACGTCACGGCGCGCAGGCCGGCAGCAGGCCGGCGTCAGAGCGCGGCGAGCGCCTCGCGCAGGGCGGCGACCTCCGCGCCGGCCGGGTCGACGTGCCCCATGTGCCCGCCGGGCGTCCGGACGAGCCGCGCCGCGTCACCGGCCCGCGCCACGTAGGCCTCGCTGAGCGCGATCGGCACGACGTCGTCCGCCAGCCCGTGCACGCACGTGGTCGGGACCCCGGTGGGGAGCAGGCCGAGCGGGTCGGCCACCGCCAGCCGGTCGGGGACCTCCGCCGGCGCGCCGCCGAGCAGCGCGGCGACGGCGCCGGCACCCAGCGCGAGCCGCGCGGCCTGGCGCAGGTC
>CAXTFU010000191.1:4307-9104 GCA_964243385.1 uncultured bacterium | reverse complement strand
CGGGCTGGTCGGGCTGGTCGGGCTGGTCGGGCTGGTCGGGCTGGTCGGGCTGGTCCGGCTGGTCGGGCTGGTCGGGCTGGTCGGGCCGTGCGGTGCCGGCGTGGTCCTGCTGGTGCTGGGTGCTGCTCGTCGCCGTGTGCGCGCCGGCACTCGGCTCGGCAGCGGCGATGTCCTGGTCGAGCGATCGGCACCGGACCCACCGGCGTGTCCGGTGCCGATCGCTCGACGACGTGCTCCGCGGACGGCCCGGCGGGACGGGTGCGCGCGACGGGCGGCGTGTCGCGGTCCTTCGAACGCACGTTCGGTCTACCGTCGACGTCGTCCGGGTGTCCACAGATCGGGCGACGGTCCTTGGGGACTGTCGGACCCCGCTCCTAGCGTCACCGTCGATCGGACCGCAGCCACGAGCCGCCCCCGGCGCTCGTCGACCACTGGAGAACCACATGGCAGGACCGGACCGCGCGAAGGCCCTCGAGATGGCCCTCGCGCAGATCGACAAGAGCTTCGGCAAGGGCTCGGTCATGCGCCTCGGCGACGAGGTGCGCGTCCCGATCGGCGTCATCCCCACGGGGTCCATCGCCCTCGACGTCGCGCTCGGCATCGGCGGACTGCCCCGCGGCCGCGTCGTCGAGAGCTACGGCCCCGAGTCGTCCGGCAAGACGACCGTCGCGCTGCACGCCGTGGCGAACGCCCAGGCCGCCGGCGGCATCGCGGCGTTCATCGACGCCGAGCACGCCCTCGACCCCGACTACGCCAAGAAGCTGGGCGTCGACACCGACGCGCTGCTCGTCTCGCAGCCCGACACCGGTGAGCAGGCGCTCGAGATCGCCGACATGCTCGTGCGCTCCGGCGCCCTCGACATCATCGTCATCGACTCCGTGGCGGCCCTCGTGCCCCGCGCCGAGATCGAGGGCGAGATGGGCGACAGCCACGTCGGCCTGCAGGCCCGCCTCATGAGCCAGGCGCTCCGCAAGATGACCGGTGCGCTCGCCAACACCGGCACCACGGCCATCTTCATCAACCAGCTGCGCGAGAAGATCGGCGTCATGTTCGGCTCGCCCGAGACGACGACGGGTGGCAAGGCGCTGAAGTTCTACGCCTCCGTGCGCATCGACGTCCGCCGCATCGAGACGCTGAAGGACGGCACCGACGCGGTCGGCAACCGCACCCGCGCCAAGATCGTCAAGAACAAGGTCGCGCCGCCGTTCAAGCAGGCCGAGTTCGACATCATCTACGGCGTCGGCATCAGCCGCGAGGGCTCCCTCGTCGACATGGGCGTCGAGCACGGCATCGTGCGCAAGTCCGGTGCCTGGTACACCTACGAGGGCGACCAGCTCGGCCAGGGCAAGGAGAATGCCCGCGCGTTCCTGCGCGACAACCCCGACCTGGCCGACGAGATCGAGAAGCGCGTCAAGGAGAAGCTCGGCGTCGGACCGGTCGTCGACGCGGACGCCGACCTGCCGGCTCCCGTCCCGGTCGACCTCTAGCCCGGATCCGGTCAGCAGCGCATGGCCTTCGCCTCGCGGTCGTCCCGGTCGTCTTCCGGCAGCACGGGTGACGATGGCGGGTCGGCTGCCGGCGGCAAGGGCGCCCGGCGCTCGGGGAGCTTCGGCTCAGGCGGACGCGGTGCCGGCGGGTTCGGCTCGCGGTCGCGTGGCGGCGCGTCAGAGGGTTCCGGATCTGGGGGCTCGGGGTCTGGCGGTTCCGGGTTCGGGGGCTCCGGGTCTGGGGGCTCCGGGTTCGGGAGCTCCGGATCTGGGGGCTCCGGGTCTGGGGGCTCCGGGTCTGGGGTCTCCGGGTCTGGGGGCTCCCGCGGCGGCTTCGGCTCCGGCTCGCGCTCAGGGAGCGGCTCGTCCGGCGGCCGGGGCCGCTCGTCGGGCGCGACGCGCGGCAGCGCAGACGACGGGACGCCTGCGCCGCCCGCCGATCCGGTCGACACCGCCCGCCAGATCTGCCTGCACCAGCTCGAGTTCGCACCGCGGACGCGGGCTGAGCTCGCGGCGGTGCTGCGCAAGAAGGGCGTCGAGGACGAGGTCGCCGACGAGGTGCTCAGCCGCTTCGCCGAGGTCGGGATGATCGACGACGCGTTGTTCGCGCAGATGTGGGTCACCAGCAGGCACCGCGGCCGCGGCCTGGCGAGCCGCGCCCTCACCCAAGAGCTCCGGCGCAAGGGCGTCGACGACACCTCGATCTCCGAGGCGGTCGCGACGCTCGAGCCCGCGCAGGAGCTCGCGACCGCGCGGGCGCTCGTCGACCGGAAGCTCAGTGCGAGCGCCGGCCTCGCCGCCGACGTCCGCGTGCGACGCCTCGCCGGGATGCTGGCTCGTAAGGGTTACCCGGCGGGCGTGGCGTTCCGCGTCGTGAAGGAGGCCCTCGCCGACGAGGGCCAGGACGCCGAGCTGGCCTTCGACGAGTTGCAGGCGCTGGACGACTGAGCTCGCGCTGCCTGCACCGGGTCGCGCCCGTTGCCCGCCGCGGCGGTCGGCGGTGCGACAGTTGGCCGGTGCAGTGGTGGGCGTTCTGGCGCAGGTCTGCGGACGGACCGAGCCCGGCCTGGGACGACGCCGCAACGCCGGCCGGTCCGGCGGCGGCTCGCCGACCGGGACAGCCGGACGACGAGGCGCCGCGTCCCGGCAGCTCCTTCTCCGGTGCGGTGCCAGACGCGGCCCGGTACGCGCTGGCCGGCGCCCCGCCGAGCGGACCTGACGACGAGGTCACCCCCTCGGTGCTCGCCCGCCTCGGCAGCACCGGGCCGGACGTCACCGCCCTCGTCCAGGCCGTGCTCGACGGGTCCCGCGACGAGCTGGACGCCCTGGTCGCCGCCCTGGTGGCCGAGGACCGGGCTGGTGAGGACCGGGCTGGCCAGGACCGGGCGGGCGAGGACCGGGCGGGCCAGGACCGGACTGGTGAGGACGGGGCGGGCGAGGAGCGGGTTGCCGGGCGTGAGGTCGTGGCCGACCGGGCCGCCCAGGACCGCACGTCCGGGCGCCAGGCTGCGGAGGACCGGACGGCTGAGCACCTGGCCGCCGAGCGCGCGCGGCACCTCGACCGGACCGGCGAGCACGACCCGGCCGTCGGCCCAGTGGGTCCTGCGGCGGTGCTCGCCACCGCCCTCGCCGCGACCGGCCTGCTGGCCCGGCGCATGCACCCGCTCAGCGGCGCCGCGAGCCGGTTGCCCGACGAGACCGAGGACGACCTGCTGGCGGCCTACGCCGGGCTGCTGGTCACCCGCGCCGAGGTTCGACGCGCGCGCAGTGCACCGCGTGTCACCCGGGACGTCCTGCTGGCGACGAGTCGGCAGGCGGCCGCAGCGGCGCCGCGTGCGGTCCGGGGCTGGCGCGCCGGACCCGTCGAGTCGCTTGCCGCGCTGCGCGCGTCCGGGCTGACGGCCGAGGAGCAGTTGCGCGCCGCCTGTGTCCTGCTCGCACAGACCTGCGCCGACGGAGGCGGCGATGCCGGACGTCTCGCCGTCGACCTCCGCTCGACGTTCCCCAGCAGGACAGGACCGGCAGGACCGACCTCGCCGAGCACCGGATGATCCGCATCCCGACCGACGGCCGGCTCATCACCGCATGCCCGAGCTCCGCCTGCCAGTGCTGAGCACCCAGGCTGTCATCGCACACGCGCTCAGGCGTCTCGAGCGGCGCTGCAGCGTGGGAGAGCACACGCAGGTCGACGGCGTCCACCGGTTGCTCCTGTCCTGCCACGGCAGCACCTGCGTCCTGCTCCTGGACGAGCAGCTCGTGGCGCGGTGGACGAGGGAGAACGCCGCCGGCGATCCTCTCGGGGCACCGCACGTGCCACTGACCGAGAGCCTCGGCGTCCTGCTGGCGGTGCACGTCGAGGAAGTCGTCGACGGCGCCCAGCCGACGGGCCTGACCGTCCAGCTGCGGCCGAACGCGTCCGGCGAGGTCTGCATCGTCGCGACGTAGGTGAGGAGGCGTGCTCCGACGGGCCGGCCCCCGCTCGAGCGCACCACCGGCGCCGCCGCCCGGACGGCGCCCGACCCGGCTGGCCGACGCGCGCCGCAGTCCCGACCTCCAGGTGCGCCCGGGTAGGCGACGCGCGGCAGGGGCAGGACCCGGGCATGACCGTCCCCTGCGACCGCCGCGCATGACCGCACCCCTCGACGCGGCGACGACCCGCCTGCCCGACGCCCTGCAGGTGCTCCGCGACGAGGTCGCCGCCACGCCGCTGGGTCTCGCGACGCCCGACCGCGACGTCGCCCGTCGGGACGCCCGCGCCGTCGTCGCGCAGGTCGACGACTACCTGCTGCCGCGCCTGCAGGACCTCGACGCACCGCTGCTCACCGTCGTCGGCGGCTCCACCGGCGCGGGCAAGTCGACGCTGGTGAACAGCATCGTCGGGGCGACGGTGACGACGCCGGGCGTCCTGCGGCCGACGACCCGCGCGCCGGTGCTCGTCTGCTCGACGGTCGACCGGCCGTACTTCGCCGACGAGCGCGTCCTGCCCGGGCTCTCCCGCACGACCGGTGGGGACGCCGGCCCGGGCGGGCTGCGGCTCGAGGTGCGCGACGACGTCCCGGCCGGCCTGGCGCTGCTCGACGCGCCGGACGTCGACTCGGTCGTCGAGAGCAACCGCGACCTCGCCGGTCAGCTGCTGGCCGCGGCCGACCTGTGGGTGTTCGTCACGACCGCGGCCCGCTACGCCGACGCGGTGCCGTGGGACCTGCTGCGCACGGCTGCCGAGCGGGGGACGGCCCTCGCCGTCGTGCTCGACCGGGTGCCGCCGGAGGCTGCAGCCGAGGTCGCCGACGACCTGGCCGGGATGCTGCGC
>CAXTFU010000191.1:0-4297 GCA_964243385.1 uncultured bacterium | reverse complement strand
GCTCAGCCGCGCGCACCTCGAGACGGCTCGGCTGTTCGTCGTCGAGGAGCGTCCGCTCGTCGAGGGCCGGCTGCCCGAGGACCAGGTCGCGCCGCTGCGCGACTGGCTGCGCGCGCTGGCCGCCGACCAGGAGGAGCGGGCCTCGGTCGTCCGCCAGACGCTGTCCGGCGCGCTCGACAGCCTCGCCGTCCGGGTCGGGGCGCTCGTCACGGCCGTCGAGCACCAGGACCTCGCCGCGCAGCAGCTGCGCGACGTCGCCGACGCGTCCTACGAGCGGGCTCGGGCAGGCGTCGACGACGGCGTGCAGAGCGGCAGCCTGCTGCGCGGGGAGGTGCTCGCCCGCTGGCAGGAGTTCGTCGGCACCGGCGAGTGGATGCGCAGCCTGCAGGCGCAGGTCGGCCGGCTGCGCGACCGCCTGGCCGCGGCCCTGTCCGGACGCCCGACCCCCGCCCAGGACCTCCAGGTCGCGCTCGAGTCCAGCGTCGAGCAGCTGCTGCGCGCCGAGGCCGACGCCGCCGCCGAGCGCACCGTGACGGCCTGGCGGGCCCTGCCGGCCGGACCCGACCTCGTGGCCGGCCGCGAGCGCGAGCTCGAGGGGATGTCCGCCGACTTCCCCGACGCCGCCTCCGACGAGGTGCGCCAGTGGCAGGGGCACGTGCTCGAGCTCGTGCGCAGCGAGGGCGCCGACAAGCGCTCGACCGCCCGGCTGCTCAGCTTCGGCGTCAACGGCGCCGGCCTCGTCGTCATGGTGGCCGTCTTCGCCTCGACCGGTGGGCTCACCGGTGGCGAGGTGGCCGTCGCCGGCGGCACGTCCGCCCTCGGCCAGCGCCTGCTCGAGGCCGTGTTCGGCGACGCGGCGGTGCGCGCGCTCGCCGCCAGGGCCCGGGCCGACCTCGCCGTGCGGGCCGACCGGCTCCTGCGCGGCGAGCAGGAGCGCTTCGACGCCCTGGTCGTCGCCGCGGCGCCCGACCACGGCAGCGCCGAGGCGCTGCGCCGTGCGAGCGACGCCCTCGTGCAGGCCCGCCGGTGAGCCGTCGCCAACTCAGCCTGACCGACCGCCTGGCCGCCCTGCGGGAAGCCGTCGACGTCGCCGACGGCCGGCTCGAGGTGCCCGAGGTCGGACGCGCCCGCACCCTGCTCGCCAAGGCCGGAGCCCGCGAGGCCCTCGGCGACGCCACCGTCGTCGCGCTGGCCGGGGCGACCGGCAGCGGCAAGTCGACGCTGTTCAACGCCCTGTCCGGCAGCGACGTGAGCAGTCCCGGCGTCCGGCGCCCGACCACCGGCGTCGCGCACGCCACGGTCTGGCCGCGGGCGGACGACGGCCCGTCCGTCGACCGGCTGCTCGACTGGCTCGAGGTCCCCCGCCGGCACGTGCACCCCTCGCCGGACCCGTCGCTCGCGGGACTGGTCCTGCTCGACCTGCCCGACCACGACAGCACCCGGCTCGAGAACCGCCTCGAGGTCGACCGGCTCGTCGAGCTCGTCGACGTCCTCGTGTGGGTCCTCGACCCGCAGAAGTACGCCGACGCCGCGGTGCACGACCGCTACCTCGCCCCGCACGCCGGACATGCCGGCGTCCTGCTCGTCGTGCTGAACCAGGTCGACCGGCTCGACGACTCCGGCTCGGTGCCCGCCGACCTGCGCGGGCTGCTCGACCGCGAGGGGCTCGGCGGCGCGGCACTGCTGCCGGTGTCCGCGCGCACCGGTGACGGCGTCCCGGCCCTGCGCACCGAGCTCGCGAAGCGGGTCGCCGCCCGCCGGGCTGCCAGCGACCGGCTCACCGCCGACGTCCGCGGCCTGGCCGGCGGGCTGCGGCAGCACTGCGGCGACGCAGGGGAGGAGCTGCCGCGCGCCGAACGGGCGGCGCTCACCTCGGCGCTGTCCGGCGCCGCCGGTGTCCCGGCGGTCGTCTCCGCGGTCGAGCGGTCGGCCCGCCGCACCGGCACGACGCACACCGGCTGGCCGGTCGTCCGCTGGACCCAGCGCCTGCGCCCCGACCCGCTCGGGCGGCTGCACGTCGGCGACGCCGCCAGCCGCACCAGCCTGCCGCCCGCCAGCCCGGCGCAGCAGGCCGCCGTCGCGACCGCCCTGAGGCGGGCCCGCGACACCGCCGGAGCCGGCCTGCCGCAGGCCTGGCGCGATGACCTGCGCCGCACGGTCGAGGTGTCCGAGGACCGGCTGGCCGACCAGCTCGACCGCGCCGTCGCGGGCACCGACCTCGGTCCCGACCGCGTCCCGCTCTGGCAGCGGGCCGTCGGCGGCCTGCAGTGGCTGCTCGTGCTGGTCGCGCTCGTCGGCGCCCTGTGGCTGCTCGGCCTGGTGGCGCTCGGCTACCTGCAGCTCGAAGACGTCGTGCCGCTGCCGCGCGTCGAGGGCTTCCCGCTGCCGACGCTCATGCTCGTCGGCGGCCTGCTCGCCGGTGCGCTGCTGGCCGTCCTGGCGCGTCCGGTCGTGCGGGTGAGCGCGCGGCGCCGCGGCCGCAGGGCCGAGACCCGGCTGTCGGCGGCGGTCGACGGCGTCGCCCGCGAGCAGGTGCTCGAGCCGCTCAGCAGCGCCCGCGACGACCACGACCGCTTCTGCGACGCCGTCGGACGAGCCGCCTCGTGACGCGAGGTGGCACGCTGCTGATCGTCCCGCCGACCGAGGAGCTCTCGTGCCCGACCTGACCGTCCCGCCCCTGCTGCGCCTCGGGGGGCGGCCGCTGTCGGTGGTCGGCCGGGCCCGCATCTACGTCTGCGGCGTCACGCCGTACGACGTGACGCACCTCGGGCACGCGGCCACGTTCGTGTGGGTCGACGTCGCCGACCGGGTGCTCCGCCGCCTCGGCGTGCGCACCGAGGTGTGCCGCAACGTCACCGACGTCGACGACGTGCTGTTCGACGCCGCCGAGCGGGCGGGCGCGCACTACGACCGCTTCGCTGCCGTGCAGCAGTTCCACTTCGAGCAGGACATGGATGCCCTGTCCGTCCGCCGCCCGACGCACGAGCCGCGCGCGCACACCTTCGTGCCGCAGGTCGTCGAGCTGGCGTCCGCCCTGCTCGCGCAGGGCGCGGCCTACGAGAGCGCGGGCAGCGTCTACTTCCGCGGAGGTGACCTGCTCGAGCAGCACGGGCTCTCGCGCGAGGACGCCGTCGCGCTCCTCGCCGCCAACGGCGGACGACCCGACGACCCGGCCAAGGACGACCCGCTCGACCAGGCGGTCTGGCAGTCGAGCGGCCCGGACGAGCCGGCCTGGCCGTCGCCGTGGGGACCGGGCCGGCCGGGGTGGCACGCCGAGTGCACGGCGATGGCCCTGTCGACCTACGGCTCGTCGCTCGACCTGCACGCCGGCGGCGCCGACCTGCGCTTCCCGCACCACGCGTACGAGTCGGCGCAGGCCGAGGCGGCCACGGGCGTGCACCCCTTCGCCCGGGCGTGGCTGCACGTCGGCACGGTGCGGCTCGAGGGCGAGAAGATGGCCAAGTCGACCGGCAACCTCGTCTTCGTCCGCGACCTGGTGGCCCGCACGAGCGGGCCGGTCGTGCGGGCGCTGGTCCTCGACCGGCCGTACGCCCTGCCGTGGGACCACAGCGACGCCGAGCTCGAGCGGGCCGGCGTGCGTCTGGACGCGCTGCGGACCGCCGCCGGACGCACGCAAGGCGACGACCACCCGGCCCGGGCGGAGGTGCTCGCCGCCCTCGTCGACGACCTCGACGTGGCGCGCGCGTGGGACGTCGCCGTCGAGGACGGCGGGCAGGCCGCGCGCGACCTCGTCGGCGTCCTGGGTCTGTAGCGCCGGTCCCCGTGGGCGACCGCACGAGGGCGGGGGACGACCCCGGCGCGGACGAGGTCGCCCTCGTCCGCAGCCGGCTGTCCGCCGCCACCGCCGGTGCGACGCCGCTGGCCGAGCTCGACCTCACCGGCGCCGACCTCACCCGCATCGCGCCGCTGCTCGAGCAGCTCGCGGCGGCGGTCGCGCGCCTGCTGCACACCGACCTGGCGGTCGTCTGGACGACGGTCCCCGGCCGCGACGAGCTCGCCCCGAGCGCCTGGTGGGCTTCCCCGACGACTACGTCGGCCCGATGCGGGTGCCGTTCGGCGACGGGTCGGCCGGACGCGCCGTGTCCGAGCGCCGTGTCGTGCTCGTCGACGACATCGAGACCTCCCCGCTGTACGGCGGCTTCCGGTCCGGTGCGCTGCAGCACGGCGTGCGTGCTGCGCTGTCGGTCCCGATGCTGACGGTCGGCGGCGAGCCGATGGGGGCGCTCGCCGCCTACTACCGCGAGCGCGTCGTGCCGGAGGCGCACGACCTGCACCT
>CAXTFU010000190.1:230-9240 GCA_964243385.1 uncultured bacterium | reverse complement strand
GCCGACGAGGCACACGTCGTCACCGCGCTCGAGCACCGGCTGCACGCGGGCGAGCACCCGCCGCTGGCGCTCGGCGACCTGCTCGATCGTCTCGCCGAGCCCGTCGTCGTCCCAGACCGACCAGCCCGGGCGCGTCTCGCGGGCCTGCTCGGTCGTGCGGCCCTCCTCCGGCCCGTAGTCCCACTCGACGAGGTCCGCGTCGAGCTCGGGGCGCAGCCCGGCGAGCTCGGCGGTGCGCGCGGCCCGCGACAGCGGTGAGCTCAGGACCAGGCCGAAGGGCCGGTCCAGCCGGGCGCCGAGCGCGCGGGCGTCGGCCTCGCCGGACGACGTCAGCGGGACGTCCGTGCGCCCGGTGTGCCGGCCGTCGCGCGACCACTCCGTCTGCCCGTGCCGCACGAGCACCACCTCAGCCATGCCGCCAGCCTGGCACGGGCCCCTCGGGACGACGCGGGCGCACGACGAAGGCCGGCCCCCCGCGGGGGACCGGCCTGTCGTCGAGCTGCGGAGCGTCCGGGCTCAGGCGGCCGGCTTCTCGTAGGTCTTGCCCTTGGTCTCCCAGAAGATGGCGGCGATCTCGTCGATGCCGTCGAGCAGCTTCTGGCCCTCGGCGGGGTCGATCTTCTGCTTGGCGCCCGTGCCGCTGGCCTGCTTGATCGTCCCGTTGATCAGCATGTGCAGCTGCGGGTACTTGTCGAAGTGCTCGGCCTTGAAGTAGTCGTGCCACAGGACCGCGAGGTGGTGCTTCGCGAGCGACGCGCGGTCGTCGATGATCTTCAGCGCGCGGGCCCGGAACACCGGGTCCTCGTTGGCGAGGTACTTCTCCTGCATGGCCTTGACGGACTGGGCCTCGATGCGGGCCTGCGCGGGGTCGTAGACGCCGCACGGGAGGTCGCAGTGGGCCGAGACGACGGTCTTGGGGGTCAGGAAGCTGGGCAGGCGCATGCGGTTCCTCCAGGGAGCTGGTGTGGTGTCGTGCTCTGCAACGACCTTCTCCACAACGACGGTAGACCTGCACTCCATGCCCCGCCGAGGGAGGCGATCACGTGCGAGCCGTGATCGTCGAGGGCCCGTCGATGCTGCCGACCCTGCAGCCGGGCGACTGCCTGCTGACCCGCCGGGGCGGTCGGGTCCGCCCCGGGGACGTCGTGGTGGCCCGCTTCCCGACGCGGCCCGGGCTGCTGGTCGTCAAGCGGGCGGTGCGGCCGGTCGGCAGCCACTGGTGGGTCGAGGGCGACAACCCGGCCGTGCGCGACGACAGCCGTCGGTACGGGCCGGCCGAGGTGCTCGACCGGGTCGTGCTGCGCTACTGGCCGCTGCCGCCGGCGAGGCTCGCGTAGAACGCCTGGCAGGCGGCCCAGTCGGGCAGCAGGCCGCTCGCCCTCGCCTCGGCCAGCGAGGGCGCGGCCGCGTCCTTGTCCGACAGCAGCGCCTCGACGTCGGTCGGCCAGGGCAGGTCCAGCTCGGGGTCCAGCGGCGAGATGCCGTGCTCGCGCCCGGGCGCGTAGGGGGTGCTGCACAGGTAGGTGACGTTCGCGTCGTCGGTGAGCGCGAGGAAGGCGTGGCCGAGCCCCTCGGACAGGTAGACGCCCCGGCGGTCCTGGTCGTCGAGCTGCACCGCGTCGCTGACGCCGAACGTCGGCGAGCCGACGCGCAGGTCGACGATGACGTCGAGCACGGCCCCGCGGGTGCAGTAGACGTACTTGGCCTGGCCGGGCGGCACGTCGGCGAAGTGGACGCCGCGCAGCGTCCCGCGGGCGCTCACCGAGTGGTTCGCCTGCGCGACCTGCAGCCGGTGCCCGACGGCCTGCTCGAGCGCGTCGGCCTTGAACCACTCGAGGAACACGCCTCGCGGATCGGGGAACTGCCGCGGGGTGAACGACCACGCACCGGGCACCTGAAGCTCGTCGACCTGCACGCAGGGCACTCTAGGGTGCGGCCACCAGCCGGAGCCGCGAGCGGCCGGGTGGCGGGGCCGCCGAGCGGCCGGGTCGTAGGGTGCGCAGATGCTCGCGGCCTCGTGCACGTCCCAGTCCGCCGACGACCCGCTGTCCGGCCTCACGGTCGGCGAGCGCCCGGACCCCGAGGTGCCCGACGGGTGGGCCCGGGTGCACGTCCGGGCGGCGAGCATCAACCACCACGACGTGTGGAGCCTGCGCGGCGTCGGGCTGCCCGCCGAGCGGCTGCCGATGGTGCTCGGCTGCGACGCCGCCGGGGTGACCGACGAGGGCGACGAGGTCGTCGTGCACGCGATCGTCGGCGACCCCGACTGGACCGGCGACGAGACGCTCGACCCCCGGCGCAGCATCCTGTCCGAGCGGTACCCGGGCACCTTCGCCGAGCAGGTCGTCGTCCCGCGGCGCAACCTGCTGCCCAAGCCCGCCGCGCTCAGCTTCGAGGAGGCGGGCTGCCTGTCGACCGCGTGGCTCACCGCCTACCGGATGCTGTTCACGAACGCGGCCGTGAAGCCGGGTGACCGGGTGCTCGTCCAGGGCGCCGGCGGCGGCGTCTCGACGGCGGCCGTCGCGCTGGCCAAGGCCGCGGGCCTGGTCGTCTGGGTGACCGGCCGCGACGAGGCCAAGCGCGCGCGGGCCCTCGCGCTCGGCGCGGACGAGGTCTTCGAGCCGGGTGCGCGGCTGCCGGCGCGCGTCGACGCCGTGCTCGAGACGGTGGGGAAGGCGACCTGGGCGCACTCGATGCGGAGCCTGCGCCCGGGCGGGACGCTCGTCGTCTCCGGTGCCACCACGGGCGCCGACCCCTCGGCCGACCTCAACCGGCTGTTCTTCCTGCAGCTGCGCGTCGTCGGCTCGACCATGGGCACGCGCGAGGAGCTCGCCGGGCTGCTGCGGCTGCTCGAGCTGTCCGGCGTGCGGCCGCAGCTCGACGAGGTGCTGCCGCTCGCCGAGGCCCGCCGGGGCTTCGAGCGGCTGGTGGCGGGGGACGTCGTCGGCAAGGTCGTCCTGACCACCTGACCCGAGCTCCGGAGCCTGCGTTGGTGCTGCCCGTCCACGACCTCAACCCGACGCGACGCGCTCCCTGGGTCACCCGGCTGCTGCTCGTCGTGAACGTCGTGGCGTTCGTGCTGAGCCCGCTCGCGGTCGCCCCGCTGGTCGGCGAGGGCAGCGCGCGCACGGTCTGCGCGCAGGTGGCGTTCTTCGACGAGTACGCGGCCAAGCCCGCCGAGGTCGTCAGCAACGACGCCGACGACACCGTGGCCACCGGCCAGGTGGGGCAGTCCGACGGGCGCCCGGGCTGCGTGGTGGCGCGGCCGACCTACGACAAGCAGCCGTTCCTGTCGGTGCTGACGGCGATGTTCCTGCACGGCGGCTGGGCGCACCTGCTCGGCAACATGCTGTTCCTCTACGTCTTCGGCAACAACGTCGAGGACCGGCTCGGCCGCCTGCGGTACCTGCTGTTCTACCTGGGCTGCGGGTACGCGGCCACCTACGGCTTCTCGCTGTTCTTCGCGGGCTCAGAGGCTCCGCTGGTCGGGGCGTCCGGCGCCATCGCGGGCGTGCTCGGCGCCTACCTCGTGCTGTTCCCGCGGGCCCGGGTCTGGTCGCTGCTGACGTTCCTGTTCTTCCTGCCGGTGCGCCTGCCGGCGTGGGTCGTGCTCGGCAGCTGGTTCGTCCTGCAGTACCTCTACACGCGCGGCGCCGGGCTATCGGAGGCGACCGGCACCGCCTACCTCGCGCACGTCGTCGGCTTCGTGGTCGGGGCGGTGCTCGTGTGGGGGCTGGCGGCCCCGGGCCCCCCCCGGCACCGGGTCACCCCCGGGGGGGGGCCGTCGGGGCGCGGGTAGCCCGCCCGGACCCACAAGGGGGAAAGGGGGGGGGGGTGGCGCTCCGGCGGGGCATGGGTCAGGATCCTGCGGATCCCACCCTTCTGGAGGCCTCTGTGCACGTCCGTCTGCTGCGCTCGCTGCCGGTGCTGGCGATGTCCGCCGCCCTGCTGCCCCTGACGTCGGCCCCCGCCGTCAGCTCGATCGCCTCCGCCGCCACGTCCGCCGCGGCGGTCTGCGAGGTCGCCACGCCGGGCGGCCTCGAGGTGCGCGCCAAGGCCGGTGCCAAGGGCGCCGAGCCCGACCCGGCGCAGGGCGCCACCGCGGACCTGCTGCAGGGCCGCGAGCCCACCTCGGTGAGCGCTGCCGGCAGCATCCGCGTCGACACCTACGTGCACGTCATCGCGACCGGTCCGTCGCGGGCGGAGGGCATGCTCACCGACGACGACGTGGCCGCGCAGTTGCAGGTCCTCAACGACTCCTTCGCCGGCGCGACCGGTCCGGGCGCCGCGAACACGCCGTTCCGGTTCGACCTGGTCGAGACGACCCGCACGGTGAACCCGGCCTGGTACGAGCTGCAGCCCGGCAGCACCGCCGAGCGGGAGGCCAAGACGGCCCTGCGCGAGGGCGACAAGACCGACCTGAACATCTACCTCAGCGGGCTGGGTGACGGCCTGCTCGGCTACGCCTACTTCCCGCAGCAGGGCGGCAAGAGCAAGCCCTGGCGCGACGGCGTGGTCGTGCTCAACGAGTCCATCCCCGGCGGCTCGGCGACGAACTACGACCGGGGCGACACGCTGCCGCACGAGGTGGGGCACTGGCTCGGGCTCTACCACACGTTCCAGGGCGGCTGCTCGACCGCGAACGACCGGGTGAGCGACACCCCGGCCGAGGCCTCGCCGGCCTTCGCGTGCCCGATCGGCCGCGACACCTGCGCCACCGACCCGGGCCTGGACCCGATCAACAACCTCATGGACTACACGTACGACTCCTGCATGTACGCCTTCACCCCCGGTCAGGCGGCCCGCATGGACGCCGTCTGGAAGGGCTTCCGCGCGAAGGGCCAGAGGTCCTGACCCAGGACGACCAGCCGGCACCGTCCTGACGGGTCACTCGTCCTGGCTCGTCGTCCTGCCGATGCACCCAGCGGGGCGTCGCCACCGGTCACCGGTGCGCGGCGTCCCCGCTGCGGCTGCCGGGGCCGCGCCGGGACGAGAGGACGTCGACCATGGACGACAGCACGGGCACCGCCAGCGCGGGGCAGATCCTCGGCACCGCGGCGGGGCTGGGCGTCCTCGCCCTGCTCGCCCGCGCCGTGGCCGGCCAGGCCGGCGTCACCGTCGTCCTGGGAGTCTCGCTCGCGGTCGTGCTCGTCCTCGCCCACCGGCAGCTCACCGGACGCCCGCTGCGGCGTCCCGCGGTCCTCGCCCGCGGGCGCCGCACCCCGGTCGAGCCGGTCGTCGTCGACGCCTGGCGCAGCGAGCGCTGGATCCGGGACGCGGTCGAGCGCGGCCTGCGCAGCCTCGAGGACTGGCGGCTCGAGCAGCGCGAGGCCTGACCGCCGCCTCGGCCGCGCCGTCTCAGGTGCGCCTACTCGTCGTCGTCGTCGAGGCGGGCGAGCCAGGTGGCCAGGCGCTCGACGGGGACCTCGAAGTCGGGGTTGACGTCGACGAACTGGCGCAGCCGCTCGGCCAGCCAGGCGAGGCTCACCATCTCCTCGCCCCGCCGCTCGGCCAGCTCCTCGAGGCCCCGGTCGGTGAAGTACACGTCTAGCGGTCGAGCGCCGCCGCGATGAGCGCCGCCTGCTCCGCCTCGTGCACCTTGCTCGACCCGGCCGCGGGGGACGCGCCGGCCTTGCGGGACACCCGTCGCAGCGTGCGGCCCTCGGGCAGGTGCTCCGGCAGCGCGAGCGCCATGTGCGACCAGGCGCCCTGGTTGGCCGGCTCCTCCTGGCACCACACGACGTCGGTGGCCTGCGGGTAGCCGGCCAGCACGTCGGCGACCTCCTCGCCCGGCACCGGGTACAGGCGCTCGACGCGCACGAGGGCGACGTCGCGCTGCTCGCGCTTGCGGCGCGCCGCCAGCAGGTCGTAGTGCACCTTGCCGGCGGTCAGCACGACCCGCTGCACGCCCGCCGGGTCCGGCGCGTCGGGGTCGGCGAGCACCGGCGCGAAGCCGGTGTCCAGGAAGTCCTCGAGCTTCGAGCTGGCCGCCCGCAGGCGCAGCATCGACTTCGGCGACAGGACCACCAGCGGCCGCTTGTGCGACTGCAGCGCCTGGGTGCGCAGCAGGTGGAAGTAGTTCGCCGGCGTCGTCGGCGCTGCGACGGTCATGTTGTCCTCCGCGCACAGCTGCAGGAAGCGCTCGACGCGGGCGGACGAGTGGTCCGGGCCCTGGCCCTCGAAGCCGTGCGGCAGCAGCAGCACCAGGCCGGAGCGCTGGCCCCACTTCACCTCGCCGGCGGCGATGAACTCGTCGACGATCGTCATCGCGCCGTTCACGAAGTCGCCGAACTGCGCCTCCCACAGCACGAGCGCGTCGGGACGGGCGACGGCGTAGCCGTACTCGAAGCCCATCGCCGCGAACTCCGACAGCAGCGAGTCGTAGACGTAGAACGGCGCCTGGTCGGGCGACAGGTGCGCGAGCGGAGTGTGCTCGCCGCCGTTCGCCCGGTCGACCAGCACGGCGTGCCGGTGGCCGAAGGTGCCGCGGCGGGCGTCCTGCCCGGCGAGGCGGACCGGACGGCCCTCGAGCAGCAGCGAGCCGTAGGCGAGGGTCTCGCCCATCGCCCAGTCGATCGTGCCGTCCTCGAGCATCTTCACGCGCTTCTGCAGCTGCGGCAGCAGGCGCGGGTGCACGGTGAAGCCCTCGGGCAGGTCGACCTGGCTGTGCGCGACGCGCTCGGCGACCTCGCGGGGGATGGCCGTCTGCAGGTCGTCGACGCCGGTCGGCTCGGGCTCGGGCCGCATGGGCTCTGCACTGGACGCCTCGCGGGTGCCCTGGAAGACCTTCTCCAGCTGCTGCTGGTAGTCCTTGAGCGCCTGCTCGGCCTCCTCGACGGTGATGTCGCCCCGGCCGATGAGGTTCTCGGTGTAGATCTTGCGCACCGAGCGCTTCTTGTCGATCGTGTCGTACATCAGCGGCTGCGTGAACGACGGCTCGTCGACCTCGGAGTGCCCGCGACGGCGGTAGCAGACCATGTCGATGACGACGTCCTTCTTGAACGCCTGCCGGTAGTCGAAGGCCAGCTTCGCCACCCGGACGCAGGCCTCGGGGTCGTCGCCGTTCACGTGGAAGATCGGCGCCTGCACCATGCGGGCGACGTCGGTCGCGTAGACCGACGAGCGCGCCGATCCCGGGCCGGTGGTGAAGCCGACCTGGTTGTTCACGACGACGTGGATCGTGCCGCCGGTGCGGTAGCCCCGCAGCTGGCCCATCTGCAGGGTCTCCGCGACGACGCCCTGACCGGCGAAGGCGGCGTCGCCGTGCATGAGCAGCGGCAGGACCGAGAAGCCGTCCTCGCCGCGGTTGATGACGTCCTGCTTGGCGCGCACGACGCCCTCGAGGACCGGGTTGACCGCCTCCAGGTGCGACGGGTTCGCCTGCAGGCTGACGGCGACCGTCCCGCCGTCGGGCGAGGTGAAGGTGCCCTCGGCGCCGAGGTGGTACTTCACGTCGCCCGAGCCGTGCGCCGTGCGCGGGTCGAGGTTGCCCTCGAACTCGCGGAAGATCTGCGCGTAGCTCTTGCCGACGATGTTGGCCAGCACGTTGAGCCGGCCGCGGTGCGGCATGGCGATGGCGACCTCGTCGAGGCCCTCCTGCGCCGCGCGCACGAGCACGCCGTCGAGCAGCGGGACGACCGACTCGCCGCCCTCGAGCGAGAAGCGCTTCTGCCCCACGTACTTGGTCTGCAGGAACGACTCGAACGCCTCGCCGGCGTTGAGCCGCTCGAGCACGTGCAGCTGCTCGCTGCGGTCCGGCTGCTGCGCCTTCTTCTCGACGCGGTCCTGGATCCAGCGACGCTCCTCGGGCGACTGCATGTGCATGTACTCGATGCCGATGGTGCGGCAGTACGAGTCGCGCAGGACGCCGAGCACGTCGCGCAGCTTCATGACCTGCTTGCCCGCGAACCCGCCGACGGGGAACTCCCGGTCGAGGTCCCACAGCGACAGCCCGTGGTTCACGACGTCGAGGTCGGGGTGGCTGCGCACCTTGAACTCGAGCGGGTCGGTGTCGGCCATGAGGTGGCCGCGCACGCGGTAGGCGTGGATGAGCTCGTTGACGCGCGTCGCCTTGCCGAGGTCGCCCTCGTGCGTCGCCTGCTGGTCCGGCACCCACCGCACGGGCACGTACGGGATGCGCAGCGCGCGGAAGACGTCGTCGTAGAACCCGTCCTCGCCGAGCAGCAGCTGGTGCATGCGGCGCAGGAACTCGCCAGACTGGGCGCCCTGGATGACGCGGTGGTCGTAGGTGCTCGTCAGCGTGATGGTCTTGCTCACCGCGAGGCGGGCGAGCGTCTCCTCGGAGGCGCCTTGGAAGGCGGCCGGGTACTCCATCGCGCCGACGCCGATGATCGCGCCGGCCCCCTGCATGAGCCGCGGCACCGAGTGCACCGTGCCGATGCCGCCGGGGTTGGTGAGGCTGATCGTCGTGCCGGTGAAGTCCTCGGTCGTGAGCTTGCCGCCGCGGGCGCGCCGGACGATGTCCTCGTAGGCGGTCCAGAACTGGGCGAAGTCCATGCGGTCGGCGCCCTTGATGGCGGCGACGACGAGCGAGCGCGAACCGTTGGCGTTCTGCAGGTCGATGGCCAGGCCGAGGCCCACGCCGTCCGGGGTGACGAGGGTCGGCTTGCCTGCGACCTCGGCGAAGGCGTTGTTCATGACCGGGACGTCGGCCACGGCGCGCACCAGCGCGTAGCCGATGAGGTGGGTGAAGGAGACCTTGCCGCCGCGCGAGCGCTTGAGGTGGCTGTTGATGACGATGCGGTTGTCGGAAAGCAGCTTGGCCGGGACGGCGCGCACCGACGTCGCGGTCGGCACCGACAGCGAGCCCTGCATGTTCGTGACGACGCGGGCCGCGGCGCCCTTGAGCGGCGTCGACGAGGCGCCGGCGGACGGGGCCGGCGCGGCCTGGGCGGGAGCGGCGGACGGGGCGGGAGCGGCGGACTGGGCGGGAGCCTCGGCCTTGGCCTCGGCGGTCTTCGCCTCCGGCGCCTTGGCCTCGGGGCTCTTC
>CAXTFU010000190.1:0-220 GCA_964243385.1 uncultured bacterium | reverse complement strand
TGTTCGTCACGCCGCGGGCGGCGGCACCCTTCAGGGGCGTCGACGACGGGCCGGCGGGCTCGGGTGCGCGATCGGGTGCCGGCGCCGGCGTCGCCGCCTTGGCCTCGGCCTGCGGCGCGGTGGCCGCGGGAGCCTCGGCCGGTGGCGCGGTGGCCGGCGCGCCCTGGGCGGCGCTCGCGGGGGCGGACGGGGCTGCCGCGCCGTTCGTGGAGGCGGCGGC
>CAXTFU010000189.1:0-9291 GCA_964243385.1 uncultured bacterium | reverse complement strand
CATCAGACCGGGCCCAGTGGGTCACCGGAGCGACCCTCACCGTCGACGGCGGCGAGCTGCCCCTCATCTAGGCCCAGGCTCGATCCGCCCGCACGCCACGGCCAGCTGTCGCTGTGACGGAAGTGCCTCGACCGCCACGACCGGGCGGTGCGGAGACCTTCGCTCGTGAGCACCATCTGCAGGGCAAGGTCCGCGCAGGCCGAGCTCGGGATGACCCAGGCGAGCTCTGACCAGCTGCTCCTGGTGCTGCGCAGCCGGCCGGAGGTCGCCGGCGGCGAGCGTCAGCTCGTCGCACACCTTGGGCGACGTCGGCAACTCCGCTGAAACCCTCTACGTACCGACCTGTCCACACGGCGGCCGGGGAAGCGGGGAGACAGGACGCTCGGGCCGGGCGGTCAGCGCAGCGGCGCTGCCATGATCTTGTTGGCGGCCGCCTTGACGCGGTCCGGCAGCACCTTGTTGCTCGCCTCCATGACGCGGGTCATGAGCGAGGCGGCGACCACCCGGCGCTTGCCGGCCATGAGCGCCTCGAAGCCCTGGCGGGCGACGTCGGCCGGGTCGTCCTGCGGGCCCTTGCCCATCGGCGTCTGGTCGAGCCCGCCGCGCTCGAAGAACTCGGTGCGGGTCGGGCCGGGCATGAGCGAGGTGACGGTGACGCCCCGGTCCTTCAGCTCGACCTGCAGCGCCTCGGCGAACGACTGCACGAACGACTTGGTGGCGTTGTAGACGGCCTGGTTCGGGCCGGGCATGGTCGAGGCGATCGACGAGGTGAACAGGATCCGTCCCCGGCCGCGTGCGGCGAAGTCGCGGCCGACGAGGTGTGCCAGGTGCACGGTCGAGCGGACGTTGAGGTCGACCAGCGACAGCGCGTCCTGCAGGTCCTCGTCGACGAACGCCCCGCCGAGGCCGATGCCCGCGTTGAGCGCGGCGGCGTCGAGCGGGCGGGCGCTCTCCTGCACGGCCGCCCAGACGCGCTCCACGCCGGCGGGCGTGCGCAGGTCGGCCTGCACGGCCAGGACCTCGGCGCCGCCGCTGCGCAGCGCGTCGGCGGCCGCGGCGAGCTCGGCGTCCTCGGCGGTCACGACGACGTCGAAGCCGGCGCCGGTGAACTGCTTGGCGAGCTCGAAGCCGATGCCGCTGGACGCGCCGGTCACGAGGGCGAGCGGGCGGCCGCTCGAGGAGGGGCCGGGGGACGAGGGGGTGGGGGACGAGGGGGTCGGGGACGACATGGCGCGGCCCGTACCCGGCTGCGCCCGGACCTCACGCGGAGGCGGCCACCTCGAACCAGACGGTCTTGCCGTCGTCGGTCCGCTCGGCGCCCCAGCCCGACGACAGGGCCTCGACGAGCGCGATGCCGCGGCCGCCCTCGTCCATCGGGGTCGCGGTGCGGCGGCTCGGCAGGGCCGGGCTGCCGTCGTGCACCTCGACCCGCAGGCCGCCGGCCGTGCGGCGCACGCGCACGCGGACGCTCCCCTGGCCGTGCACGAGCGCGTTCGTCGCGACCTCGCTGACGAGCAGGGCGACGGTGTCGGAGTCGACGGTCGGGGTGGCCGTGCGGCAGGCGGCCGCGGTGAAGCGGCGGATGCGGGCGACGCTCGCGGGGACCGTCTCGGCCACGAGCTCGTAGTCGTCGTCGTCCGGCGTCACAGGGGCCTCGTGCCCGGACGGGCGCCTCGGCAAGCACGCGCGTGCGCACGAGCGGGGGCCTCCCGCATGCTCACTGCGCAGGTCCCTGCGCAGGTCACTGCGCGGGGTCACTGCCGCGGGTCACTGCGCGGGTCACTGCGCGCGCGGCAGGCCCGGGGCGTTGCGTCGCGGTCCGGCCTCGACCGGCCGGGGCCGGTCCTGCGGGTGCAGCCGGACGGCGACGATCGCGACGTCGTCCTCGTGCGACGGCGACGGCAACCGGCGCAGCAGCTCGTCGCAGAGCGCGTCGAGCGGCAGCGGGTCGAGCTCGGCGAGCGCCGCCTGCAGCCGGTCGAGGCCGTCGTCGAGGTGCTGGCCGCGGCGCTCGACCAGGCCGTCGGTGCAGAGCACCACGGTGCTGCCCCGCTGCAGCACGACGTGCCCCTGCTGCCGCGGGCTGGACGGGTCGATGCCCAGCAGGAGGTCGGCCTGCTCGCCGCCGAGCACCTGCACCGTGCCGTCGGGCAGGACGACCATCGGCGGCGGGTGCCCGGCGTTCGACCACCGCAGGTGGGTGCGGTCGGCGGCGAGGTCGTCCGGCGTCTGCTCGAAGCGGGCGACCACGGCGCTGGCCTGGGTGCCGACCTGCAGTCCCTCGAGGGCGGCGTCGAGCCGGGCCAGGACGTCGCCCGGGCCGAACCCGGTCGTGTACGCGATGCCGCGCAGCAGCCCGCGGACCTGCCCCATCGCTGCCGCGGCGGCGGTGTCGTGGCCGACGACGTCGCCGATGACGACGACCGTCCCGCCGTCGGGCTGCTGGAAGGCGTCGTACCAGTCGCCGCCGACCTGCGCGGCGCGGGCGGCCGGCTGGTAGCGCACCGCGATCTGCAGGTGGTCCGGCTCCGGCGGCGGCGTCAGCAGGCTGCGCTGCAGCTGCTCGGCCAGCCGGCGCTGCTGCTCGTACAGCCGGGCGTTGTCGAGCGCGAGGGCCGCGCGCCCGGCGATGTCGCGGACGGTCGCGACGTCCTCCTCGTCGAACGGCCGCCCCTGCGGCCCGCGGAACAGGTTGAGCAGCCCGACGGTGCGTCCGCGCGCGATCATCGGCAGGATCGCGACGGCCCGGGGGAGCAGCTCGAGCAGCAGGTCGGCCGCCTCGCCCGGGGCGATGATCCGCGACAGCCGTTCCGTGATCGGTCCGGCGACCACCATCGTCTGGCCCGTCCGCAGCGCCGTGGCGACGTCCGAGGTCGGCCGGAGCGCATCCAGGCGGAGCTCGGCGTAGCGGGCGGTCGCCTCCTGCAGCGCCGGGTCGGCGTGCGCCCAGCCCACGTCGTGCAGGCCGCCCTCGTCGTCGACCAGGGTGACGATGCAGAAGTCGCTCAGCTCGGGGACGAGCAGCGACGCGAGGCGCGCGACGGCCTCCTCCGCGTCGAGCGTGCCGGACAGCTGCGTGGTGACGTCGGCGACCAGGCCGGCGCGGCGCACGGCCGCCTGCAGCTCGGCCTCGGCGGCCCGGCGGGCGGTCACGTCGAGGAAGTACACCGACAGGCCGTCGTCGCCCGGCGCGGCCCGCAGCTCGTACCAGCCGTCCAGCGGCGCGGGGTAGTAGGCCTCGAAGGCGACGGTGCGACCCTGCTCGACGGCCGCCCGGTAGTTGTGCTCGAAGTCGCTGCCCACCGCGGCGGGGAACAGGTCCCAGATCACCCCGCCGAGCAGCTCCTCGCGGTGGCGGCCCAGCACGCGCTCGGCCTCGGCGTTCACGTAGGTGAAGCGCCAGGCGGCGTCCAGGGAGTAGAACGCCGCCGACATCGACTCGAGCACCCGCACCAGGCTCGCCTCGCCGAGGCGCTGGTCGGTCGAGTCGTAGGCGGCGCCGAGCATCCGCTCGGCGGTGCCGTCGCGGCCGGCCAGCGCGCGTCCGCGGGCGGTGATCCAGTGCAGGGTGCCGTCCGGGTGCACCACCCGGTACTCCGCCGACCAGCCGCTGCACGACGCGCGGGCGGCCGCCAGCACCCCCCGGACGCGGGGGACGTCCTCGGGGTGCAGCCGAGCCTCGAAGTCCGCGATCGTGCGGACGTCGTCGCGCCCGTAGCCGAACATGGCGAGCAGCCGGTCGTCCCACCGCAGCTCGCCGGTCACGAGGTCCCAGTCGAAGCTGCCGACGCCTGCCGCGTCGATGGCGAGCTGCCAGCGGTCCAGCGTGTCGCGGTACTCGTCGCTGATCGCCGCCAGCTCGAGCTCGGCGGCCACCGAGCGGCCGAGGTGGCCGAGCAGCTCGACGTCCGCCGGCGTCCACGAGCGCGGTGCGCCGTCGTGCACGCACAGGGCGCCGAGCGCCGCGCCGCGTGCGCTGGTCAGGGGGACCGCGAGCAGGGAGCCGACATCGCCGCCGGTCACCTCCGGCAGCCCGGCCAGACGCGGGTCGGCCGCGGCGTCGCCGACGACGACCGGCTCCGACGTCCCGGTGGTCAGGGCGCACAGCGACGAACCCGGACCGTCCGACTGCAGGTGGACCTCCGCCGCGCCGGTGCGCAGCAGGCGGCGGGCCAGCTCCGTCAGGCGCTCGAGGGCGGAGACGGGGTGCCAGGCGTCGTCCGCCGACGGCGCTGCAGCGGCCGGGGGAGGCAGGTCGACCGGGAGCGCAGGCGCCGGGACAGCCCCTGCCGGGACAGCCGGGGACTCACCGGTCACGGGCTGTGCTCCTCGGGGGTCGTGGTGCGGCCGAGCCTACCGAGGCCCGGTGTGCTGCACTGCCGCTCGCACGAAGCCGAGCCCGCCCGCCGCCACGTCCTGGAGCGCCATGCCCTCGCCCGTCACCATCACCGGCTTCGGCCACGTCCGCCTCACCGTGACCGACCTCGCCCGCTCACGGGCGTTCTACGACCGCGTCTTCGGCTTCCCGGTCGCCTTCGAGGTGCCGCCGGACGCCGACGAGGCGACGCGCGCGTCGCTGTCGTTCCTGTTCGGCGGGCTCATCTACGCCGTACCGGGACAGGGGCTGCTCGGCCTGCGTCCGGTGGCCGACGCGGCGGACCGCTTCGACGAGGACCGGGTCGGCCTGGACCACCTGTCGTTCGCGGTCGACGGTCAGGCGGCGCTGCACGCCGCCGTCGCGCTGCTGGACGACGCCGGCATCGCGCACGGCGGCGTCAAGGACATCGGGATGGCGCAGATCCTCGAGTTCCGCGACCCCGACGGGGTCGCGCTCGAGCTCATCGCCGCGGGCTGACCGCGGCCGTCAGACCCCGAGCCCGCGGACGTAGCGGGGCCCGAGCTGGTCGTCGACGAGCGTCGTGCGCAGGACCTCGCGGTCGACGAGCACCGCGAGGGCGCTCGTGACGCGCTCGCTCGGGAGCCCGGTCGCCTCGGCGACGTCGGCGGCGTACAGGCCGTCACCGCCGGCCTGCCCGTCGTCGACGGCGGTGTAGACGACCTCCTCGTCGCCCTCGAGACGGGCTCCGTTGGCCAGGTGCAGCACGGCTCCTCCTCCTGCCGCCGGCCTCGTGCCGGTGGCGGGACGGGCCTCCCCCGCCCGGCGGCGGGCCATGCGTCGGTGCCGTCAGCGGCCGCGCAGGCGGGCTCCCCGCAGGTCGACCGCCAGCAGGTGGCGGATGCGGGGCGACGCGCCGATGAGCCGCGTGACGCGCTCCTCCGCGGCGCGGTCGACGCCGGTCTGCCGGGCGCTGTGCTGGCGGGCGTGCTCGCCCCAGGTCGCCACGGCGAACGTCTCGACGTAGCGGTCCGGCAGCTCCGGGTCGCGGTACAGCTGCCAGCCACGCGCACCGGTGCGCCGCCGCGAGCGCGACACCGGCTGCATCGCGGTCAGGAACTCGGCCTCGACCTCGGCCGGCACGTCGTACTCGACGGTGACCAGCACCGGGCCGTCGGACAGGTCGGGGTGCTCGAAGGTCGGCTCGGGCCAGGCCGCGGAGGCCGTCGGGTCGATGCGTGCGGGGTCGATGAGCGGGCGCAGCCGCGCGCCGAGCGCCCCGGCGAGCAGCAGCGCGGCCGCGCCGCACAGCGCGGCCGGGACGCCGGCGTGCGTCGCGACCGTGCCCCACAGCACGCCGCCGAGGGCCTGCCCGCCCATGAGGACGACGAGGTAGTACGACAGCGCGCGGGCGCGCACCCAGCTGGGCAGCACCTGCTGGGAGGTCGCGTTGAGGGTGCTGAGCACCCCCATCCAGCACAGGCCCGCGACGGCGAGCACGGCGGTGGCGACGAGCTCCGACCGCACGAGCGCGAGGGCCAGCAGGACGGCTGCGTAGAGGGCGAACAGCACGCCGAGCAGCGGCTCGGTGCCGAGCCGCGCGCGCACGGGCGGCAGGACGACCGCGCCGAGCACCGCACCGGCGCCCAGGCTGCCGAGCAGCACGCCGTAGCCGCCCGAGCCGAGCCCGAGCAGGTCGGTCGCGACGACCGGCAGCAGCGCCCACAGCCCGCTCGCCGCGGGCACGAACAGCAGCACCCGCAGCAGCACCCGCCGCATCGACGGCGCGTACCGGACGTAGCGGGCGCCGCTGCGCAGCGCGGCGACCAGCGGCTCGCGCCCGACCGGGTCGACCGACGCCTGCCGGCGCCACGAGGCGACGCCCGCGGCCACCACGACGAACGACAGGGCGTTCAGGGCGAACACCGAGCCCGCACCGACCGTCGCGACGAGCACGCCGCCGAGCGCCGGGCCGACGGCACGGGCCAGGTTCATGTTCACGGCGCCGAGGGCCGCCGCCTGCGGCAGCTGGGCGCGCGGCACGAGCTCGGGCTGGATCGCCTGCCAGGCCGGGCCGACGAAGGCAGCTCCGGCGCCGAGCAGGAAGGTGAAGCCGAGCATCACGTACGGGTCGACGCGGCCGGCGAAGGTGAGCACCGACAGCGTCGCCGCGACGAGCACCATGCTCGACTGCACCGTGACGAGCAGTCGTCGCCGGTCGAGCACGTCGGCGAGCACGCCGGCGGGAGCTGCCAGCAGGACGACGGGCAGCGTGCTGGCGGTCTGCACGAGGGCGACGAGCGCCGGGGAGCCGGACGAGCTGACGACGACCCACTGCGCGCCCACGGTCTGCATCCAGGTGCCCAGGTTGCTGACCACCTGCGCGAGCCACAGCCGGCGGTAGACCGGCAGCCGCAGGGGCGCCCACGCCCCGGCCGGCGCCGGTGCGCTGCTCACGCGGTCGTGCGGAGCACGGGACGGGGTGGCAGGGGGTCCTCCGGACGGCGGTGGGCAGGCTGCCCGGCGCCTACCCGGGTGCGCCCGGACCGGAACGTCGGGAGGCGCCCGCCCGGACGTCGCTCCCGGCCGTCGACCGGCGTGGGCGGCGCAGCAGGTCAGGGGCAGGTCGGGTCACGTCCCGCTGCCGCCGAGCCACCATCCCAGCGCCCGGTCGAGATCGCCCGGGCGGACGACGTGCCCGCCGGCGAACTCCTCGTAGACGACCTCGTAACCGGCCCGGCGCAGCCGCTCGACGACGCGGCGCCCGCAGCGGTCGACCGGCAGGACCACGTCGGCCGTCCCGTGCGCGACCCAGCACCTCGGCGAGCCCTGCACCCCCGGCGGTGCGGCGAACCCGGGGGAGAAGGCGAGGACGGCCTCGCCGAGGTCGCCGTTGGCGAGCCCGAGCGACAGCGCGTACGACGCCCCGTCCGAGAACCCCGCGAACGCCGCCCGCTCGACGTCGAAGCGGGCGAAGGCGTACGAGAGCGCGGTGTCCAGCGCGGCGACGTCCGGGCCGATCCGGCTGCGGAGCAGGTCCCAGGTGGCGTCCGCCGACGTGGGCAGCAGCACGAGGCAGCCGTGCGCCGCCGCGGCGGCTGTCACCCCGGGCGCGCTCTGCGCGGCGCTGCCGCCGGCGCCGTGGAACCACACGAGCAGCGGCGCCGGTCCGGGCCGGGCGTCGGGCACGAGCAGCAGGTGCTCGCCGAGGCCGAGGTCGTCGAGCCGGTGCAGTCCCGGCCGCAGGCCCGGGGCGGTGCCCTCCCGGTGCAGGACCGGCCGGCTGCGCAGGCGGCCGTCGGACGCGCCGGCGAAGGAGCTGGTCACCCCGTCCGGCTACCCGTGGCCGCCCCGGTGACGCGTCCGGCGCCCGGCGTGACGGACGCCCCGTCCGCACGTGTGGGCACTGGTCGCTGAGCGGGCACAGTGCGACGTGTGACGACTCGTGATGCCTCCGTGCAGCGTGCGCAGCCCGTGCCCGCCGACGCTGTCCCCGACGACCCGGCCCGCACCGACGCCGACGAGGCCGCGCCCGTCGTCAGCCGCGCCCGGGAGGTGCCCGCGGAGTCGGTGCGGCGCGAGCAGGCCGTCACCAACGCCTTCGCCAGGACGGCGACGTTCAGCCTGCGCTTCCTGCTCATCGTCGCCGCGATCGTGGTGCTCGGCTACCTGGCCGGCAAGCTCTGGGTGGTGCTGCTGCCGGTGCTGCTCGGCCTGCTGCTCGCGACGGTGCTGTGGCCGCCGGCGCGCTGGCTGCGCAGCCGCGGCCTGCCGGACGCCGCCGCCGCCGCGCTCGTCCTCGTGCTGTCGGTCGTCCTGCTGGTCGGCGTCATCGGCGGCCTCGCGCCGCAGGTCACCGGCCAGGCGCAGGAGCTCGCCGACCAGGTCACCGCCGGTCTCGAGGAGCTGCAGGAGGGCGTGACCGGCCCGCCGCTCAACCTCGGCGAGGACCAGGTCGGCCGGACCGTCGACAACGTCGTCAACGAGCTGCAGGCCAACGCCCAGAACATCGCCACCCGGGTGCTCAGCGGTGCTGCTGCGGCCGGGTCGGCGCTGCTCACCGCACTGCTGGCGCTCGTGCTGTGCTTCTTCTTCATCAAGGACGGGCCCAAGTTCCTGCCCTGGCTCGGCGGCCTGGTCGGTCCCCGCGCCGCGCCGCACGTCGCCGCGGTCGGGCAGCGCTCCTGGGTCACCCTGTCGGGCTTCATCAAGGCGCAGGCCGCCGTCGGCCTCGTCGACGCCGTCTTCATCGGCGTCGGGCTGGCCGTGCTCGGCGTGCCGCTCGCGCTGCCGCTGGCGGTGCTCGTCTTCTTCGGCGCGTTCATCCCGATCATCGGCGCCGTCGTCAGCGGTGCGCTGGCCGCGCTCGTCGCGCTCGTCACCAACGGGCCGACCACGGCGCTCATCGTCATCGTGCTGGTGCTCATCGTGCAGCAGCTCGAGGGCAACGTCCTGCAGCCCATCCTCGTCGGCCGCACCCTCGCGCTGCACCCGGCGCTCGTGATCCTGGCCGTCACCGCCGGCGGCACGCTCGCCGGCATCACGGGCGCGTTCCTCGCGGTCCCCGTCGTGGCAGCCGCCGCCGTCATCACCCGCTACGCCCGCCAGCAGCTCGCCGAGGTCGAGCCCGGCCCCGGCTCGCCCCCCGCCGCCGCCGGCCAGCCCAACGAGGAGGTCGTGCACGGCTGATCCGCTCGCTCGCTTCCCCTGCGTCCCGGTACGGCTGAGGGCCCTGCGGCGTACCAGTTCGCAGCGGAAGCCGCGGGCCACACAGGGCAGCCGGCGGTCGGGCTGCTGCCCGAACGCCTCAGCACGGCGACCGCGCCCGTCGGACAGGTCGTCCACAGGCGGCGACCGTCCACACCCTGGCCCAGCCTCTGGTGGAGCGACCCGTGCTGGGCGGACGGTCGACCGCATGAGCGCACCTGCCGTCGCCCGGCTGTCGAGCCTTGGGG